>JAIXTI010000001.1 GCA_027484025.1 bacterium
CATGGACGCGCAGGCGGCGCGGGCGCTCGATGAGCTCCTGTCCAACGCCCGCAGCGCCGGCCGGTCGGGAGACATCACCCTCACGCTCAACGGCGCGCGCACGTTTCACGCCTCGGCCTCCTGCTTCCGTCAGGAGCAGTCGACGTTGTTGCTGGTGCGCTTCTCCCCCGCCGAGCTTCCGACGGCGGGGTCGAGCAGCGGGGCCAGTTCACCGTCGCGCCTCATCGATCTGCTCGAGCGCTCGCCGGACGCCTTTGTCGTCACGGACCTCGACGGGCAGATCCTGACGGCCAACCGCGCCTTTCTCGACATCACCGAACTGGCGAGCGAAGAGCAGCTCCGCGGCAGTTCGCTGGCGACTTATATCGGCCGTCCCGGTGCGGACTTCTCGGTATTCGTGGGGACGCTGCGGAAGAACGGGGTGGTGCGCCTCATGGCCACCTCTGCTCGCGGAATGCACGGGAACCAGTCCGAGGTGGAAGTCTCGGCGGTCTGGGTGCCGGAAGGGGAGGAGCCGTGCATCGGCTTCACCATTCGAGACATCGGCCGCCGTCTCGCCAGCGGCCCGCAAGGCGCGCGCGACCTCACCCGCGCGGTCGAGGAGCTCACCTCGCTCGTCGGCCGGGTGTCGCTGCGCGACCTCGTCCGGGACACCGTCGACCTGGTGGAACGCCATTTCATCGAAGCGGCGCTGGAGCTGACCAACGACAACCGGACCTCGGCCGCCGAGGTGCTGGGCGTGAGCCGACAAAGCCTGTATGTAAAGCTCCGAAGACACCGTCTGGTGACTCCGGGTGCCGATCGTGACGAGGACGTCGCCAGCTAGCCCTTCCCTGTTCCGGCTGGTCCCGCAAAACAAGTTGAATTATTTGCCCGGCAAAACAGTGTCGGGCTCTGTCGCACTCCGCGACTGTCAACTAAACTAGACAGATATGGGCGTCAGTTATTCAGAACGTACGGCGGTGACGCGGCTGGACCCGAAAGCGGTCCTGACGCTGCTCAAGCCTGTAACCTGGTTCCCACCCATGTGGGCATTCACCTGCGGAGCGATTTCCGCGGGTGTGCCCTTGTCGTCGGAGCGCCTGTGGACGTTGGCGCTTGGTATTGGCCTGACGGGACCGATGGTGTGTGCGTCGAGTCAGGCCGTGAATGACTGGTTCGATCGCGAGGTCGATGCGATCAACGAACCCAATCGCCCCATCCCATCGGGGCGCATCCCCGGGCAGTGGGGACTGGCGATCGCGATCATCTGGAGCGCGCTCTGTATTGTCTGGGCGCTGCCGTTGGGCGCGTTCGGCATGCTCGCCGTGGGCGTGGCGCTGGCGTTTTCGTGGGGCTACAGTGCGCCGCCCTTCCGCTTCAAGCGCAACGGGTGGATTGGCAATACGGCGGTCGGCTTCACCTATGAAGGCTTGGCGTGGATTACCGGCGCCGGGATCATGCTGGGCAACGTGCTCCCGCCCATGCCGCTGTTGCTGCTGGCCGTGCTCTATAGCATTGGCGCGCACGGCATCATGACGCTCAACGATTTCAAGGCCATCGAAGGCGACCGCAAAATGGGCGTGAATTCGCTGCCCGTGATGCTCGGCCCGACGGCGGCCGGCTGGGTGGCCTCGCTGGTGATGCTGATGGCGCAGGCCGTGGTGATCGGCTTGCTCGTTTCGTGGGGACGTCCAGGCTTCGCGACGGCCATCGGGGTGCTCGCGCTGATTCAGGCGGGGCTCATGTGGTGGTTCGTACAGAAGCCGGTTGAACGCGCGTTGTACCTCAGCGCGTTCGGGGTGCCCTTCTATGTAAGCGGCATGATGGTGTCGGCGTTCGCGGTGCGCACGTTGCCCATGGTGACGAATGCCCTGACCGAGGTCGCCCGCTGATGACGACCGCCGTGGCGCCGGTATCGATGTCGACGCAAGCGCGCCGCAGCGTTGAAGCAGGGATGAGCTGGTGGCAGCTCACGCGCCTCGGGTTCGTGCAGGCGGCGATCGGGGCGGTCGTGGTGCTGCTCACGACGACGATCAATCGTGTCATCGTCGTGGAGCTTGGCCTGCCGGCGCTTATTCCCGGGCTGCTGGTGGCGCTGCATTTCGGCGTGCAGCTCATTTTGCGTCCGCGCCTGGGCCACGACAGCGATCGTCATGGGCGCCGTACGCCGTGGATTCTTGGCGGATTGCTGGTGTGCGCGCTGGGGGGCATCGGCGTCGCCGCGAGCATTCCGGTCATGGCCACCAACGTCGTGTTGGGCGTGGCCTTGGCGTCGTTGGCGAGTGTCATTCTTGGTGCCGGTGTCAGTGCGGCGGGCACGCCGCTGCTGGCGCTCATGAGTGAGCGGGCCAAGCCATCGCAGCGAGCGGGTGCGGCGGCGATCACGTGGATTCTCATGATCGTCGGCATCATCATCACGGCCGCGACGTCCGGTGCACTGCTCGACCCGTTTTCGTATACGCGACTTATTGCCATCGCCGGCGGCATCGGTGTGGTGGGGCTGCTCGTGGCGTGGCTGGCGAC
>JAIXTI010000109.1 GCA_027484025.1 bacterium
CGGCACCGCAATGCGGGCCAGCGGAATGAGTGCACGCGGATGCAGCACCTTGGCACCGTAGTACGCGAGCTCTGCGGCTTCGCGCACATTGAGCTGCGGCACGATCCGCGCACTCGGCACGAGCCGCGGGTCGGTGGTCATGAGCCCGGGCACGTCTTTCCAGAGCGAAATGCGCTGCGCCTTGAGCGCACGTCCCAGCACCGTGGCGGTCAGATCACTGCCGCCACGGCCAAGGGTGACCAGTGCGCCATCTACCCCTCCGCCCACGAACCCCGGCACCACCGGCAGCACCTTGCGCCGCAGCAGCGGCCCCAGGCGTTCGCGCACGAGCCGGTCGGTGGCCGCGAGGTCGGGGAAGGCGTTCCCGAAGACACCGTCGGTACGGATGAGCTCGGCGGCCTCTACATAGTGCGCCTTGGCGCCCCGCCCGAGCAGCCCGGCCACCACCAGCTGCGCCGAGAGCTGCTCGCCGCGCGCCACGAGGAAGTCCCGCGTGCGGGGGGTGAGCTCCCGCAGACTGGCCACGCCATGCGCCAGCGTCCGCAGCTCGGCAAACGCCACATCGAGCGCCTTGACCAAGCTGTTACGTGCCCGCTGGGTGCTCAGAATGCCCTCCGCCACCGCCCGATGACGCGCGTGCAGCCGGTCGACGGCACTGTCGACGCCGCGCATGTCGCCCGCGCGGGCCAGTTCGGCCATGGCCAACAGCGCATCGGTGACGCCCGCCAGCGCCGACACGACCGTGACGGTACGAGAGGGACGCTCGTCGAGAATGATGCCGATGGCGTGACGGACGGCCGCGGCGTCGGCAAGCGACGCGCCCCCGAATTTGAAGACTTCGACGGCGGGGGCGCGGCGCGGGCGGGTGTTCGTGGCTTTGCGTGCTGGCATTGGATGGCAGAGGCGAGTCGTCTCCCGGAGGACAACCCGGGTCTTCGACACTAGCCCCGCCTGCTTTCCCTGTCCACACCTGTGTGCACGGACATACCTTTCCCGTGTGCAGGTGCTAAACTCCGAGCAGGCTGTTTTCAGAAACAAAAGTTCCCTTCCCCATGACATTACTAGCCGACGCGCCCCAGACCCCGTTCGTCCCAGCTTCGCCCGCCCTTCCGGCGCGCGTGTCTGGCCTGGCGCACCTGGCCCAAAACCTTGCCTGGAGCTGGAACCGCGATGCGCGGTCCCTGTTCAAGGCCATCGACGAAGGGCTCTGGAACCGGACCCGCCACAACCCCATCCGGCTCCTCCAGCTCGTCGACCCCGCCCGGCTCGTCGACCTCGCCGGAGATCCGGTCTTCTGCGCCCGGTACGACCGGGCCATGCAGTGGCTGGCCGCCGAACGCTCCGACGAACACACCTGGTACGCGCGCACCTTCCCGGAGCTGCGCGGCCGCACGGTGGCGTACTTCTGCGCCGAGTTCGGTATTCACAACTCGGTACCGATCTACTCGGGCGGACTCGGCGTCCTCGCCGGTGACCACCTCAAGACGGCGTCCGATCTCGGCATCCCGCTCGTCGCCGTCGGCATTCTCTATCGCAACGGCTACTTCGACCAGCGCATTCGCGTCGACGGCTGGCAGGAAGACAGCGACGCGCGCATCGAGTTCGACGGTGTGCCGCTCGTGCCGCTGCCCGGCCGCAACGGCGCGCGCCATCTCGTCACGGTCAACACGTTCGGTCGTGACATCCACATTCGCGTGTGGAAGATGCAGGTGGGGCGCGTGCCGGTGTATCTGCTCGACTCCGATCTCGAGGAGAATCATCCGGACGATCGTCCGCTGCTCTCCAAGCTGTACAGTGGCGGCCCGGCCATGCGCCTCCGTCAGGAGTGGCTGCTCGGTGTGGGTGGCGTACGTGCCCTTCGCGCGCTCGGCATCGACCCGGCGGCGTGGCATGCGAACGAAGGCCACGCGGCGTTCATGATGGTCGAGCGCACACGTGAGCTCGTCGCGGGCGGCCTGTCGTACGCCGACGCGGTGAAGCAGGTGCGCAACTGCAGCGTGTTCACGACGCACACGCCCGTGCCCGCCGGCCACGATCACTTCTCCGTTGACGAAGTGCGTCAGTGCGCGAATGGCTACTGGAAGGAGATGGGGATCGACGCTGAAGCGTTCTTGCGCATCGGCTACCATCCCGAATCGGGGCCGGGCGTCTATCACATGACCGCCGCCTCGGTGCGCCTGTCGCGCCGAGTGAATGCCGTGTCGCGCCGTCACGGCATCGTGACGCGCGAGATGAGCCGTTCGCTGTGGCCCAACCGCGACGCCGAGTCGATTCCCGTGGGGCACGTCACCAACGGCGTGCACCTCGCGACGTGGATGTCGAACCCCATCATGAAGATGCTCGACGAGCATCTCGGTCAGGGGTGGGGACACAGCAGCGACCCGGCGTTGTGGGAGCAGGTGCTCACGCTCGACGACGAGACGCTGTGGTATACGCATTCGCGTCTGAAGAACACGCTCATGCGCATGGTGCGTGAAGAAGCGCGTCGCGCCTTTGCCGCGCGTGAAATGGAGACGACGCAGCTGGTGGGTGCCGGCACGTTGCTCGACCCGAACACGCTCACTATTGGCTTCGCGCGCCGCTTTGCGACGTACAAGCGCGCCAATCTCATTTTCCGTGACGTCGAGCGGCTCAAGCGCCTCGTGACCAACTCGCAGCGTCCGGTGCAGATCATCTTTGCCGGCAAGGCGCACCCCGCCGACACGCCGGGCAAGCAGATTCTGCAGAACGTGTATCAGTTCACCCGCGACCCGCAGTTCGAAGGGCGCATCGCGTTCGTCGAAGACTACGGCATGCACCTGGCGCATTTGCTGGTACAGGGCGTGGACCTGTGGATGAACATGCCGCGCGTTCCGCTCGAAGCGTCGGGCACCAGCGGCATGAAGGCGGCGCTCAACGGCGTCCCGCAGCTGTCGACCATCGACGGCTGGTGGGAAGAGGGCTACGAAGGGAACAACGGGTGGGCCATCGAGCCCGGCGTCGACGACGACGCGGGAATGAACACCGCGAACCGGCTCTATGAACTGCTCGAGCAGGAAGTCGTGCCTCGCTTCTATGACCGCGACAAGAGCGAACTGCCGCGTCGCTGGCTCATGATGATGAAGCACGCCATCCGGGTGGGTGGCCAGCAGTTCACCGCCCGTCGCATGGTGGAGCAGTACGCCCGCGCGTACTACGCGCCATCCATTCTCGGCGACTCCATGCCGGACGATCCGCCACTCGCGTGAGTGACGGCCTGCCCATTCCAATCGTTGCATGATGGCGAACGTCCCGCGCCGACTCACCTGTTCTGGTGAATCGGCGCGGGTTTTCGCATCCTGTCCCGTTCGAAGCCATTAGAATAGAGCATGACCTCTCCCTCGATGCCCACGCCAAGCTGGGGATCTCCCCTGGTTCGCGCACCGCAGAGCGGCGCCCCCACCATTGTGCACCTCACGGCGGAGTACAGTCCGTACGCACGATCAGGCGGGCTCGCCGAAGCGGTCATGGGACTCGCCAACGTGCAGGTGCGCGACGGCGCCAACGTGGTGGTGTTCGTGCCACTGTACCGCACCGTGCGCGACCATGCGCCCGATCTCGCGCCGCTGGGTCGCCCCATTACGGTGAGCCTCGGCTTTCGCAGCGAAGAGGTGCGCTTCTTCCGTGAAGTGCACGCGCCCAAGGGGCCCAAGGTGGTGTTCGTCGACATCCCGGCCGCGTTTGCACGTGGTGGCTTGTACGGCGAAGGGGGGCGTGACTACGCCGACAACGCCCGCCGGTTCGCGCTGTATTCGCGCGCCGTGCTCGACGCCATTCCGCGCCTTATTGCGGGCCCGGTGTTGGTGCACGCGCACGACTGGCACGCATCGCTCGCGCTCATGTACATGCGCAGCTATGCCGATCTGCGTGAGCGCTTCGCCGACACGCCCACGGTGCTCACGGTGCACAACGGCGGCTATCAGGGACACTTCCCGGCCTCGCAGCTCAACGACTGCGGCATTCCACCGGAGCTGTTCACCTTCCGGCACGTGGAGTGGTATGGTCTCATCAACTTCCTCAAGGCCGGCCTGACGCACGCCGACATGGTGGTCACGGTCAGCCCCAATCACGCGACGGAGCTGCGCACCGCCGACGGCGGCTTCGGCTTGCAGGAAGTGTTTCAGTGGCTCGGCAACCGCTTCACCGGCATCATCAACGGCATCGATCAAACCGTTTGGGATCCAGCGACGGATGACCAGATCACGGCCAATTACAGCGCCGACGATCCAAGCAACAAATCACGTTGCAAGAGTGCGCTGCAGCGCTCGTTCGGCCTGCCGCAGCGCAAGCGTACCCCGTTGTTCGGATTCACCGGTCGCATGGTGACGCAGAAGGGACTCGACCTCGTGCTCAAGTCCCATCTGGTGTGGAATCTCGACGCGCAGTTCGTCTTCATGGGCGCCGGCGAAGCCAAGTACGAGCGCGCCCTCACGGCGCTCGCGCGCGCTCGGCCGCAGCATGTCGGCGTACAACTCGATTTTACCGATCGGCTCGAACACCGCCTCATGGCCGGCGCCGATCTGTTTCTCATGCCATCGCAGTACGAGCCCTGTGGTCTCACGCAGTTGCGGGCGCAGCGCTACGGCGCGCTCCCCATTGGGCGCCAGGTCGGCGGGATTGCCGATACGGTCGAAGACGACGCCACCGGGTTTCTCTTCGACGCGTTCGACGCACAGTCATTCGATCACGCCATTTCCCGTGCGCTCGCACGCTTCCACGATCCCATGGCGTGGGCGCCGCGCATGAAGACCGCGATGCGTCGCGATTTCGGCTGGGAACGCTCGGCCGAACGCTACGCCGAAGTGTACCGGCGCGCCGCGAACATCGCCCGGACACGGTAAGGAGTCAGCCGTTGCATTCGCTCATCGTTCATCAGCACCTGTATCAGCCGCCGCGCGAAGATCCGTGGCTGGAAGCCGTCCCAACCGAACCGTCGGCTGCTCCCGAGCACGATTGGAATGCGCGCATCAATCGTGAGTGCTACGCGCGGCTGGCACGCGCCGAGGCGCATCACCGCGACCCGCGGGCGGCGGCGCACGACAGCGAAGCACGCGCCGGTGTCTCGCGGGTCGTCAACCTGTATGCGTGGTGCTCGTTCGATGTAGGCGCCACGCTTTGCGAGTGGCTCGATCACGCGGCGCCCGACACATTGCGCGCCATGCAGGAAGGCGACGCCGCCAGTGTGAAGCGGTGGAGCCACGGCAACGCCATTGCAGCGCCCTATCACCACGTCATTCTGCCGCTCGCCTCGCCGCGCGAGCGTCGCACGGAAATTCGCTGGGGGCTGCGCGATTTCCGGCGACGCTTCGGCCGTGATGCCGAAGGGATCTGGCTCCCCGAGTGCGCGGCCGACGACGACACGCTCGACGCCGTCGCCGCCGAAGGGGTGCACTTTACCATTTTGGCACCGTACCAGGTGAAGGGTCACGACGGCAGCGGCATGCCGGTGCTCTGGCGCGGTGCGTCGGGGCGCACGCTCACCATTGTGCCGTACGACGGTTCGCTCGCCGGCGACGTGGCGTTCGGTGGTCTGCTGGGCAATCCGCAGGCGTTGGCGCAGCGCTTCACGCCGTATCGCGATGCGGTGCTCGCGTCACCGCGGTGCACCACGCTGGCCACTGACGGCGAAACGTTCGGCCATCATCACAAGTCGGGTGACAGCACGTTGCTGGAAGCGCTGGCGCTCATTTCGCATCATTCCAACACGCGCATCACGAACGCGGCGGCGCTCGTCGCCGCATACCCGGCCACGCAGGAGGTGCAGCTCGTCTCGCCGTCGGCGTGGAGCTGTGCGCATGGTATCGAGCGCTGGCGCAGCAACTGCGGATGCCGACTCGACGGCGGAAAACCTTCCCGTCAGCAGTGGCGCGGTCCGTTGCGCGTGGCGCTGGAGCAGCTCGCCGCACACGCCAACGAGGTGTATGAACGCGAAGGCACGACGATCTTCCGCGACAATCCATGGGACGTGCGCGACGCGTACGGCGATGTCGTGGCGCAGGATGGCGAAGCGCTCGCGTCGTTCGCTCGCAACGCCGTCGTCGATGCTACGAACCATGAACAGGTGCTGCGCGTACGCGAGCTGCTCGAGCTGCAACGCGCGACGCTGCGGTTGTTCACCTCGTGCGCGTGGTTCTTCGACGAGGTCGATCGCATTGAAGTGCGGCAGGTGCTTCGCTATGCCGCACGCGTACTCGAACTGAGCGGAACCGGTTCGCGCCTCACGCCCGACGTGGTGCAGTGGCTTACGGCCGCAACTAACGGACTGCCGGGTGCCGCGACCGCGGGTGACGTGTTCGTGCGCGATGCCCTGCCGCACCGCGATCAGGCACTCCGTGTTGCCGCCGCGGCGATGGCCTGTGCTGCGGCGGGAACACCCGCCTCGCGCATGGCCACGTACGACATCCACACCATGGGTAACGAAGCGGAGTGGCAGGTGTCGGTGACGCACCGCCGTACCGGTGCCGCCGCACGCTTCACCGGCGTCGTACACGGTCGCGGCGCGTCGCTGAACGTGCGTCTGCACAATGCACAGCACGGCGAGGGCGCGTGGGAAGTCGTACACCCGCACGAGTTCCCCGAAGAGGCCGCACGGACACTGCTGGCGCACTACGCGAACGACGACGCCGCGCTACAGGGCTAGCAAAGGCCTACTGCGCACTCCAGCGCATGTGCAGGCCGACAAACAGCTGACGGTCGAAGGCCGGCGTCCACAACGTGGGGCGCTGGCCTAGCAGATTGTTGCCGCCGAAGGCGAGCTCGGTGGTTCCGGTCAACTGCAGACGCAGCTGCGTATCGACAGACAGCAGGGCGCCCTGTCGCCCCACCACACCCTGCTCCGTCGAGAAGGGACCGGTGATGGGCGCACCACTCGGAATGCCAATGAGCGGCGCACCACCGGTGTAGCGCACCGACAAGTCGGTAAGCAGTCCGCGCAACACATCGAAACCGCGCGACACGCGCAGCCGTGCCGTATGTGTGGCGCGACGCGACAACGGCAGCCCCGTGAGCAGGTTGCGCGCACGCAGATAGTCGTAGCCCGTCGTCACTTCGGTGCCGAGCACCGTGACCCGCGCGTTGGTCTCGATGCCCTGCGTACGCGCGCGCGCCACGTTCACATTGGCGTACTGCTGAAAGCCCGCCGCGTTGTTGCCGCGGAAGCTCCAGTCCACCAAGTCCTTCACGTCGTTGCGATACACTTCCACATCGAACGAGGCCGCGGTACTCGGCGCCCACGTCCCGCCCACACTGCCGCTCACCGAACTCTCGGGGCGCAGTGACGGGTTGCCGATGATTTCGTAGCCACCAGCGGGATTGAAGAACGTGTAGCGAATTTCCTTGAAGCCCGGTGCACGGAAACCGCGCGCCACATTGCCGCGCAACCGCAGCGCCGGCGTGGTTTGCCACGCCAGTCCGACGGACGGATTCGTGGTGCTCCCCCACAGCGTGCTCGACGTATGACGCGCGCCCGCCGTGAGCAGCAGGTCGCCCAGCGTCCAGCTGTCGCGCGCGAAGACTTCGGTAATCTCTTCGTTGGCGCTGTCGCCCGTCACCTTGGTGGGCGCAATCAGTGTTCGCCGCGAATGCTGAACGCCCGCGTCGATGGCGTGCGCACCGGCCGCGCGCGAATACGCCAGCAGATATCGCCCCTGACGCTCCTGCTGCTCGAGTGAATCGGCCGACCCGCGAATGGGGAGCATCTCACGCGACTGCCGATACTGATATTCGAAGCGCTGCTGAAAGGCACGCGCCCGCACGCGCCCACCAAGCGCAGGCCCCTGCACTTCAGCAAAACCCTGCGCACCACGATTGTCGATGAAGCCGTTGAAGTTCGCATCGAGCGGAAAGCGCTGACGCTCCTGCGATCCCTGCACATCCAGACGCGCCGTCCACCGCTCCGACAGCGCCACGCGCAGATCACTCCGCAAATCGAAAATGCGGTTGAACGTCGAGCCTGTCGCGCTGTAGCCCGTCACGCGATCGGACTGACGCCATCCGCCATTCACGCGATACCCCACGCGCCCTACCGTCTGGCTCATGCCGAGTGTGGCCTCTTCTCGACCGAGGCCACCCTGCCGCATCAATCCATCAAAGGTGAGCGGCTTGGTGGGCGCGGCCTGCACGATGTTGATTACACCGCCCAGCGCGTCGCTGCCGAACTCCACACTGCTCGGCCCCTTTGTCACTTCAATGCGTTCGGTGGCCACCGTGCTCAAGCGGCCGATATCGCGGCTTTCGATGAGCGACCCCGCCACAGGCTCGCCATCGACGAGCACGAGCACGCGCGAATCATCGAAGCCGCGAATGGAAATGCTCGTCTTGCTCGGCGGCGCCGGCAGTTCCTGCATGCCGGGCAACTGCCGCAGCAGCTGATTGGCCGACACCGCCGCGACCGCGTCGATTTCCTTGCGGTCGAGCACGGTCACGCTGCGCGGCGACTCGCTGGCGCGAATGACACGCTGCCCCATGGTGGTCGTGAACACCGGCAGTACCGTGGCCAGCGGCTCGAGGAGCACGCGCAGCTCGCTCGAGCTGTTCGCGGCCGTCAATGCAATGCGTTCTTCGCGAAAGCCGAGTACGCGCACGTGCAGCGTGTCACCAACGCGTGCCGCAATCGAAAAGCGTCCCTGATCATCACTCCGTACACGCGTCGTGCTCCCCATGCGTCGCACTTCGGCCGACACGACAATCGCGCCGTCGCCACGCGATCGTACGATACCCTGCACCACCCCAGCGGGTGTCTCCGAACGCACCTGCGCCGCCACCGGTGTTCCGGTGAGCGGCGACAGGGGCAATCCGACCAGCAGTACGAACAGTGCCTGGCGTACGCGCGCGGAATGCACGGCGTTAGCGGATGCGCGAGTAACGGACGGTCGGATAGCCGGCCACGCCCGTGTTGCTGTAGTAGTCCACGAGCTGGAACTTCCACACGCGCGTACCGACCTTCGCGAGATAGATGTTGAACGCCGGGTGCAAACGCTGTTGACCCGTGAGATCGTAGCGGAACGGCGCCTTCGTATCGAGAATGGAATTGGGAATCGGCCCCACCAGCTGCGACAGGTACGCAGCGTACTGCGGCGCATCACTCGCCGAAGTCACGGCGGCAAAGGTCGGCGACGCGGTGCCCGGGAACGTGCCCACGTTGCACGCCGTGTTCACCGTAATGGCCAACTGCCGCGGATCGGGATTGAACTGAATGTCCCAGTTGCACCCGCTCGGCGTGACCACACTGTTGGTGGCGAGGCTGATCGCGCGCGTGACGCCACCGGGCGCGACGACCAGACGCTGCACGGCGCCGAGCGTCGTGCCGGTCTGCAAGCGCGACTCGAGCACGAGCGAGTCGGTCGCGCGCGCCTGGTTGAACGCAATCACCGTGCTGCGCACGACCGCGAACTGTCCATTGGCGAGGCGCACCTTCCAGAACTGCGCGGCATTCGCCACCGGCACGCCACCGAGCACGATGTGCCCCTGCGGGTTTTCGGCGAGACGATCGGTGGTGAACAGGGAGTCGACAGGAATCTGCGCGTCACGCAGTGCATCGAAGGCGGCCAACGTGCTCGTACGCGTAAAGGCGAGCACTTCGGCGTTCGTCGCGTTCGCGTTGTTGGCCAACGTGAAGCCCAGCACGTTCTTCGTACCGCCATTGGCGGGCGAGTTGAGACGCACTTCGTAGCGACGGAGCGCCAGATCCCAGTCACCCGTGCGGGAGACGAGCGTGCCGGTGTTGAAGCTGAAGTACACCAGCGTGTCGTTGCTGCTGGCGTTGAGCGGCGCCGACGTCACGACCTCATTGAGCGCGGGCTCACGGGTGAGGCCGCCCACGCCGGTGGGGTCGGTCTCGCCTTCGCAGGCCGTAAGAAAGGACAGCCCAACAACGGGCACGAGGGCAACGCGTACGAGACGGCGTGCAGAAAAGGCGCGTGGGCGCGCCGAAGCAGTCGAAAGCAGGGAAGAACGCATGCGTGATCCTACAATTCCGACCGGGGTGGTGGCATTGGTATTTCTAACGAGGAGCCTGTCAGGGAAACTCCCTAGTGCACCGGCCACTACCTTTCAGCTATGACTCCCACCGCCACTCCCCCTGCCCGCCCCGTCGTCGTCATTACGGGCGCCAGCACTGGTATCGGCGCCGCCCTCGCAGCACGGCTGGCTCCTACGCACAGTCTCGTACTCGTGGCGCGCCGCGCCGACGCGCTGCGTGACGTAGCCGCCTCACTCGGCTCGACGAACGTCGTCACCGTGACCGCCGACGTGACGGTGCGGAGCCAGGTCGAGGACGTGGTGGAGACCGCACTCGCCCAATACAGCCGCCTCGACGTATGGGTCAACAATGTCGGCCGCGGCATCACGCGGGCCCCCTCGGCGCTCACCGACGACGACCTCGACGAGATGATGCGGGTGAACGTGAAGAGCGCGCTGTACGGCATGCAGGCGGTCCTCCCGCACTTTCAGCTGGTGGGGCGCGGACACGTGATCAACGTGTCGTCGATGCTGGGGCGGGTCCCGATGGCGACGTTCCGGTCTGCGTACAACGGGGCCAAACACTTCCTCAACGCGCTTACCGCCAACATGCGCGCCGAAGTGCAGGAGACCTACCCCGACATCCAGTTCTCGCTGGTGTCGCCGGGTGTGGTGCGGACCGAGTTCGGACACAACGCCGTGCACGGCGGCCCCGACTCACGCACGCTCCCCAATGGGCAGAGCGCCGAGGAGGTGGCGGAGGTCATTGCTCGCGTTATCGCCGATCGCCGCGCCGATGTGTACACGCGGAGCGGCATGGCCGATATGGCGGTCACCTACCTCAAAGGGCTGGCGCAGGACCCATAGTGGTCCCGGCCAGCCCCGGAGTGGTCGCGACGTCGGAGCGCGTTACGGGACCGACTGTCCCCGCACCGCGGGCATCCCGGTGGTCGGCGTAGGCCCGGTGGCCGGCTGCGCCGAAATGGGGCCCTGCCCGTCGAGCGCCGGCCCAAGCGTGGGCTCGCACACGCCTTCGGCCGTCTCGCGAATGATCTGGTCGACCACGGCACGCAGGTCGCCCGTTCGCGCGTAGGTCGCGAGCTGACGCTGGGCGCTCGAGCCTTCCTCCATGATGCGGAAGGCGTATTCGACTTCCTTGCGGGTGCCGAGTTCGTCGAGCACGTCATCGAGGAACCACTCGATGAGCTCACGAATGAGCACCGACGCCGGCATTTCTTCTTTCTTGCCGAAGTCGATGAGCTTGCCGCCAAGCCCGTAGCGCACCGCGCGCCACTTGTTCTCTTCAATGAGGTCAGCGGCGTAGACGCGGAAGGTCATGTTGTCGCGGCGCAGCTTCCACATCTTGGCGACGACCGCCTGCAGCAGCGCGGCAATGCATACCGCCTCGTCGACCTTCGTGTTCACGTCGCAGCAACGGAACTCGAGGGTGGGATACAGATGGTGCGGCCGCACATCCCACCAGATCTTGGAGCCATCGGGGATGCTGCGCGTTTTCACCAGCGTATCGACCAGATCGGCGTAGTCGTTCCAGCCGGTGAGGATGCGCGGGACGCCGGTGCGCGGGAAGTTCTTGAAGACGATGCTTCTATAAGAGTGCAGCCCCGTGTTGCGTCCAAACCAGAACGGCGACGATGTGGACAGACACAGAATGTGAGGCAGGATATAGCGCGCGGCGTTGAGGCAATCGATGCGGAATTCCGGATCTTCAATGCCCACATGCACATGCGTGCCGAAGATGAGCAGGCGATGGGCCAGATCCTGCAGCTCCATCTTCACACCCAGGTATCGCTCCTTGGGCGTCATCTCCATGTTCATCCAGTTCGAAAACGGATGGGTCCCCGCCGAGGCGATGGTCAGCCCGTGCTCACCCGCCGCGCGAATGACGAGCCCACGCAGCTTCACGAGTTCGCCGCGCAGTTCGGCAATGGACGCGCACGGCTTGGTCCCGATCTCCACCTGACACTGGTGGAGTTCGGCCTTCACATCGGCTTCGGTCGCAAAGGCGGAAGTGACCAGCGCATCGAAGCCCGGTGACAGGTCGCGTGTCACCGGATCAATGATCTGGTACTCTTCTTCAATTCCAACCGTCAGCGTCGGCGCTTTCATCTATGCTCCCACGCCCACACGGGGCGCAGCGTTGGCCGTGGACCACTCGACTGCCGCGCTCATGAAGCCGCCAAACAGTTGTCTGGTGTGCACATCAGTCATTTCGAACACTTCCGGGTGCCACTGCACCCCCACGCAGAAGGCGTCACCGGTGGTCTCGATGGCTTCGATGAGCCCGTCGTCGGCGAGCGCCGACACCTGCAGCTCGCGTCCCACCGTCTTCACGCCCTGATGGTGCATGCTGTTGACCGGGCAGCGGGCGCCCACCAGATACTGCGACAGGCGCGTCCCCGCGACGACGTCGACTTCGTGCGCGATATGGTCGCGCTCGAAGCCGGCCGTCGGGAAGAAATCGTGCTTGTGGAAAGATGGCTTTTGTGAGGCCAGGTCCTGCCACATGGTTCCGCCCTGCGCGACGTTGATGACCTGCATGCCGCGGCACAAGCCGAGGATGGGCTTGCCTTCGGCGATGGCCCAGCGCGCCAATTGGAGCTCGACGCGGTCACGGGCCGGATCGAGATTTCCACACTCCGGACGCACCGCTTCGCCGTATTCGGCCGGGTTGATATCGACGCCGCCGGGGATGAGCACCCCGTCGAGGCGGTCGAAAATCGCCCGCAGCGTCACCATGTCGTCGTCGAGCAGCGGGATCATCCAGGGCACCGCCCCGGCGCTCGTGGCGGCCAGGAAGTAGCGCTGATTCATGACCCACGACGACGGTAGCGCCGGCGGGATGCCGTCGATGGAGTGCAACGTCTGGGTCGTGATCCCGATGGTCGGGCGGTACGTGGACGACATCAACGCTCCTCGACGAGGAAAGTGGGGACGTTCGAACCGCCCCCCGCCGTCACGTTGAGGAGGGGGTCGGTCGCAATGCGTGTGAGACACCCGTTTACAGTAGTGCCATTGGCCAAAAATGGCGCCGTGTCGAGCATGCTTTCCCCAATATGGACGGCCCCGTTGGCATAGGTCGGCCACGCTTCGCTGGGGATCTGCACGCGCTCCTGCACGATATAGGGCTCGGCAAGGGCCGTCTGGATGGCCGCCTGCCAGGTGGCATCGTCCACCGTCCACCCCAGCACAATCCCCTTGCCGCCGTAGTCGTCGTTGGGCTTGAGGACGAGCCGCTGACGATGTTCGGCAATGAACGGGAGCAGGTCAACGTTGCGCACGCCGGCACTGTCGCGATACTGCGTGTGTCGCGCTTCCACCACACGCGTCCACGGCACATGCGCCAGTACGGCGCCATGCTCCTCGGCGGTGAAGAGCGACGCCTGCCGCTCATCACTTAACACGGCAAGTGAGGCCTTCTTATGTAAAAGCTTGCAGCGGAACGGGTTGACCATACACACTGCACCGTCTCTCACAGCACGGACCACCGGCGACTCGAGCCCTTCCCGCGTGACCAACTCGTCGATGAGCACGCGCTTGTAGATGAGCGTCACGGGCTTGCCCGCGACGGTCAGGCGCCCGCCGCTGTACTCCGCGTCGCGCGGATCGCCGATGAACACGTCGATCCCCCGCCCCCGGAACTCGCGCTCGAAGAGCACGAACTCGCTGTAGGTGGGCACCTCCTTCCAGTCCAAAATGCAGACGCTGGGCTTCTCGGCCACCCCACGCCACTGCGCGAACGCCTGCAGCAGCACATCCACCACCGACGCCGCGACCGGGATGGGGAGCACCAGATGACTGCGGGTGAACGCTTGCATTGAGGGCAACGCCAGAAAGGCCCGCGACAGCGCATCGTTGTACGCCGCCCCTGCCGGGGTCTCCGCGTTGTACTCCGTGAACTTGAGCGCGCCGGCGTCGCCCGGGGTCGCTCCCGGGACGTAGAAGGCGTCGAGCCGCGAGGTGGGGCTCGCGGCGGCAAAGCCGGGGTCGGCGTGGATGAGCTGCTCTTCCCATGCCGTCAGCCCGAACTGGGCGCGCAGTTCGGCGTTGGCCATGGCGGCCTGCCGGACCTTGTCGAACGCTGAACCCACCAGCCCCGACGCGCGGGCAATGTAGCGGTACTCGGCGAGCGACAAGAAGCGCGGCCGGAGTACTCCACACAGCGGGCGATCGCCGAAGAACAGGTCCTGATCACGAAGCTGCTGAACCAACACAGCCGCCGATTCCGCCGCCAGCGTGCCCTGCTGGAGCGTCTCGTGGTACCGCGCAATGGTGGCTGTGGACATTGCTACTTTGTGACCGTCGGTGGTGCGGTAATGATCGGGCCGGTGGTGGCGGTCTCCGGGCGCGGCGCGGTGGCCAGCTTGATGGAGAGGTCGGCCATGTGCTCGACGACCCACTCGAAGTAGCTGGGGGTCAGGGAGTTGATGTCCATGTCCGGCGCCGGGTTCATGAAGTCGATGGCGTACGGAATGCCGTCCTTCACGGCGAACTCGACCGTGTTCATGTCGTAGCCCAGGCCACGGCAAAGCGTGAGGGCATCGCGCACGCAGCGGTCCTCGAGCTCCTTGCCCAGATAGCCCGGGTCGGGGATGTACTTCCGCTGGCCCGGATCGTAGGGCATGGGGAGCACATGCTCACGCCCCAGCACCATGCAGCGGACGTAGGCATCCCACTTGATGAACTCCTGCACGACCATCGTGAGCAGCCCGCTGCCGTTGTAGGCCTCCAGCAGCTCGTCCATGGAGTGGCAGATGTACACATCGCGCCAACCGCCACCGTGGGCGTCCTTGAGGACGCAGGGGAAGCCGATATGCTCGGCGACGCCCTTCCAGTCGAGCGGGTAGGAGAGGTTCCGCAGCGACTCCGAGTGGGAGATGCCGGGGATGTAGTCCTTGTTGGGGAGGACCATCGTGCGGGGGTGCGCCACGCCGTTCTGGATGGCCATGGTGGCATCGTAGAACTTGTCGTCGGCCGACCACATGAACGGGTTGTTGATCACCGTGACGCCCATCCGGACCGCGTGCTTCAGAAAGGTGCGGTAGAAGCCCACCTCGTGACTGATGCGGTCGATGATGAGCGTATACGGCACGGGCTGCCCCATGCGCGTGGCGTCCAGCTTGATGTAGTCGGCCACGACGCCGCTCTGGCGTCGGTTGACGGCGTCGATGAAGGCAGGGGGGAACGACCATTCCCGCCCCACGAGCAATCCAATGCGTGGTTCGATAGACACGACGTAGCTCCAGAGGGAAGTGCGTGAGTACCTGCCACTATGGGGCAAGAGGGTCGAGTACGCCAGCACCCCCGCCGCAAAGATTTGCGGTGCCGCATGAAACACGGATTACGCGTGTTGGCAAACAAGCAAAGAGCACCTTTGTGAGCAGCGGGTGTGTGGAAAACCATACCCCTGCCGCCGGACAATAGCAGGGGATCACGAACCCGCTTTTCCACACCCCTCCGGGGCGGAGGTGATGTCGGGCGTGGCAGTTAGGCGGTTCTCCACAGCGATTCCCACAGATATCGACAATAATGTCAACAACTTAGCATGCAATCCGCGTATTGCGTGGGCGCCTGAATCGTCATAAACTCACCGCCCAACGATGATGCAGCACGGTTCGCAAAATCGCTGGTCACGTTCCTGCCCCCTCACGGAATAGAGCTATGCACGTCGTCGCCGTAGCCGCACCGATCGGACCCATGGAGTCCGCCCCTATCACAAGCCTGCCTTTCCACACGGAACTGGCTCGTGAACGGATCTGTGCGTTCTGGACGGATGACGATCAGTACGTAGTGCGAGCCGAAGGCGCCAATGGCGTCGTCTGGTATCGCATCGACACCGGCGTGGCGGCGGAACCGGACGTCCTCGACGAGGCGTCCCTCGAGGCCAAACGGGCGCTTGGCGCCCTGATGGCCGATATCATCCCCCTCGGAGGGGGTCGCGTGGCGTTCCCGGTGGGCAGCACCGGGCGTCGCACCTACCGCGTGTGGCGCGGCGCCAAGGGCGCCGCCGGCCGTACTAGAATCCTGGGAGTTCGAGCTGCGCGGTCACGCCGCCTGCCAGCGTAACGCCGGCAGCCTGTAACCACGCCAGCAGCACGTCCTGCCCATGATCGCCCGCCATCGCGGAGCGAGCCGCACTCAGGTGCAGCTTGAACTCCGCACTCACATCGGGGAGCGTCCGTCTCAGCACCGCGACCGTCAGCAGTTCGGTCGCGTCGGCCAGATGCCGGATCGCGAACTCCGTCATGCGAGCCCGCAGCGCCGCGGCGTTGAGCACGGGTCCCTCTCCGGGGACATCGTGGTCGGCCCGACGTTCGCGGAAGGCGGCGAGACGGGAACGGGTAGCCGAGATCATCGGCAGCTCGTCGGCCGCATTCTCGGGAAGCACGGCAATGGGAGCTCCCATGAGTCCCAGCCAGGCCATCCAGAGGGTGCCACGCGCGTACGGCTCCCACGGTTCGCCGTCGAGGCGATGGGCGGCCCGCTTGACCACGTCAGACACGTGGGCACGGGCCTCCCACCAGCGCTCGTAGTTCTCGGTTTGCCGAGACACGAGGGCGAGGGCGCCGAGCTTGAGCGCCCATTTGATGGCGGATTCTCCGTCATCGATGGGGGGGCGAAGCGCGGCGGAGCACTTGAAGGCGCGGGCGGCACCGAGGGCGAGCACGGCCTGCGCCAGATCACGGGCCGCGCTCGGCGTGGGTTGCAGGGCGGCCTCGAGCTGCCCCAGCGCCGCCAGTTCGTACGCGGTACCCAGCAGGGCCAGGCCATCGGCAATCGGTTCGCCAAGGCCATCACCAGGCAGCAGCGAGGCCGCATCGGCCCGTTCGAGCAGCAGGGCCCGTCGTTCCGACGGGACTGCGGCGACGGCCCAATGTTCGTCGAGCGTCGTCCTGGCCAGTATGGCCAGTTCACGCGCGGCGAGGTCACGATCGGCTACCGGGGTGAGGACGTGCATCCAGCCTCCATCAGGGGAGAGCTCGAACAGGGTCCTGCAGGAAGTACCGCGTAGAACAGTCTGTAACACCAACACCCAACAACACGAAAACACTACAGCATGCGGAATATCCGCGTGCTCTGCGTTGCTATCACTGTCGCATTTATGTAACAGGTAAGCATCTGTCAAGAGGAATGGCGCGATTGTGTCCTCTTCAGATGCCTTTTCGGGAGATTTCGCGTGGGATTTGAGTCGTCGCAGGTAGCACGCCGTCGGTTGGCCGCTTTGGCCGCCACCAACGGCCGTATTCAGGAAGCGCTGGCGCCCTCCGGGTTTCCCGGGTTGAGCGCTGCGTCCGCAGCCCCCGCCAAGTCGCGCCCCGAGCGGTCGGATTCGTCCCTGCCCCTCCCCGGTTCGGCACTGGCCCAGCATCTCGATACCCTGGCGCATGACATAATGGCCACCCCTGGCGCCGGCGGCGCCCTCATCGCCGCCTATGCCGCGCAGGCCCGCGCACTCAGCATGGTCGTCGAAGCCGCCCGCCGGTCCGGCGGCGCCCTGCCCGCGTCGGTCCTCGCCGCCGCGCAGGAAGCGCTGACTGCCCCAAGCCCGTTTCCGGGTTTGATGGCGGGGTGAACGCGTCGGTCGGCTGAAAACACGAAACCCACCTCCCGGAACGGGCGGTGGGTTTTTGCATTGGGATCGGCCAAACTCACATCCCGCGGATATCCACCTTCTTCTCCGCCTTCGGCTCCTCCAGCGTCTCCAGCACCTGACGCCACGAGAACTTGTTCCCCTTGCCGAGGACGTAGTAATCCATCCACGCCATCTCCGAGGCGCTCTTCACGAGCCGGTTGCGGGCGTCGGGAATGCCGTGCGACGCGCCCGGATACATATAGAGCTCCGTCGGGACGCCCACCCGCTTGAGCCCCATGTGCAGCTCCACACTCTGCGGGCTCGGCACGCGCGGGTCGCCTTCGACCACGTGAATCATGGTCGGCGTCTTCGCGTTGCGGATGAACTGAATGGGGCTCTGACGCCAGTAGGCATCGAAATCGTCGTACGGCAGCTTGTCGCCGAGGTAGTGCTGACGGTTCCGCTGCACGTCGGACTGCGCGTACATCGAAATCCAGTTCGACGTGCCGGCGCCGCTGCTGATCGCCTTGAATCGATCGGTGTGCGTGAGAATCCAGTTGCTCCAGTGGCCACCGGCGCTCCACCCCAACACGCCCATCTTGGTGCTGTCCACCAGACCAGTCGCGATGAGATGGTCGACGCCGGTCATGATGTCCTGATAGCCCGGGTCGAAGTAGTTGCCCACGATACCGTTCTTGTGCGCTTCGCCGTAGTTCGTGCTGCCGCGGTAGTTGGGCATGAGCACCGCCCACCCCTGCCCCGCATACGTCTGCGCGCCGTAGCCGCCGTTGAAGCTCAGCAGGTCGGCCGCGGCGGGGCCGCCGTGAATGGCCACCAGCAGCGGGTACTTCTTGCCCGGCTGATAGCCCACCGGCTTGATGAGCACGCCGCCCACCGGCTTGCCGTCCTTCGAGGTCCAGGTGACTTCGGTTTCTTCGCCGAGGGCGATCTGTTCACGCACCCACGGGTTGGCATCGGTGAGCTGCACCCACGACGCCTTCTTGGGGAGGTCGAGCATCGACGCGACGGTGTAGATCGCGCCCGGCGAGGTGGGGTCCTGATAGTTGAGCAGCAGGCGCTTGGTGTCGTCGTCCTGCGAGACGTTCACGACGCCCTGCACACTCGTGACCGGCTTCACCTTGCCCGACGCCACGTCGAGCGCGAAGAGCTGCGCGGTGGCCTTGTGGCCTTCATTGAAGTAGATGGTCTTGCCGTCGGCCGACCAGAAGTCGACGGTATTGTCGCCGTCGAGATCGCCGATTTTGCGGAAGGCGCCGCCCGTAGCCGCCACGTCGCGTAGGTAGACGCGGCGGTTCTTCATGTTGTAGCGCGTCATGTCGTCCGACGCCGAAAACGCGATGGTTTTCGAGTCGGGGGAGAAGCTCAGCGCGCTCTCGGCGATCTCGTCGTTCTTCGTGATCCGCTCGACGCGGTTCCCCTGCGTGTCCAGCAGGAAGACGTCGGCGTAGATCCCTTCTTCGGTAATGTTGCGCTTGTAGCGGTCATTGGGGACCGCGTTGAAGCCCACATAGCGGCCGTCGGGGGAGATGGTGAACCCCGTGACGGCGAGGCTCGTGTCGCGCGTGAGGCGCGTCGTGGGGTACGTGGGGCCCGACAGTTCGAGCGCCCACAGCGACACGGTGGGAGTGCCGGCGTTGCGCACGTTCACCGTGAACTTCTTTTCGCGGCGCAGCTTTTCGTCGGTATCGGTGGTGTCGGCGGTGGTGAAATAGATGCGGCGAGAGTCGGGAGCGACGCGCCAGTCACCGACACCCGTGGGATGCTTGGTGAGGGACGCGGCAGTCAGCGAGTCGAGCGGCGTGCCCTTTTCGATCGCGGCCACCGACAGCGCATAGAGCTGCTCTTCGCCGCTCTTGCCGCTGCGGAACACCAACCACTGGCCGTCCTTGGTGAAGGCGTAGGTCGACACGCCTTCCTTCGCCGCGGTCACCCGGCGTGCCTCGCCCCCGTCCGCGCGCATGACGAACAGCTGCTGCTGGCTGCCGCTGGCAGCCGGGGCTTCGCGGTTGCTCGAGAAGACGAACCAGCCGCCCTTGGGCGCCCAGCGCGGGGAGCTTTCGTTCTTGGCGGTGGTGAAAGTGAGCTGCCGAGTGCCGGCGACGCCGCGGTCGGTGGGGGAAATCCACACGTCCGACTGGCTCGTGGCTTCCTTCCAGTCGGGGGTGGTGATGGTGTAGAGCAGCTGTTTGCCGTCGGGTGAGACGGCGGGGCTCCCCGCGTTCTTGAGGTACTGCGCATCGAGGAACGTCATGGGGCGCTTGGACGCGGCGCCCTGCGCCGAGAGCAGCTGGGCGGCGAGTGTCAGCAGAACGGGCGGCGCGACCAGCGAGGACTTCCGGACGGGCATGGCAGGGACTCCAGCAAAGGGGGTTGGGAGAGCGCTACCATCTTGCACCCTGAACGCGCGGCGAGCAACGTGAGGTTATGCCCCTCACCCACTCCGCACGCCGTGGCGCCCTCGCCACCATGATCAGTTCGGCGACCATCGCGTCGCTGCTTTTCGCTCCGTCTGCCGGTGCCCAGCGCGCCCCCCGGCCTGCCGCCGGCGACCGGCCGGCCTACGACCCCGCCCTCTATACCGACGGCACCAAGACCAACAGCGCGCTCAAGTCGCTGCGCTGGCGCCTGGTGGGCCCCTTCCGTGGCGGTCGCTCTACCGCCGTCACTGGCGACCCCACCCGCCCGCTGGCGTTCTACTTCGGCGCCGTCAACGGCGGCGTGTGGAAGACCACCAACGCCGGCCAGTCGTGGGAGAACATCACCGATGGCAAGACGGACCTGTCTTCGGTGGGCGCGATAAGCGTGGCGCCGAGCGACCCGAATGTGATCTGGGTGGGCAGCGGCGAAGGAAAGCCGCGTGAAGACATCACCTACGGCACGGGTGTCTATCGCAGCACCGATGGCGGCGAGACGTGGACGCCGCGCGGCCTGGCGAACACGCAGCACATCACCAGCCTGCGCGTGCATCCGTCCAACCCCGACGTCGCGTACGTGTCGGCGCTGGGACACGCCTTCGGGCCGTCGCCCGATCGTGGTGTCTTTCGCACCACCGATGGCGGCGCGACGTGGAAGAAGGTGCTCTTTCTCAATGACAGCACCGGCGCGGCCGACATCTCCATCGATGTCACCAACCCGCGCATCCTGTACGCCTCCATGTGGAAGTTCCAGCGTTCCCCCTGGGGGATGGACGCGGGCGCGGGGCGCAGCGGGCTCTGGAAGAGCACCGACGGCGGCGACACCTGGACAGAGCTCACCTTCAACCCCGGCATGCCCAAGGGGCTCATTGGCAAGATCGGCGTGAGCGTGTCGCCCGCCAACGGGCAGCGCGTGTACGCGAACATCGAAGCGCAGGATTCCCTGGGCGGCGTGTTCCGCAGCGACAACGGTGGCGGGACGTGGACGCGCACCAACAGCGAGCAGAAGTTCGTCGTGCGGCCGTTCTACTACATGAGCATCACCGCCGACCCGGTGAACGAAAACACCGTCTACATCATGAACCTGCAGGTGAGCCGCAGCATTGACGGCGGCCGCACGTTCACGACGGTACGCGTGCCGCACGGCGATACGCACATCATGTGGGTCGACCCCAAGAACCCGCAGCGGCTCATCAATGGCAACGACGGCGGCGCCACGGTGTCGCTCGACGGGGGCCGCACGTGGAGCTCGCAGAACAACCAGCCCACGTCGCAGTTCTACCACGTGACCACTGATCAGTCGCAGCCGTATCGCATTCTGGGTGCGCAGCAGGACAACACGACGGTGAACATCGCGCACCGCTCCGACCTCGGGAGCATTACGGAGCGTGACTGGTGGCCTGTGGCCGGCTGCGAGAACGCGTACATCGCCGTCGATCCGCGCAATCCCGACGTGACCTTCGGCGGCTGCTACATGGGCCAGCTGTCGCGTCACGATCACAAGACGAACATGCGTCGTGACGTGTCGGTGTGGCTGGGCAATTACGACGGCATGGCCGTGGCCGACGTGCCGCAGCGTTTCCAGTGGGCGTTCCCCATTCACTTCTCGCCGCACGATCCCGACGTGCTGTACACGGCGTCGCAGTATCTGTGGCGCTCGCGCAATCAGGGTGGCAGCTGGGAAAAGATCTCGGGCGATCTCACGCAGCACGACCCGGCCACCATGGGACGCAGCGGCGGCCCCGTGAGCGGCGACATGACGGGGACGGAGTGGTACGCGACGATCTTTGCGTTCGCCGAGTCGCCCGTCACGAAGGGCATTCTGTGGACGGGGAGCGATGATGGCCTCGTGCATGTGTCGCGCGACAATGGCGCGTCGTGGACGAACGTGACGCCCAAGGCGTTCGGCAAGTTTACGCGCGTGTCCATTATTGAAGCGTCGCCGTTCGAGGCGGGCACGGCGTACATCGCCGCCAATCGCTATCAGCAGGACGACTTCACGCCGTATCTGTTCAAGACGACCGACTACGGCGCGACGTGGACGCGCATCGATGCGGGCATCCCCATGGGCGCGTACACGCGCGCCATTCGCAGCGACACCAAGCGTCGCGGGCTGCTCTTCGCCGGCACCGAAACGGGCGTGTACGTATCGTTCAACGACGGCGCCGCGTGGGAGCCGATGCAGCTCAACCTGCCGCGCGTGGTGGTGCGTGACCTGCGCGTACACGACAACGATCTCATCGTGGCCACGCATGGACGTGCGTTCTGGTCGCTCGACGACATTTCGCCGCTGCGCACGCTGTCCGATTCCATCACCGCCAAGCCGGTGCATCTGTATGCCCCGTCGCCCGCCACGCGCTGGACGAGCATGGGTGGCGGACGTGGTGGTGGCGCGGCTGGTGCCAACCCGCGCTACGGCGTGAGCGTGGACTACTGGCTCAAGAGTGCGCCGACGTCGCCGATCACGGTGCAGTTCCTCGAGAGCAACGGCAAGGTGGCGCGCACGTACACCAGCGAGGGCGCGCCCAAGAAGGACAGCACCGGCAACCCCGCCGCCGACTCGGCCGCCGCCAAGATTCGTTTGGAGCAGCGCGCCGAAGCACTGAGCTACGAGCCGGCCGACTCGGTGGTGCATGCGCGTGCGGGTGCCAACCGCTTTATCTGGGACCTGAGCTACCCGGGCCCCAAGACAGTACCGGGCGCGATCATCGACGACGGCACCACCGACGGACCGGTGGCGGTGCCGGGCGAGTATGCCGTGCGCCTCATCGTGGGCAAGGACACGCTCACGCGCCCCTTCACGATCAAGGGCGACCCGCGCGTGCCGCTGACGGCCGCCGAGTACAAGGCGCAGTTCGATGCGGCCAATGCCGTGGGCGCGCGCATCACGAGCATCACGGAAACGGTGCAGCGCATTCAGGACCTGCAGCGTCAGCTCGACGAACGCGCGCGTCAGGCCACGTCGCAGGCGTACGCCAAGGACGTCCGTGATGCATCGAGCGCGTTGCGCAAGAAGCTCGAAGCGGTGCGCGCCGAGATCTACGAGGTGTACACCAAGGCGGATCAGGCAACGCTCAACTACCCGATCAAGCTGTACCAGATGTTCATCTCGCTCAATTCGCAGGTGCTCGAGGGCACGAACCCGCCCACGAAGCAGCACGGCGAGATCACGAGCGATCTGGGTGGCAAGCTCGATGTGCAGCTGAAGACGCTGCAGGGCTTGGAGGACAAGGATCTTTCCGAGTTCAACGCGTTGCTGTCCAAGCTTGGCGTGCCGAACGTGTTCGTGCCCAAGAAGCCGATTGGGTAACGGTCGCTTTTGAGAACGCGGCGGGGGCGGCACGCACCCCGGTCGCGACTCTCTTCGGGGGTGGCCGTGCACGCGCTCACGCGCGCGCCGGCGCCACCCCCTCAGGGATTCGCTCTCCGGGGTGAGTGCCGCCCCCGCCGCTTGAGCAACCGAGCGGTGTGGTAAAAAAGGGGTCAGAGTCGTTTTCGCAAAACGACTCTGACCCCTTTTGCGCGGACCCGTTTTGCGCGGAGATCTGAGAGCTGCGCGTTAGAGTGAGAGGTTCAGAATTCAGAAGTCAGCCCGGATCGGCGTGAGAGTCGAGTAACGCAGCAGTGAGAGGCGAGGACCGGCGGTTGGGGTAACCGCCACCGCGGGTCCTGTCTTCTCGTTGCTGTGTTACTCGACTCTCACGCCTATCCAGAACTCAGATCTGAGTTCTGAGCCGCTCGCTCTCAACTCTCCGGTCTCCAGTCTCACTGCTCTGCGGTCAGGCGTCCGCGTAGACGTGGGTCTCGGCGCGTCCTCCCGGGTGCACCACCGCGCCGTACCGCGCCGACCCCACCGTCTGCGCATAACGCCAGATCGCGCCGCTCTGATAATCGGTAGCGCGCGGCACCCACGCCGCACGACGCGTCGCGAGTTCTTCATCGCTCAAGCGCACGTGCAACGTGCCCGCGCCCGCGTCGATCTCGATGATGTCACCGTCGTTGATGAGCGCGAGCGGGCCACCGACTGCGGCTTCGGGGCCCACGTGCCCAATGCAGAGCCCGCGCGTGGCACCGCTGAAACGGCCGTCGGTAATGAGCGCCACATGCTCGCCCATCCCCTGCCCGTAAATCGCACTCGTCGTGCTCAGCATCTCGCGCATGCCCGGGCCACCACGCGGCCCTTCGTAGCGAATGACCAGCACGTCGTTCTTCTCGTAGCGAC
>JAIXTI010000006.1 GCA_027484025.1 bacterium
AATCCCGGCACTGGCCCGGGCTTGCTCCAGCAGCCAGCCGCTTTACATGGCCGGCGCGCGCAAGTCCTGCAACGCCTTCTTGAGTAGATCCGTCTTCTTGCCGTCGCAGCCACGAGCGCCTTCGGCTGCGCTCACTGCCGCTTGGAGCGCCGTGTTACGGGCCGCGCCGCTCGCCTTTTCGGCGTTGGCAATCTGCGAACGCAACGTGCTCACCACCCCGGACGCGCACTGCTTCCGCTCCAACTGATCGGTATACGCCTTGGCCAGGGCAAAGCTGGGCGGCCACGTGATCTTGGGCTGCCCCTGCGCATTGAGCTGGTCCCACTTGACCGTCTTTGCAGCGTCGAGCTCGTTCTGCGAGATGAACTCGCTCGGCGTGAGTTCCGCGACATCGAGACCGCGCGCAATCTCGGAGCTCACGATGTGACCGTTGTACCAGTACACCGACCACGAGCCGCCCATTTCCATGCGCGTCCCGTCCACCGGTCCGCGATCGAAGCTCGCGATTTCCTTGGGCTTCGCGGCATCGGTCCAGTCGAACACCGAAATACCGCCTTGGTACCACGCCTGCACCATGATGTCACGTCCCGGAATCGGGATGAGTGACCCGTTGTGCGCCACGCAGTTTTCGTTCGACGTCTGGTACGTGGGGATCTTGTAGTAGCTCTTGAACACCATCTTCTTGTTCACGATTTCGAAGATGGCGTTGGCGCCCCACTCCGGCTTGTCGAGCGGACGGCACTTGGGCGATCCACCACCGCCCCATTCGTCGCTGAACAGGATCTGCGTGCCGTCGTTGTTGAACGTCGCCGAGTGCCAGTACGCAAAGTTGGAGTCTGCCACCGCGTCGAGGCGCGTGGGGTTTGCCGGATCGCTGATGTCGAGCAGCAGTCCGTGCCCCTCACACGCACCGCCCGCGAGACCGAGCGCGGGATACACGGTGATATCGTGGCACTGCGTGCCTTCGCTGATGGGCGCGTCACCCGTTCCCTTTGGCGGCGGTGCCTTGTCGGCGCCCTGCGCGGCCAGCATACGCTTCACCACGGCATCGACGACCGGACGCGCTGCCGCCGTGTCCGCGGCGTTCGCCGTCGTGCCGCCGCGTGCCTTGGTGATGCTGTCGATGATCGGCTTCGTCATCTGCGGCGGCAGCACGATTTCCTGCGCCATGATGGGAATGAACGCCGTGAACGCGCCCTTCGCCTTGGCTGCGGCCATCTCGGCGGCATCCGCCGGCGACTCCCCGTGCGACGACGGCGAGCGCAGCCCCGCAAAGATATTCGCGCGGTTCACAATGGCCGCTTTGGACGGGTCGGCGAGTGGCACCTTGATGATCTCGATGCGCAACCGCGACGACGTGGGATCGCTGCTGGCGGTAGTGTTGCACTCCGCCAATTCTCCCTTGGGACGGATGGCCGACGAACCCGAGACGTAGATGTAGACGTTGTCCTTGTCCTTCGGGTCTTCGAGCACCGTGTGCGTGTGCGAGCCGCGACAGGTCTGCACATTCGCCACCAGCTTCGGTTCACGAATGTTGCTGATGTCGAAAATGCGCACACCGCGCAAACGATCCTTGCTCACCGCCTGCGGCGCACCGCCGGGCTTGCAGTCGATGCGCCCATTCAGTGCCTCCGCCGACATGAACATCAGGTTCTTGTAGACCGAGACGTCGTTCTGCGACGCGGGGCACTCGTAGGCGACCACCAGTTCGGGCTTGGCAGGATTGCTGATGTCCCACACCACCGGCCCGTTGTAGTTGCCCTGGATGACGTAGTTGCCAGTGAACGCGAGGTCGGAGTTCGTCTCCCCGAGGAAGCCTTTGGGCGACTGCGCTTTCGCCAAGACGCGCATGTTGGAGGCGTACTCACCCGCGTCAAAGAGACCCGCCTTCAGCGTGTTACGGGGATCCGATGCCGGGGACGGGGCCGTCGCCGGCTTCCGGGCCGGCGCGCAGGCGGCAAAAACGGCGGAGACAAGCGTCGCGGCCAACACGGCGCGCGGTCGAATGACGTGCATGAAGTGCCCTGTGGTAGGAGGGATGGGAATTGTCTGCTCCCGGTGCATGAACAATACGCCATCGCGCGCCTTCCGTTTCACCCCATCGCCGGCGCCTCAATGGACGTTGCCCAAACGTTTCGTCCCCCGCTGGATGGGGACGTCACGGCCACGTGCACGCCGACCCATCGGCGCTAACCGAGTGCGGGTCTTGAGCGTTTAGGACTTGGACCGCGGATCGCGTGTCCCTCACAGTTCCCCAACGTTTCAGACCCGGTACAGCAACATGCGTGCATATATCGCCATCGTTCTCACGTCTCTGGCGCTCACCACGAGCGCGACCTCCGCGTTGGCCCAGTCATCGCCTAAGCGTTTGCCGACGTCCACCGTGTCGGCCGACTCCAGCAAAGCCCTGCTCGTACAGAACGACCGCGCCACTCCCGTGCGCCTTTTCATTGACGCGGGCCGGGTGGACCGGCTGCTCGGTACCGTGGCACCTGGCGCCGTCAGCACGCTCGAGCTGCCCGAATGGGCACTCACCGGACAGCGGACCCTCACGGTCGTGGCCCGCAATGCGAGCGATGATCGCGCCATCGCGTCCTACAGCGTCGCCGTCGATGCGGGAAAGCAGATGGGCCTGCTCGTGCCCCCGGCCAGCGGACTTCCCGCAGGTGACAGCCTCGTGACCATGCTCCCGACCGGAAGCGCGAGCGCGGCCACCGTCACCGTTGACAACAGCCGCGACCGCGCAGTTTCGGTGTATGCCGAGCAAGGCCTCCGCTTCGTCAAGCTCGGCGAGGTGCAGGCGAAGTCGCAGGTGACATTGGCAATCCCCTCCTCACTGGTGCGCAATCCGAACACGATCCGGTTGTTCGCCCGCCCGCTCGGCGCGCCGCAGCTGAGCACGGGTGCGTTGCAGCTCAAGGAAGGCGATCACGTCGGCGTCATCTTCATGTAAGGACAGGCACACGCAGCGGCGCGACTGGTGCTATCGTAGGGCGTGAGCAATTCCCCAGCAGCCGTCTGCCACAGCCGCAACCGTTCTCGAACGACAGGAGTCGTCCTGAGCCTCGTGCTCGGACTCCTGTCGTTCGCGGTCACGGGCTGCCGATACATGCGTACGGGAGACCCTGCGGTGCTGCGTCCCACCGCGTCCGGGTCCATGTACCTCGTTGATGCGTGCACGCGCCAATGCACCGACTCCGCCGATGTGGTCGCCACCGGGGTCGACGGATTTCTCATAGTGCCGTGGCGCGACACGACACAGCTCGTCATGACCGCCCCGTCGTTCACGAATCCCACCATCTGGTGGATGACATTCGGCGATTGGATCTTTGGCACGCATCCCGACACGGCGCGCATCACGCGGCGACTGAATGCCATGCCGGCAGCGAACGCCTCGCGGCTCGCGCGCGTGGGCGCCCTGCTCGTGGGCCATGGGCACTACGACCATCTCATGGACGTGCCGCCATTGCTGCCGCACATGCCCGACGCGCGCGTGTTCGGCAGCAGCACCGTGGTCAATCTGCTGGCGCCCGTTGCCGCCGCGGAGCCACGACGTGTATCGGTTGATTCGATCGCGGCGCGTGATGCGCGGCACGCTGTTACCTCATACGATGTCGGCACCGCGTTGCGCGTGCGCGCGATTGCGTGGGAGCATGCCCCGAACATCGGTGGGCTGACGGTCGCCCCCGGTGACCAGCGTACGCCTCGTCGCAAACTCCCGCGCACCGTCTTCGGCTGGAAGAAGGGCGCGGTGTATGCGTACGCGGTAGACATCCTGCACCGCGACGGCACCGCCGGACTCCGACTCTTCTTTCACGATGCCGCCGCCGGCCCGGACGTGCAGCGGCGCGCGGGTGAGATCGTTGCCGGCCTTCCCAGTGCTCGTACGACGGTGGTGATTGCTGTGGCTGCCAACTTCGATCAGCTGCCGCTCTATCCAGACATTCTGCTGGCGCATCTCGCACCAGATCACGTCATCCTGGGCCACTGGGATGATTTCTTCCGTTCCTCCGAAAAACCCGAGCGCGTCGTGCGCGGCCTCGATGCCAGCGAACTCGTGCGTCGGCTGGCCCCATACGTGGGCACACACTGGAACGCGCCTCGCGCCGGCGCGATCACGCGTATTCGCTGGTAGCCGCAGTCTTCCCGCACTCCGCTCATCGTGAACCGACTCTCCCACAGCCGTGCCATTGTAGCTCTCGTTGCGGCGACCGCCGTGCTCGTCCCGCTCACCGCACGCAGTCAGAGTGTTACCCGCGCGTTCACCGGCGCCACGCTCATCGACGGCACCGGCAGCACTCCCGTCCGCAACGCCACGCTACTCGTTCGCGATGGGCGCGTAGTGGCGGCCGGTGCTGCCTCACGCGTACGCATTCCCGCCAACGCCGAGCGTGTGTCGCTCGCCGGCAAAGTCATCATGCCGGGATTGATCAACACGCACGGCCACGCGTCGTCGGTGGCGAACCTCGCCACCTATGCGGCCTACGGCATTACCACCGTCTTTTCACTCGGCGACGAAACACCCGAGGTCTTTGCGGCGCGGCGTGCACAGCAGTCCACGTCACCGCAGCATGCGCGCGTCTTCGTCGCGGGACCGGTGCTTGCGCCTACTACGCCGACTGAGGCACGCCAGCAGGTGGCCGATGTGGTGCAGCGTGGCGTGGACATCGTGAAGATCCGCGTCGACGACAACCTCGGCACTGCCAAGAAGATGTCGCCCGAGGTCTACCGCGCCGTCATCGACGAAGCACATGCCCGCGGGCACCGTGTGGCGGTACACCTGTACTATCTGGCCGATGCGCGCGCCCTGTTGGCCGCCGGCGCCGACTTCATTGCACACAGTGTGCGCGACAGCCTCGTCGACGCACCATTCAGCAAGGCGCTCGCCACCAGCGGGGTGTGCTACACCCCCACGCTCATGCGCGAAGTCTCCACCTTCGTGTACGAGTCGACGCCGGCGTTCTTTGCCGACTCGCAGTTTCTGGCGCACGCCAATCGCGAGTGGATGGCCACCGTGTCACAGCCGGCACGTCAGGAGGCGATGCGTACGAGTAGCAGCGCGCAGCGGTACAAGGCGCAGCTCCCCGTTGCCGAACGCAATCTCAAAGCGCTGCACACGGCGGGCGTGACCATGGCGATGGGGACCGATACGGGCCCCGTGGGACGCTTCCAGGGCTACTTCGAGCTCATGGAGCTCGAGATGATGGTGAAGGCGGGACTCACCCGCGCGCAGGCGATCGCGTCCGCGACACGCGATGCCGCCCGCTGCATGCGCCTCGACAAGGAGCTGGGAACGCTCGAAGCGGGCAAATGGGCGGACTTGGTGGTGCTCGACGCGTCGCCACTCGACCGCATTGAAAACGTGAGACGACAGCATTCGGTGTGGATCGCCGGCACACGCCTCGCGACGCCGTAGGTCGCTACGCGGACATCGCCTCGTAGAGAGCGCCGGAGACGACCGGCGCGAGCCGCTCGAGCGCATACGCCGTCATGAACGTTTTCGCCGCAATCTCGCCGCGAAAACGTGGAGTCACGACCGGATTCGTCTTGAGCTGATCCGATCGTTCCTTTCCCAGATACAAGTACGCCAGCCCCGACGTCGCACCGGCGGCGGCGCGCTCACGCAGCTGTTGCACGTCGAGTGCCCCAAGATAGAACGCATCCATCACGATGCGCGTCCACTCGTAGCGCATGGGGTCGCGATGGCGAACCGCGCGGAGCTCACGGGTAATCTCCGCCATCGGCAGGTTCGCGTGCGCTCGGCCATGACGAATGGCCACCAGCAACTCCGCCTCGAGCTCGACGTCGGTGTTGTCGTCCTGCTCGAGCCCCGCGGGTGAGTCGGTAATGACCAACTCCGCCATGGTACCCACCAGCGCGGCGCAACGCGCGAGCATCGTCGGCTCGGCCTCGTCGGCCACGGTGCGGCTGCTCCAGCGCATCCACGCGCGGCCATCGAGGGGCGCAATGGTGTCGCTCACCGCATTGAGCGCCGTGACCAGCGACGGATCGTGAAACGCCACACCACCGGCACGGGGGCGCACGTCTTCCGACGATACCGTCAGCGCCGCGTACAGCTGTCCGTCCTCATGTCGCACCCACGACCGCTCCACATCGGCCGTAATGGCCCCCACTTGCAACACACCGCCAATCATCGTCTCGAGCAGCGTATGCGTGCTGATCGTCCCGTCGCGAGCGGTGAGCGCATCGAGGGCCGCATACTCGTGCGCTTCCCACGGGTGGTCCGCCACCGACTCCCCGCGGGCCACGCGCCCCTGGAAGTCGACGAATGCGTCGCGGTGGCCCTGCGGGGGCCCCAGCACCACCGTGAGATCGGTAAGCAGATACGGCTGATTGGTCGACGACATGTCGCCAAAGCTATCCCGGTCGGTACGCGCTCCCAAGATACCCCGCGCGTACTCCGGGACACCGTCGAGCATTGTCCCGGTGATTAGACTGCAGGAGCCCCGTTTACCGCCGCGCCAACAGCCATCGTGACCGCTACGCCTGCCACCAGCCGCACCCCCGACGACATCCTGCGCGAGGTCTTCGGGTACGAAGAGTTCCGCCCGGGACAGCGCGAGGTGATTACCGCGGTGCTGGAGGGGCGTGACTGCATCGCGCTCATGCCCACGGGCGCCGGCAAGTCGCTTACCTACCAGCTGCCGGCGCGGCTGCTGGGCGGCACGGTGCTCGTGATTTCGCCGCTGATCTCCCTCATGAAGGACCAGGTGGATGCGGTGGCCAGCCTCGGCTACAAGGTGGCGGCCATCAATTCCACCCTCGATCCCGACGAGCGGCGCGTTCGACTCGACGCCTTCCGCGCCGGCGCCTACGAGCTCGTGTACCTCGCGCCCGAAGCGCTCGACGGCTACCTCGGCGATTTCGTGCAGGGGTGCCCCATCTCCCTGCTGGTCGTCGACGAGGCGCACTGCATCAGCCAGTGGGGACACGATTTCCGCCCGTCGTACCGGCGGCTGCAGGGGCTCAAGCAGCAGCTCGATGTGCCGGTCCTGGCACTGACCGCCACGGCCACCCGTGAAGTGGCGCGCGATATTCTGCGCCAGTTGGGGATGAAGAAACCCGCCGGTTTCAAAGGCTCGTTCTTCCGCCCCAACCTGCGCATCGGCGTGCGCAAAAAGGGGCAAGGCGGCAACACGCGGCGCGAGATCCTGTCGCTCATTCGCGCCCACGCCGGCGAGAGCGGCATCGTGTACTGTCAGAGCCGCAAAGGCGTGGAGCAGACGACCGAGTTTCTCGTGAGCCAAGGGGTCCGCGCGTTGCCGTATCACGCGGGCCTCGCGGCCGATGAGCGCGCGCGCAACCAGGATGCCTTTCAGCGCGACGACGTCGATGTGGTCGTTGCCACGGTGGCGTTCGGCATGGGCATCGACAAGTCGAATGTGCGCTTCGTCATTCACCGCGACATGCCCAAGGACATCGAATCGTGGTACCAGGAAATCGGTCGCGCCGGACGCGACGGATTGCCCAGCGATTGCGTGATGTTCTATTCGTGGGCCGACGTCATGCTGCACGAGCGATTTCTCGATCGCATCGAAGACGACACTCTGCGTGCCCGCACGCGTGCCTCCACCGTGGCGCTCTTCAACCTCATCGAGCGTCCCGGCTGTCGGCACCAGGCGCTGGTCAAGCACTTCGACGAAGTGGCCGACCCGTGCGGCACATCGTGCGATCACTGCACCGGTCAATCGGTGGAAGCGCGCTTGGAAGAAGCGGCTGATCTCGAACGCGTGGCCATGGCCGGTTGGCGGAAATCGGCAACGACGGCCCGCAATACGTCGCGTGCGTCTCTCGACGTGAACGACCTGAGCGTCGAAGATCGCGAACTGTTCGATGCGCTGCGGGCGCTGCGTCGTGAACTCGCCGATGAAACCGGCGTCCCGGCGTATATCGTGTTCGGCGATCGCGTGTTGCTCGAGATGGTCGATCGCAAGCCGGAAACGCACAGCGCGCTGCTGCAGGTCCCCGGTGTGGGTCAGGCCAAGCTCGAACGCTATGGCGATGCGTTCCTCGAGGTCATCGTCAATCATGCCCCGTAATCCATTCGGCAACGCGCCGGCGTGCGCGCGCTCGCCGTCTCCACGTTCACACAGACTCCTATGACGTCGCATTTCTCCGGCATCGACACCATCATCGTACGTGTTCGCGACATCACCGCCGCGTGCGCGTGGTACGCCGCGCATCTCGGCGGAGAACAGGTGTACGAAGATGACGATCAGCGGCTGGCGGTGATCGAGTTCAGCAGCGGCTCGACCATCACACTCTGGCAGATCGACGACGGCGCGGAGTTCGTGGCGTCAGCGACGTACCCCATTCTGGCAACGGCGAACGCCAGAGCGGCACATGCGGCACTGTCGGCGCAAGGCGTCCCGGTACAGGCGGTGCACGAAACACCCGGCGTGGTCTACTTCCGCTTCACCGACCTCGACGGCAATCCACTCGAGGCCTGCGAGGTCAAGGAATGAAGGGCGTTACTCGCCGGTGAGTACGCGATCGGCAATGGCGCGCATCTGTTCACGGCGCGCCTTTGCCCATGCGGGGAGTTGCCAGGCGCGGTAGGCCATCATCGCCGCCCCCACAGCGCCGAGTGCCGTGAACGATGCCACGATCGGCGGCGCCACGGCGGCCTGCGATGCCACGAGCCCCGCCAGCACAGACGTCCCGACGAGAATCGAATTGAGCAGCAGCGAGGCCTTCGCGTTGGTTTTCGTGGTGCGCATCCGCAAGCGATCGCCCTCAGTGGTGGGCTCCAGCAGCACCTGCAAATTGCCGTTGGTCCATTGCCGCAGCGACCCTTCACTCGCGGTCTTGCCGCGGGCGTTGAACGTCTCGCGCAGCAGGACGACCACCCGTTCCCATTCCTCGGACGAAAGGCGGCGGCCCAGCGAAATGGTGTGTCCCACGCTTACGGGGAGCCCCAGCACTCGCGTCTCAGTATCCGTATCGCCCTGGCGCACCGCCAGCGCGGCGCTGGCAATGGCGGCGGGGGAAATACCCACCTCCCGACCGATCTCCTGCAGCTGCGCCAACGTCATTCCCTCTTCGCGCGCGGCGACCTCGGGATTGGCAGCACTACGATCGGCCGCTCGTGCGAAGATCGCCGACACTTCCGCGTCGTCAAAGCGGCGTTCTGTCATCCGTGAAATGTGATGGCGCGTGCGGGTGGCGCCAAGGGGCCATGATGGGCACTCTGGCGCAAGCCGTGTAGTTCACCCGGTATGGTACTCGGGAAGCAGCGCTGGAATGACTTGCTCTTTCTGCACTGGGAGGTCGACGCCGCGCTGGTGCAGGCGTCGCTCCCAGCGGGACTTAGCGTCGACACGTTTGGCGGACGGGCATATATGGGAATCGTCCCGTTCTGCATGGAACGCGTCCGCCCGGCGTTTCTGCCGCCAGTGCCATGGCTGTCGTGGTTTCTCGAGCTCAACGTGCGCACCTACGTGCGCGATGCCTATGGCGCGCCCGGGGTGTGGTTCTACTCGCTCGACTGCAACCAACCCATCGGCGTGATGCTCGCGCAGACGTTCTTCCACCTGCCGTATCGTCACGCCCGCATGACGGCCCGTCGGTCCGACGGCACGATTCGCTATCGTTGTCAACGACGCGGCAACGTAGCGCCGGCGTGGGACTTTGCGTGGAGACTGCCGGGATCGGAGTCGCACTACGCCCCTGCCAGCGCGAATTCGCTCAACGAGTTTCTCGTCGAGCGATATCTCCTCTATTGCGCCGACCAACACGGTGCGCTGTACAAGGGGAGAGTATCGCACGCGCCGTATCAGATTGCGGAGCCCACTCTGCTCGAGCACACTACGGCACCTGCTGCGCTGGCCGGCTTTGCCCTGAGCGGCGCGCCGGTGTCAGTGCTCGCCGCGCGCGCCGTCGACGTGAATATCCATCCGCTCGTACGGCAACGCTGACGCCCTCAGGCGTCGGCGAGCACCACGTCGGCGGCAGGAGCCGGCTGCTTGCCCACCGCACCGAACCGACGCTCCCGCGCCGCGAAATCGGCGAACACGGCGTCCACGTCCGCCGTGGACAGGTCGGGGAAATGCACATCGAGAAATGCGAGCTCGGCGTACGCGCACTCCCAGAGCAGGAAATCGGAGAGCCGCCGTTCACCACCGGTACGGATCACCATGTCGACATTCGGCAGGAGCGCCTCCGCCGCCGGCGTCTCCCCGCTGGTCAGTGCCGCGGTAATGGCGGCGCGGCTCGAATAGTCGATCGCCACGCGCAGATGCATGCGCGTGCCCTGTGCACTGCGCGCTTCGGCGTGCGCGATCGCCGTCACCAGGGCGGGCGGCAGTCGGTCGCGCCGCCCGATGATGGACAGCCGAATGCCATGCTTGATGAGCGTGGCCAGCTGCCGGTCGAGGTGCGACGTGAACAGGTCGAGCAGAAAGCCCACCTCTTCGCGCGGCCGCTTCCAGTTGTCGCTCGAGAAGGCGTATAGCGTGAGCTGCTGAACACCCGCGCGCGCACAGTGCGCCACGATCTCGCGCGCCGTATGCGCCCCGCGCACATGGCCCATCCAGCGGGGACGACCACGCTTGCTCGCCCAACGACCGTTGCCGTCCATGATGATCGCAACGTGCCCGGGCACCGTAGCAGTGGCCATTACCGTCCTCCAACGCGCCGGATGAGCGCTTCCAGGGGTGTGAGATGATGCTTCGGCATAGGACGACCAGAAAGGGTCAAACGATACTCCGAGAGGGAACTTCGGGTTTGCCGAAGGCGACACATTCTACTCGGCCATGACCGGGCGGCTACCAGTCCGTCGGGGCGTAGTCCTTGAGGAACTGCCCCCACACATGGTCGCCGGTGGCCACCCCGGCGATGATCGGGTCCACGATGCGCGCGGCCCCATCCACGATATCCAGCGGCGGATGGAAGCGATGGTTCTCCACCTTCCGCGCCGCGATCTCCGCCACGTCTTCGTCCGTAATCCAGCCGGTGTCCACACTGTTCATGTGAATGCCATCCTGCTGATAGTCAGCGGCGCTCGTGCGCGTCATCATGTTGAGCGCGGCCTTCGCCATGTTCGTGTGCGGGTGACGTGTCGTCTTGTTGTTGCGATAGAACTGCCCTTCCATCGCCGACACGTTCACGATGTGCTTGTCCCGATTCTCCGTACGCAGCATGAGCGGCTTGAGTCGCGCGTTGATCAGAAACGGCGCAATCGCATTCACCAGCTGCACCTCCAGCAACTCCACGCTCGGCACTTCGTCAAGCAACAGGCGCCACGAATTGCGCGTGCGCAGATCGATCTGCTGTAGGTCCTGATCGAGCTTGCCAGCGGGAAAGAGCTCGTGCGCAACATCTACATCCTCGGGCAACAGCGCCACCTGCGACAACGCGGCGGCGTGCGTGAGCCCCACCCGCTCCAGCCCTGCCCGATCGAGCGCCGTCGCGTCACCAGACGGCAGCGCGGCAACGGCGCTCGCGGTGCCCTGTTCGGCCTCGCGCAGCTGCTCGTAGCCGGTCAGCAGTTGCCGCGCTGATGATGAGAGCGTACTCGCCACCGCGCGCTCCCCTTCCATCATGTGCGCATAGAATGCCGGCGGACGGCGCACCGTCTGGCAGGCATTGTTCACGATGAAATCCAAGCGCGGCTCCGTCTGCAGGAGCTGCCGGCAGAACGCCTCCACACTTGGCGTGTGCCGCAAATCGAGCCCGAAGATCTGCAGACGGTGTCCCCACTGCTCGAAGTCCGGCTCGGCGGCGTAGCGCATGGCCGAGTCGCGCGGAAAACGCGTCGTCACCAACAGACGCGCACCGCAGCGCAGCAGCTTGAGCCCGGCCTGATAGCCGATCTTCACACGGCCACCAGTGAGGAGCGCAGTGCGGCCGCTCAGGTCCACCAATTCCGTGCGCTTGCGATAATTGAAATCACCGCATGCCTGGCACATCTGATCGTAGAAGTGGTGAATCTTGGTGAACTTCTCCTTGCAGATATAGCAGTGCTGCGGCACGACGGCTTCGGCAATCGGCTCCGGCACTTCCGCGTCGGACGACTCACTCACCACCGACGACAGCCCTGCGGCCGGATCGCCGAGCAGATACACGTTCGGCGTCGTGAACACCGGCTTGCGCCGCAAGGCACGAATGCCGGTCTCATGCAGCACGCTGTCGTCACGCTGTGCCGCCTGCAGCTTCCGCTCACGCGCCGTCGCCTTCACCATGGCGCGGCGGGCGCGAACGTCGGGCTGGAAGACGGTCGCCACGGCCTCGTCAAAGCGGCGGCGGTCCTGTTCGTCGAGCCGCATGAGCAGCGTGCGGTCACGGATCACCCGCTCCAGCAACTGCGTGGCCTGCCGCAGGGCTCCCACAAACTCTTCGAGCTCGGCCGCATCCATATCGAGGTCCGACGATAGGCGTCCGGACTGGGTCATGATTTCACCATGCCCAAGGATAATCGGGACCGGGGCCGCCCGGACCTTCCGGACGGCCCGGATTGCTGGCCGAAGGGGGGCTGAGGCGGTACTGTTGACGCGCGTCTTTCCCTTGCTGCGATCCGCCCCCTAGCCCGCCTCCTCATGTACAGCCGTCGAGATTTCATCGCCACCGGCCTGACCGCGCTGGGCGCCGCCTCGCTGGTCGATCCGCGCTATCTCGTACCGGCCCGCGCGGCCAAGAAGCTGCTCATTCTGGGCGGAACGGGGTTCGTAGGGCCGCACAATGTGCGTCAAGCGCTCAAGCGCGGACACGAAGTCACCATCTTCAACCGCGGAAAGAGCGGCAAGGGGATGTTCGGCAAGGATGTCGAGGAGCTCGCGGGTGACCGTGCCTCCGATCTCAGCGCGCTGAAAGGACGGAAGTGGGATGCCGTCATCGACGAGTCCGCATCACTCGCCAGCGCGCCCGAGTGGGTGAAGCTTTCAGGCGAACTTTTGCGCGACAACGTCGAACAGTACCTGTTCATCTCCACGCGCTCGGTGTACTTCGATCTCAGCAGCGTGCCCATGACGAACGCCGCGCCGGTGCTGACGCTCGAGAACTTCCCCATCGAAGCGGGGAAGCCGCTCAGCTACGGTCACGCGAAGGCCTACGCGGAAAAGGCGCTGCACGAGATCATGCCGGGCCGAGTGACGGTGGTGCGACCGGGGCTCATTGTGGGTCCCGAAGACGACACCGACCGCTTTACCTATTGGCCGGTACGCATCGCGCGCGGCGGTGAAGTGCTCGTGCCGGGCGACGGCAGCGACCACGTGCAGATCATTGACGTGCGTGATCTCATGAAGTTCTGCGTGACCCTCACCGAGAACCGCACGTTCGGCGTCTTCAACGGCGTCGGCCCGCAGGGTGGCCAGCCGTTCCGCGAGTTCGTCTCGCGCATTCAGAAGGGCGTCGGCAGCAACCCCACGTACACCTGGGTGGATGCCGACTTCCTGCGCGCCAACGGGGCCAACCCGTACGGCCGCGAGTTGCCGGTGTATCAGGTCATGCGCGGACGCACGGCGGGCTTTGCCCGCTTCGACATTACCCCTGAGCTGAAGGCCGGACTCACCGTGCGTCCCATGGAAGACACGGCACGTGACACCCTCGCTTGGTGGAAGACCCTTCCCGCCGATCGTCAGGCCGCCATCAAGACGGGCTTCACCCCCGAGCGTGAGCAGTCGCTTTTGGCGCTCTGGAAGGCGCGCGCAGGCAAATAGTCTCGTGGGTACCATGCACGCATGACAAAGGGCCGGATGCGCGTACGCATCCGGCCCTTCGTGTTGTCATGGTGCCCTTACCGGGCGCTCACGACATCAGCCGTTCGTCGGCGGCATGATGACCGCGTCGATCACGTGGATGACGCCGTTCGTGGCTTCGATGTCAGCCGTGGTCACCTTGGCACCGTTGATGTGCACGCCGTTGCTGGCGTCCACACTGATCTCGGCGCCCTGCACCGTCTTGACCTTCATCGTCTTGCCCGCAATGTCCTTGGACATGACCTTGCCCGGCACGACATGGTACGTGAGAATCGACACCAGCTTCGCCTTGTTCTCCGGCTTGATCAGCTCGTCGACCGTACCGGCCGGAAGCTTCGCAAACGCGTCGTCAGACGGGGCAAACACCGTGAACGGACCAGCGCCCTTGAGCGTCGCGCCGAGGTCTGCAGCGGTCACAGCAGCAACCAGCGTCTTGAAGCTGCCGGCAGCAACGGCGGTATCAACAATATCGTGAAGCGCGATAGCAGTAGTCATTGTTCAACTCCATGGTACAGCAGATCACAAGTCCAGTGTGCATGCGTGTCATGCCAGCCGTGTCGTGACGAGCAGGACGGCGCGGTGCTACGTTCGCCGAGCATGGGACTGCAGTGCCAACCATCGCACTGTGCTCCATGTGCTCTGTGGTGTTAAGCACCACTCCGAGCAGGAAGTGCCCTCTTTGGAAAAGAAAACTTCGCTTTTCTTTTTGGAAGAATTCCTTCGGCAGATTCCGCTGCAGTCCTTGTGCCGTTCAGGCGAACGACAGGCACACCGGTACCGGCGTGTTCACCGTGTATACCGGACCCGACAGGCGGCCAGTCGCGTCATCAATGCGGAACGCGACGATGCTGTCGGATCGCTGGTGCGCCACGAGCAACGCGTTGCCGTCTGGCGTCAGCGTGAAGTTGCGCGGCCAGTCGCCGCCAGTCTCGATCGTTTGCACCAACGTCGGACGTCCATCACCCGCGCTGACATCGAACACGGCCAGGGTGTTGTCGCCACGGTTGGTGAGGTACACCGTGCCCCGAGTGGGATGCACATGCAGATCGGCCGGCGCGTTACTGCCTGTGGCATTGACCGGCCGTGTCGACACCACGTGCATTTCACGCAGGGCGCCAGACTCGTTGTCGCGCGCAAGGATCGACAAGGTGGAGTTCAACTCGTTCACGCAGTACAACGTACGTCCGTCACTACTGAACGCGAGATGCCGAGGGCCGGCGCCCGGCGCCAGCGTGATGAAGGGCGGTGAGGCGGGTGTAAGCGTTCCCGCGGCAGTGTCGAACGCAAACACATGAATGCGATCGGTGCCCAGGTCCGACACGTACGCCAACCCGTTGTCGGCATCGAGCACGATGCAGTGAGCGTGCGGCGATTCCTGCCGCGCCGCATTCGGACCGTGTCCTTCGAACGCGATGCGCGACGTAGGATTGCCCAGCGACCCATCGGCGGCGATGGGGAGCACGGCAATACTGCCGCCCACATAGTTGGCCACAAGTGCGTAGCGCCCACGGCGATCGATGTGCACATAGCACGGCGCACCGCCACGTGACGAGCGCATGGGCGGAACCGCCGTCAACGCACCCGTCGCGGCATCATGACGGAACGCCGACACCGCGCCCGATGCGTGCCCCTCGAAGGCCAGCAGTTCATTGACCGCAATCAGTGTACGGCCATCCGGCGCGAGCGCGAGGAACGATGGATCAGCGGTCTCTGCTGCCACCGTGAAAGGCCCGAACGCCAACGTGCGCGCGTTCACCGTGGTGCGGTAAATTCCCTTGCTGGTGCCGGTCTTGGTGTAGGTGCCGACAAACATGGGCCACACCTGATCGTCCAACGCCGCACGCCCCGCGACCGAGTCCAGCACATCACCGGACTTGCGATCGACGCAGGCAATCGCCGCGAGTGCGCTGATCGCGAGAAAGTCGCGCCGCGTATGCGATAGGCGCACAGTGTCACTGTCGGGCTCAGTACCCAATCGCCAGCCCATCCTTGCGGGGGTCACTGCCCGCCGCAAACCCCTTGGGCAACCGAATGATGGCCTGCGCTCCGCCAAAGGCAATTGTCGGCTGCTCGATAAGCACGTGTCCCATCGCCTGCAGCGCCGAGCGTACACCATCGCCGATAGGCGGCTCGAGCGCCACGCGCTGCCCGTCGTAATGACGGAAACGTGCCGCGTCGATGGCGCCCTGCACGTCCATACCGAACACCAGATGATTGAGCAGGAACTGCACATGCCCCTGCGCCTGCACGCCGCCGCCCATGAGCCCGAAGCTCATGTATGCCTGCTCGCGCCCGTTCACGGTCTGGGTCACGAAACCCGGAATGAGCGTGTGGAACGGACGCTTCCCCGGAGCCACGGTATTGGGCAGTCCCGGCGTCAGCGTAAAGCCAGCGCCACGGTTGTGCAGTACGAACCCCGTACCCGGCACCACGACCCCCGACCCGAAGTAGTCGTACACCGAATTGATGAACGACACCATGTTCCCCTCGGCGTCGGCGGTCGCGAGATACACAGTCTCGCTCTTCGTGCGCACCGGCCCCGGATCGACCCGCTCCTGCGCCTTCTTGGAGTCCAGATGACTGCGCCGCTCCGCAATGAACTCATCGGTCAACATCGCCGACGCGGGCATATCGAGATGGCCAGCGTCGCCGACAAATCGATCGAGATCGGCGTACGCCAGCTTCTTGGCTTCGATAAGATGGTGCAAATACGCCGGCGAATTGTGCCCCATCGCCTTGAGATCGTACGGCTCGAGAATGCGCAGCATCTCGAGCGCGGCTACGCCCTGATTGTTGGGCGGCAGCTCCCACACGCGGAACCCGCCGAACGTCACGGAAATGGGTGTCACCCACTCTGGCGCGTTCCGCCGCATGTCGTCGAGCGTGATGAACCCATTCAGCGCCGTCAGCCGCGCCACAATGCGCTTTCCAATGGACCCGCCGTAGAACGTCGCGATCCCGCTATCGGCGATCGTCTGTAGCGTGCGCGCGAAGTCGGGATTGCGGAACCACTCACCCGCTTTCGGTGCGCGACCGCCTGGCAGGTACGTTGCCGCAGCGGCGGAATCCTTCTGCAAGAAACTCGTTTCGTTTCCCCACTGTTGCGCAATGATCGGCGACACGGGGAACCCGTTACGCGCATATCCAATCGCGGGCTGTAGTGCCTGCTTCAAGGTGCGCTTCCCGTAGGTGCGCACGAGCTTGTCCCATCCGGCCAGCGCTCCAGGAACCGTGACCGACATGGCCCCCTGCTGCGAGCCAGGCCGGAAACCTCGCGACTGCAGCAGCTCGCGTGTCATCAGCGACCCCGCACGACCGCTCGCATTGATGGCCACCAGCTTCTGCTCCTTGGCCAGCCAGACGATGGCGAACATGTCACCGCCAATGCCGGTCATGTGCGGCTCGGTCACACTCAACACGGCCGAGGCCGCGACCGCCGCATCGATGGCGTTGCCTCCTTGCCGAAGCACCTCGAGCCCCGCTGCCGACGCGAGTGGCTGACTGGTGGCCACCATCGCGCTCGGCGCATACACCGCCGACCGACCGGCCATGCTGCTGGGACGCTGTCCGTGGAGCAGAAGCGGCACGGTGCATATCGCACCAATAACCACACGCAACGGCGTAAGAATACGAAGAGAGGTCATGGCGATTCTGTCGATGGGAGGGGCTGACCAACCCCCAAAAGATACACCGTACAGCCCGTCTGCCCAGCGACGGTACTTCGAGAATGGACGAACTCGGTCCGCAACTTGCGAAGAGTCCATGCATGAACGTGGCAACGCCCGTTCCCGCACATGCACACACCGTCCAACAGAAGGGTTTGGCCATGCATGCCACGGCGGCCCCACCACAGTCCGCCGCACTGGCTCGCGCAGAATGGAAGGCAAACACGCTGCTCGTCGCGCTCGAAGGCGATTGGCTGCTGGGTGAACCGCAACCGCGTGTCGACGACGTGGTGGCGAGCATCGACAGTACGCGCCGCTCTCCCGAGCGATTGGCGTTCGATACCACATTGCTCGGCGCCTGGGATAGCAGCCTGCTGATCTTTCTCGTGCAGAGTCAGGAATTCTGCGATGCCCGACATATTCCCGTCGACATGGGCGGGCTCCCAGAGCGAGTGCCGAGACTGCTGGCACTGGCGCGTGCCGTACCGGAACGTGCCCAACCGCCCGGAGCGAAACGGGGCAACCTGGTCGCGCGACTGGGCCTCGCCACCCTGCGCTTCTGGGATGGCACGCGCGCGTCCATCACGTTTCTCGGAGAAGTTGCGCTGGCGATGGGCGGGGTGGCCACGCGCCGCGTCGCCATACCCTGGCGGTATTTCTGGGTCGTCGTGCAAAGCAACAGCTCGGGCGCGCTTCCCATTGTGACGCTCATCGCGCTCCTCGTGGGCATCATTATCGCGTTTCTGGGCGTGGTGGTGCTCAAACGTTTCGGCGCCGGCTATTACGTGTCGTACCTCGCTGGCTTCGGCATGCTGCGCGAAATGGGTGCGCTCATGACCGGCATCATCATGGCGGGCCGGACAGGGGCCGCCTTCGCGGCCGAGCTGGGCAGCATGAAGATCACCGAGGAGATCGATGCCTTTACCACGCTGGGCATATCTCCCATCGAACATCTGGTCTTGCCGCGCATCCTGGGGCTGTTCGTCATGATGCCGCTACTCACCATCTATGCCGACTTCATTGGCATCATTGGCGGCATGCTCGTTTCGGCCTTCATGCTCGACCTGTCGTTCAAGCAGTTCCTGAGCGGCTTACTGTCGGCAGTAACAATGACCGACGCACTCCTCGGTCTCGTCAAGGGTACCGTCTTCGGCTTCATCATCGGTGTATCTGGATGTATGAGAGGGTTGCAGGCCGGCTCAGACGCCAGTGCTGTGGGGCGCGCCACCACATCAGCCGTCGTGCTCGGCATCACGCTCATCATTTCGGCCAACGCCCTCATCGATTGGCTCGCGGCCGTTCTGGACATATGAGCAAACGATGAGCACATCGGCGGGCACCCCGGCCATCGAAGTGCGCGGCCTCACGATGATGTACGGCGAGCGTGTCATCATGCGCGATCTCAACTTCAGCGTGGCACGCGGCGAAGTGTTCGTGCTCATGGGAGGCAGCGGCAGCGGCAAGAGCACGCTGCTCAAGCACCTCATCGGCCTGAAGGCGCCGGCCAAAGGTACCATTCTCTTCAACGGCGAGGAGTTTGTGCTCGACGACACCGAAGCGCGAGCGCGTGTCCTCCGTCGCATGGGCGTGCTCTACCAGAACGGCGCGTTATGGAGCGGACTGACACTCGCCGAGAATGTCGCGTTACCACTCGAAGAGTTCACCAGGCTCGAAACGGCGGCGATTGCGGAGGTCGTCTCGCTCAAGCTGGCGCTTGTGGGACTGCGGGGATTCGAGGAGTTCTATCCCTCGGAGATCAGCGGCGGCATGCGGAAGCGGGCCGCCCTGGCGCGGGCCATTGCGCTCGACCCCGAGGTGCTGTTCTTCGACGAGCCGTCGTCCGGACTCGACCCCATCAGCGCCAGCAGACTCGACGATCTCATTCTCGAGATCAAAGCCAGTTTCGGCACCACCATCGTCGTGGTCACGCACGACCTCGAAAGCATTTTCCGCATCGCCGATCGGGCCCTCTTCCTCGATATCGAAGAGAAAACCATGACGGCACTCGGTCCACCGGTGGCGCTCCGCGATCACCCGCCTACCGACGAAGTTCACCGCTTTCTCACTCGCAGCAGCGCAGGATCTCCATGAGCGCACGTGCCAATCCCACGGCCATTGGTCTCTTCCTGGTTGGCGCACTCGCCATTGCCGTGGTCGGGACGGTGGTACTCGCGTCGGCGACGTGGTTTCAGAAGCGTACCACGTTCATCAGCTATTTCTCCGAATCGGTGAACGGACTCGAGAGCGGCGCGCCCGTGAAGTTTCAGGGGGTGCCGGTGGGAACCATCACGGCTATCAACATCCAGATCGACCAGCGCGACGAGTCATTTCAGGTGCCTGTCGAGTTCGAGATCGATGTTCCCCGACTCACGACGCCACGCGGCACCTATGTGAATCTGGGAGACACGCTCGTGCTCCGCGAGCAGATCTCCAAGGGGCTTCGCGCACAACTCCAGATGGAAAGCATGGTCACGGGCGTGCTGTACCTCGAGCTGAGCTACCGCAGCGACTCGACGCCGCCACAGCTGGAGCCGCGCGCGACGCCGTGGCCGGAGATTCCCACCACACCCTCGCTCATGGCCGCCATCGGTGGCGGCGCGGGAAGCCTTCTTGCGGAGATGATGAAGATTCTCAATCGTGTGAACGGGCTGCTCGCCGACGTGAACATGCGAGAGATCAACGTCGCGGTCGTGAAATCTGCACAGGCCGTGGAGAAACTGGTCAGCACTCCCGAAATGCAGGCCACGCTCCGCCAACTTCCGGCAACCACCGCGCAGCTGAACAGGACCCTCGCCGAGACCGAACGACTCGCCGCGCGAGCGAGCGGCGCCATCGATCCACTGCAGCAGCAGATAGCCGGCGTGTCGACGGAAGCCCTGGCGTCATTGCAGGCCCTGCGCAAGACGCTCGAGGAAACGCATGGTTTGCTCTCGGCGGACACCGGGCCCGGCTACGCGCTCACCGGCGCGCTCACGAGTATGCGCGAAGCGGCCGACGCCCTGCGCGTGCTCATCACGTCGCTCGAACAGAACCCTGACATGCTGATCCGCGGCAAGAGGCCGCCCAACAAATGACCCACTTACGCAACGTCCCCTCGGCGCTGCTGCCGCTAACGCTGCTCCTGGCAACCGGGTGCTTCAAGCTGGCACGTGAAACACCCCCGTTGCAGCAGTTCGTGCTGAGCGGCCCTGTTGCCGCGAGCGCCAGTCCCATGCCCGACGGGCTCGCGGTGGGACTTCGGCGCATCGACGTCGCCTCGTATCTCGCCGTCCCGTGGCTGGTGGTGCGACGTGGCAGTAACGAGATCATCGCGTCCGAGTATCATCGCTGGGGCGAAGACCTCGGCGAGGCCATCAACCGCGTGGTGGCCGCCAACCTTGCCGGTCACCCGCCGGTGCGGAGCACCGACATTGCGCCGTGGGCCCCCCGTGCACGGCATCAGTATCTCGTGCAGCTGCACGTGGCCCGCTTCGAAGGCGTCACCGACACGTCGACACTCGCCCCCCGTCCGGCCGACGGACGCGTGCATCTTCGGGCCACGTGGGACATCATTCGCCCGCTCGACGGCCTGGTGCTCATTCGCGGCAGCAGTGAAGATCGCAGCGGCACCTGGCGCGTCGACAACTACGCCACCCTCGTCAGCGGGCTGGACTCGGCGTTGGCGCGCCTGGCGCGCGATATCGGAAGCTGCCTGTCCCGCTTTCGCAATGATTCGACGCCGCCGGTCAGCTGTTCCACAGTGAGCAACTCCGATACCGCCCGGCTCGATTAGCCGAACAGACGGCGCGCCATACTCAGAATGGCGCGGGACGAGTGAGCTCGAGCGACGCACCCGTCACTGGATGCACGAACGACAGCCACTCCGCATGCAGGAGCAATCGTTCCCCGTATTCAGGTGCCACGCGTCCATACAGGCGGTCGCCCACAATGGGCGCATCGAGGCCCAGCGGATTTGACGCATGCACACGCAGCTGGTGCGTCCGGCCCGTAAGCGGCACCATAGCCACCTTCGTGCGACCGTGCGCGCGCTCGAGCACGGACCATTCGGTGACGGCCGCTTTGCCATGTACCGGATCGTGGATCTGACGCGGTCGGTCCTCCACATCCATGCGCATCGGAAAATCGACAACCCCGCTGTCATGAGGCAGCACACCGTCGAGCCACGCCACATAGCGCTTGGCGATGGCGCGTTGCGAGAAGAGCCGTTGCAGCGCGGAGAACGTCTGCGGATCCTTCGCGGCCAGCAGTAACCCCGACGTGTCGAGATCCAGTCGGTGCACCACCAGTTGCCCGGTCGCATCGGGGTAGCGCGCACGCAGGCGATTCGACACGCAGTCTTTCTGACTGAGCCCCGGCACCGACAACATGCCGGACGGCTTGTCGACGACGACGATGTGCGCGTCTTCGTATACGACCGCCGGCTCGTGCGGCGCCAACGCGGCCACGCCGTACTGCGGCGGAGGATCAGCGGGCAGTCCGCCGAGCATGTGCGCGAGAATGGGGGGACACTTTCCCTGACACGCGGCGTAGAACGAGCCCGAACGTCGGTCGCCCGTGCGCGGCGGCGCGCCCCACCAGAACTCGGCGAGAGCAATGGGGCGAAGCCCTTTGGCGTACGCCTCGGCCAGCAATTTGGGTGCGGCGCAATCACCCGCACCCGCCGGTGGTTCCGCAGGGGCGAACAGCTCGCGCAGTGCCCGCACCTCACCACGCGCGTTGGCAAAGGCATACGTTCCCTGAATAGCCGGGAGCAACTCTCGCGACAGCGCGGTGCGTGCTGCTTCGTCGGTCAGCGCTCCCATCGCGGCTTCGCCAGGAATCCAGATCGCATCGCGCGCCGGTGCATCGAACGTCGCCGGCGACCATCCCGGCATCGCCCACGTCCCCTGCAGCATGCCGGAGAAGGCGCGCAGATACCCCAGTGCACCATTAGGCCCGGCAATGACTAGCACCCCGAACATCTTGCCGCCACCGGCCTGCCCCAGCCCCCACGCGTCCCCGAGCCCCGCGTCGAGCATCGTCATCGTCTCCGCCGCCGCGCGTCGCGCGAGCGGATGGATGGCGCCGCGATCGAAGGGACTCGGGAACCGTTCGGGAGCCTCGGCAGGCTCAACCAGCGTCGAAAAGGGGATCACCCCATCAGTGTAACCTCGCGAGCGCTATTTCACGCGGATGATGGTCACGTCGGCCGTCGGCGTGGAACGTGGGCCCGTCTTGAGGATCGCGGTGTGACTGTTCGTCTGGAACTCCACACTCAGCCGGTAGTCTCCTTCCGGTACCCCGGGGCACTCGCCTTCCGCAATGCCGTTGAAGCCGTTGCGCTGGGGAGCGCGTTCGAGCACACAGAATGAATTCGATTCAATCGAGGGGAGCGATCCGTCTTCAGGGATCCGCTGCAGGTAGCCGTGGATATGCCCCTGCACCATCCCGTTGGTCACCGTCTGCGGCTGCGACCCCAAGGTGCGCGCCGCGTCGGGGGTACGGAGTTCCGGACGGAAGTCGAAGTTCTGGTACGC
>JAIXTI010000156.1 GCA_027484025.1 bacterium
AAGGTGAGCTTCGGCGACGCCGGACTCACCGCGGTGCTTCGCCCCGACAGCGTCATGAGTACCCGTCGTCTCGGACAGACGGTGAAAGCCAGTCGACTGTTTCTCTGCGATACGCCGGATACGCCGATCCTCGACTGCCAGGTCCCCATCGCGGGCCGAGCGCGGCTCACCTCGCAAACGCTGGAGCTTGAGATCAGTGACACGGCCTTCGTGAATCGCATCAGACGCGCGCGACCGGTGTGGGCGGCTCGGCAAAGCTTCGAGCCCGGCGGGCGCTTTTTCGTGGATCGTGTGTCGATCAACTATCACTGAACCCGGACGCCGCTCGCCGCGCCGAAGTGCCAACCGCTTACCGCGTCGCTGGCACCGAACCCGCAATGAAGGGGGTCATCGTCGGCGCGGTAACCCCAGAGGCATTCTCATCGGCGACCGCGTGCATGCCATTCCTGCTAGGAGCCGATGCGTCGTGGGTGACGGGGCAGGTGTACGGGGTGGACGGCGGGCTTGGAACCGTGCACAGCAAGTGACCGCATGCGCACGAACCCGCGCGAAGCTGAGCTCTTCACTCTCAGGCGGCGTCGAACAAACAGACTACTTGGTCGAGCGCCGGCCTAAATAAGTCGGAGCTCTTTTTTGAGATGCTATCCGAATTCACGTGGCAAGACCAAGCGGAGATCACGCAATCGATGGTCTATCACGACCGAGATTGAATGCTGTTGAAAGCAACGGATGTTGATAGTCGTAGCCGCATTGTGGACGAGTGGCATACACTTACTGAAAAACGGAAACGCGAATGGTCGAAAGCCGGTGTCATGTGCCCGAATAGGTCCACTGGAGTGCGGCTTGTGCGGTGACTCCAAAAGTGCGCTCGCTATGGCGAAGAAGTTTCACCCGTACCTCAGCTCGATTGAATGCATCGGTGATCATTGTTCGGCCAGCGACCTCTCGCCATTCGTGGCCAACAAGCGATGAGCAAAAAACTATTGACAGCGTAGAAATGTGACCACACCTTCGTCTTTGGTGCATCACGATTGTGGCACCTCACCGAACTGGTGATCTTCGCTGTTATCGCAATAGCAAGGAGGTTCAAGTGTTGAATTTCGCCGGGAAGCTTTCCGCAGCAATCGCCATCGCGAGCTCGACCATTGCCGCGCAATCATCCCCGCCGCTCGAACGTGAGAACACTCGGCCCTGCACGGCGCAGGAAGCAGTGGCGTTTTGCAGCATGGCGGCGGGAACAGCCTACCAGGAGAACGACTTATGGTGGTGCCCGGAGTCTGCTACTTGCGCTTGGGATGATCAGAACAACCGACTAGACGGGAGCATTACGTACTGGTCTCAGGATTTCCCGTGCGAAGGTGTCATGATTTGTCAATGAACTGACCAAATGGGCGAATCCGCATCCGGATTCGCCCATGCGCGTCTATATCGATGGGAGGGCTCCCTCAAACATGCAGATTTCCAAGACAGTGCAAATAATGTTTAACGGCATTCTGGTCTGCTGTGCAGTATTCAGCACTTCGCTTGCCTACCGAGCCTTGCAACGTGACGATCGTTCATCCCACCAACAGAACGAGAGCGCCCAACGGGTGGCCGGATGGGAGACGCAGTTCCGTCAAGCCCAGCTTGCGGGACGAGATAGAGAACGGGCCGCCATGGTGGTGTTCTCCGATTACGAGTGTCCGGCCTGCAAGGCGCTGAACGACAACATCGAGAGCTATCGTAGGGATAGAGGGTTGGAGACGTCTGTATTGTACCGGCATTTGGCCCTTCCTTCCCATCAGCACGCGATCGCCGCGGCAGTCTCTGCAGAGTGTGCTGCCGAGCAGGGAAAGTTCCACGACATGCACACTGAACTTTTCCGCGCGCAACGGCGCCTCGCAACGGTAGTTTGGCGAGAACTGGCAAGCGCAGCCGGTGTGCCGGACCTGCCTCGATTTGAGTTGTGCATCAACGATTCCGGGGTTGCCAGACGGGTACAGGCGGCGAGCGATTCAGCTAAAGCGCTTGGCTTGCGGGGTACACCATCGATTCTCCTGAAGGGTGGCATAGTACTCACAGGTGTTCCTGCGCGCGCCGTGCTCGACTCGCTGCTCGGGGCTACCAACTAAAGCGCTTTTGCAACCAGTCTACCAAAGTACGTGTACGCTTATGCTCAGAGTGAAACTACGCGATCGGCCTCAGCGGGTTTCTTCTCGCGCACGTTTGCAGCTGGCTCATCTGGCCGCCGTTGCCACCATGGTCATGGCAACGGCCACTCGATTGCACGGACAGCTCCCGGCATTCTCTTCCCAAAACGAAGACGCGAGTCAGCTCAAGGCGCGACTCGAGATCAGTGAGTTTCACGCGCTGTGGCAGGCCGCGTGGCAGCGCAGCGAAGATGTGCGACGTTCCCGATTTAGCAAGCCGGAGCTCCAGCAGCGTGTGCTTCACGCGAACTGCAACGACTACCACTTTAAGGATCGCTTCGGTTGGTGGGCGCAGGCCGAAGCATCCCATCGTGGGCTGCCGGGGACGCAGTATCGAATGATCGAGGGCGTGCGTCCCGATTTCGGGGTCTGTCCATCATGGTTTCTGGGTGAAGTTGTTGACGCAGAAGATGAGCGACGCTGGCGCGATGGGGCGCTCGTGCCAAAGGAGCGCGCGAGAATCGCTCAACCTAGAAATAGGCTGATTGAGAAGCTCCGCGGGCACCTACAATCCACTCCGGAGAACACTTGGCTAAGCGGGCAACTCGTACGACTGCTTCTCGACGCCCGTCGCTACGATGACGCACAACAGCAGGCGGAGCACTGCCATCCGCATGCAGCGTGGTGCGACGGATTGCGTGGACTCGTGTGGACGTACCGCGATTCGACGGTGAAGGCGGAACAGGCCTTCGCCCGCATGCTCGATCGCTTGCCCGAGGCCGAACGTTGTATGTGGCAGCGACTCACCCCACTCCTGGAAGAACAGTTGGCTGCTCGTTACGCCGACCTCTCGTGCGAGCGGCAGGCCGCATTGAACGATACGATCTGGTGGCTTGCTGACCCGCTATACCGTGACGCGGGGAATGAGAGAAAGGTGGAGCAGTATGTACGACGCATGGAGATCGCACTGCGCCAGGCGACGGGACAGGATGAACGCTATGCCTTCGATCAGGAGCGCATGGGGGATGCGCTGGCTGCCGTCATTGATCGGTTTGGATGGCCAAGCTACACCGCCGCTCTCGGTACGATGCGGGATCGATGGCAGTCTCACCGTCGTTCGAGCATGCCAACCCCCGCCCCGCCAGCGCCACCATACAGTACGTTCGAGTATGCCCCCCAAGCAGTGTCGTCGTTCGCGTCGCGGCGTAGCGTCAGTGCACCGTATGGGGCGCAAGTCAACGACTGGACTCTGCACCCGTATGACCTTGCCGGGGCACCGGTACTTTTTTGGTGGCCAAAGGAACACTTTCAGGCAACTCGACGACTTGTACAAATCGAGGGCGGCCAGTGCTTTTTCCTTCGTCGGCACACGTACGTGGAGGTGGCGCTCTCCATTCCACTTCGCCACCCGGCTATTCGGGACGGCAGCGGTGATTTTGACGTCCTGCTCCTGAAAACCAACGGGCCGACGTCCGTGGATTCGATCGCGCAGCAGATGGTCGCTGGAAACGCCATCGCCAGAATGCGGGGCGCCGTCGCCAGCGGCCCAACGCTGCTCGCGGTCGAAGCGCTCGCTACCAACTCCAGCAATTTGGCCGCGCGCACCCGCTATGGAATCACGGTGCCGCCGCCGCTCTCGGAACTGCAGGCGGGTAAGGGGATCTCCGGCATCGCCCTGCTCTCCGACGTGCCGGATAGCGTGCTGACCCACCCCAGTGAGCAGGCGCTGGCGTTCATGATGCCGAGCCGAGAGGCCAATCAATCCGTGCCGTCATTGGTCCTCTATTGGGAGAACTACGGCATCACGGTGCACGATAGCGCTACCACGACTGTTCGCATTGTCTCGACCGCCTCTCCAGGACTGTTTCGACGACTCGGGGTCCTGAGCGGCATGGTGGCCGACGGCGACAACGCACTTGCCGTCACCTGGCCGGACCACGAGCCGCGCGGCTACATGAGTACGCTGGCGGGCCCAACGCCGGTGCAGATGCGCATGGTATCGCTCAATCTCAGCGGACTACCTGCTGGCACCTACGACGTTTCGATTCGCTCTCGCTTGAAGAATGGGCAGGAGTTCTCCACCAGTACCGCGTTCACCAAAACGGATCGGAGCACGACCCGGTGAGTTACCCCACCTGTTTTGCCGCGCTGCTCTTGCTGCTTCGTGCCGCTGCTGGCGCGATACCAGCGCAGCCTCCAGTCATGAGTACGATTGACGGATTCAAAGCCCCAACGACCGCTTCGGATTTCGGCCCGTCCATACATCGCACCTTCGCGATCGTCCGATTCGTGCCCCCATTCTTTCTGGTCAACGAACCGAATCCCCCACGTGCCGGATACTTCGGCTGGAAGGTGAGCTTCGGCGACGCCGGACTCACCGCGGTGCTTCG
>JAIXTI010000227.1 GCA_027484025.1 bacterium
AGCACGACGCGCAGCCCGAGCGCGTGCAGGCTCTGCACCATCTCGCGGAACTCGAGCACGCGCAGCGGCGCGGAGCACGGATCTACGGCGAGGTGATCGGGTACGGCGCTACTGGCGACGCCTACCACCTCACGGGACAGCCCGACGCGCATGAAGGGCTCCAGCGGGCCATGCGGAAGGCACTGGCCGACGGGAAGCTGGCGCCTACCGATGTCGATTACGTCAACGCCCACGGCACGTCCACGCCGCTCAACGACCCCAACGAGATCAAGGCGATCAAGGCGGTGTTCGGGGAGCACGCGTACCAGCTGTCCGTCAGTTCGACCAAATCGGCCACCGGGCATATGCTCGGCGCGGCCGGCGGGGTGGAGTTCATCGCCTGCGCGCTAGCCATGCGCGATAGTATGATTCCTCCTACGATCAACTACAGCACCCCAGATCCGGAGTGCGATCTCGACGTAACGCCCAACGTGCCCAAGGCACGGCAAGTAAACGTCGCGATCTCCAACAGCTCCGGCTTCGGTGGTCACAACGTCTCGATCGCGCTCCGACGCTGGCACGGGTAAGGCTGTCGGGGCGTTCATTGGGGTGATGCGCGGCGTGTCGCCGCGCCGGAGCCTTGGTACGTCCAGATGCCTCATGCGGTCCCGTTCGACCTAAACAAGCTGCGCGATCCGGCGCTGCGCCCTATCGGCGAAAAGCTGATTGCCGGCGCGCGCCTTACCGTTGCTGATGGTGCGCTCCTCTTCACGACCCCCGACATTCTGGGGGTCGGGGCCATGGCTGACGCAGCCAATCGGGCCCGTCACGGCGATCGCGTGACTTTTGCCGCGAATCAGCACATCAATCCCACGAATATCTGCGTGCTGCGGAAGACCTGTGTCTTCTGCGGCTATGCGCGCCTCCCCAAGGAAGAGGGCGCATACCGCTATTCGCTCGAGCAGGTGCTCGCAGAGTCCGACCGGGCCGACGGCACCATCACGCGTGAGTTCCACATCGTCGGCGGCCTCGATATGCAAACGGGGCTCGAGTACTATCAGACGATGTTCCGCGCGCTCAAGGCGCGCCACCCGCAGGTGCACATCAAGGCGCTCACGGCCGTGGAAATCGCCCACATTGCGCGCATTGAAAAGAAGAGTCGCGAAGAAGTCCTCATCGCGCTGCGCGAGGCCGGGCTCGATACACTTCCTGGTGGTGGCGCCGAGACGTTCAGTGCCGCCGTGCGAGAGCAGATCGCCGACAAGAAGCTCGGCGGCATGGACTACATCGACGTGCACCGCACGGCCCACCAGCTTGGCATCCGCTCGAACTGCACCATGCTCTACGGGCATGTGGAAACCATCGACGATCGTATGCAGCACCTGAACATGCTGCGCGAGTTGCAGGACGAAACGGGTGGTTTCCTGGCGTACATTCCGCTCGCCTATCACCCCGACGACAACGAGCTGGGGAAGACGCTCGGTCGTACGGGGACCAGCACGACGGGCTTCGATGATCTGCGCAATCTTGCCGTGGGACGTCTGTTCCTCGACAACTTCGAGCACATCAAGACGCACTGGATCATGGTGACGACCGCGCTGTCGCAGATCGCACTGCACTTCGGCGTGAACGATATCGAAGGCACCGTCGTGCGGGAAAAGATCTACCACGCGGTCGGGGCGAGCACACCGCAGGGCATGACGCTCCCCCAGCTCCTGACGCTCATTCGCGGGGCCGGCAAACAGCCGGCCGAGCGCGATTCGTTCTATCGCGTCATCCGGGAGTTTGCCGACGACGATACGGGCGAAGGAATTTCCGCACCAGCCGACGCGCTGGTGTCTGCCGAGGTCTGAAGTGGCCGAGACCGGGCGGTCGCCGCTGCGCGTGGGGCGCATTCGCTACATCAACTGCTATCCCGTGTACGGGGGCATCGAGCGTGGCATTGTCCCGCTCGATGGTGAGTTGATCGATGGCGTGCCAACGCAGCTCAACCGTTTGATGGCCAACGGCGAGATCGACGTGAGCGTCGTCTCGGCGGTGGAGTACGCCAAGGACGCCGATCGTCTCCTGCTGCTCCCCGAGTTGGGGATAACCAGCGATGGCCCCGTACGCAGCGTCATGCTCTTCAGCAAGCGCGCGCCACGCGATCTTGGCGGTTGCCGCGTCGTCGTGAGCAAGAGCAGCATGACGTCGGTGCATCTCCTCGAGCTGCTCTTCGAACATGTCTGGAAGTGTCGTCCCGAGTTCGTAGCAGGTGACGCAGAAATGGGCGACATCGCCCGTTTCAGCGACGAAGCGCATGACGCGCGCCTGGTCATCGGTGACGCGGCGCTCAAGCTGTTCGATGCCGCCAACCGCGGCGGGCCGTGGGCTGAGCTCTATCCGTATCGCGAAGACCTGGGTGCCGCCTGGAAGGAATGGACCGGACTCCCGTTCGTCTTTGCCGTGTGGGTGGCGCAGCGCCGCACGCCGGTGCACGCATCGCTGTCGGCGCACGCGTCCCTCATTGCCTCGAGAGACTGGGGTCTACAGCACCTCGGTGAGCTGTCGGCGCAAGCGGCGTTCGCCAGCGGTGTGCCGTTGCAAACGTGCCGCGAGTATTTCGCGGGACTCGATTACCGTCTGTCGTACCCGCATCTCGCGGGACTGACGGAGTTTTTCCGTCGGCTCGTGTTGGCCGGCCGGGTGCCTGATGGCACGTTGGCTTTCCTTCCTGCCGCCTGATCGACCACTAGCGAGACTGAGCGTCTGCCTCATGCGTGATATCCTCGATTTCTACACCAACGCCCCGCTCCTCGAACTCGGCCTCGAAGCCGATCGGATACGCGAGCAGAAGCATCCGCACGGCGTGGTGACGTACATCGTCGATCGCAATATCAACTACACGAACGTGTGCGTCGCCGATTGCGGTTTTTGTGCCTTCTATCGCCGCCCCAAGCATAGCGAAGGGTACACGCTCTCGTACGAGCAGATCGGACAGAAGATCGAAGAGACGAAGGCGCTCGGCGGTGTGCAGATTCTCATTCAGGGTGGACACAACCCGTACATCCCGTTCGAGTGGTATCTCGACCTGCTGCGGTACATCAAGACGTATCATCCCATTCACATTCACGGTTTCTCGCCGAGCGAGGTGGACTTTTTCGCCACACGCTTCCGCATGGATGCGCGCGATGTGATCCGTGAACTGCGCGCTGCGGGGCTCGACTCCATTCCGGGCGGCGGCGGCGAAATTCTCGTACAGCGCGTGCGTGACATCGCCGCCCCCAAAAAGGCCGGTGCCGATCGCTGGCTGGAGATCATGGAGCTGGCGCACAACGAGGGCATGAAGACGTCGGTCACCATGATGTACGGCATCGGCGAAACGCTCGCGGAGCGTATCGAACATTTGCAGCGCGTTCGTGATCTGCAGGCGCGCACCAATGGCTTCACGGCGTTCATCACGTGGCCGCTCCAGCCAGAGAACACGCCGACCATGTCACACATGCCGAAGACCGATGCGACGACGTATCTGCGTACCGTTGCGATCTCGCGCATCGTGCTCGACAACGTGCCCAACTTGCAGTCGAGCTGGGTCACGATGGGCATGAAGGTGGGGCAGATGGCGCTTCGTTACGGCTGCAACGACTTCGGCTCGCTCATGATCGAAGAGAACGTCGTGTCGGCAGCCAACACGACGCACCGCACCACCGTCGACGAACTCGACCGGCTCATCACCGATGCGGGCTTCACGCCGGCGCGTCGCCGTCAGGACTACTCCATTATCTCCGACGCCGCGCCGGCAGCTTCACCGCTTGCCGCCACGGCGGCGGCGTGAGCCGCATGACAGTACGCGTAGGGATCGGCTACGACTCACACCGCTTTGGCGAGGGCGGCCCCATGCGGTTGGGGGGCATCGACATTCCCTCCAACGTGCATTGCGCGGGGCATTCGGATGGCGACGCCATCTGCCACGCGCTCACCGACGCCATCCTCGGTGCCGCCGCATTGGGAGATATCGGTGAGATGTTTCCCGACACCGATGCGGCCAACAAAGGCAAAGACTCGGTGATCATGCTCGAAGCGGCCGTGGCGCGCATGCACGCGGCGGGCTTCGCGGTGGGGAACGTCGACATCACGGTCGTCACACAGCTTCCCAAGATCGGCCCTCAGCGCGAAGCCATTCGGGCGCGTCTTGCCGCGGTGCTCGGCGTTGAGGTGTCGGCCGTTTTCGTGAAGGGCAAGACCAACGAAGGCATGGGATGGATCGGTCGTGGTGAAGGGCTTGCCGTGATGTGTACCGCAACGCTGGTGCCTCGCTGACCAGCGAGCGGACGCGCCGCGGCACCACGTTGGCGTTCACGATCATCCTGTCTCCGAACACGCCGTGAACGACCTGCTCGCATGGCTCACGGGTCTGCCAGACCCGCTGTTGTATGGAGCACTGGCGCTCGCCGCGTTCGCCGAGAATGTCTTTCCGCCGCTCCCGGCCGATACGGTCATCGCGCTTGGCGCATTCGTGGCCGCGCGGGGCAACGGATCATGGCTGGGCGCATGGATTGCGACCATGGTGGGCAATATCGGCGGCGCGATGCTCATGTACGGACTAGGGCATCGCTTCGGATTGCCATGGCTCATGCGCCGCTTTCCCACCATCGTATCGCCGACGGCTGCGGATCGCTTCGCTCAACGATTCAGCGCGCAAGGCATGGCTGCGGTGGTGGTGAGCCGATTCCTTCCCGGTGTACGCGCACTCGTGCCTCCTATGGCAGGTGCGCTTGGCATTGGTGCCGTTCGAGCCGCCGTGGCGATGTCGGTGGCGTCGGGCGTGTGGTACGGAATGATCTGCCTGCTGGCGTTTCGTGCCGGCGCCAACGCCGAGCAGCTGCTTGCGCTCATTGCAAGTCAGCAACGCACCATTGGATTGGCGGCACTCGCGCTCACGATCGTGGCTGTTCTGTATCTCCTGTGGCGCCGCCGCCGCGTCAACGGGCCCCATCAATGACGCCCGCTGACCAAACAGGCGCTGTCCCAATGAGCGACGAAGAGCGCACACTCCGTCGTGGGTTTTTCTTGCAGGCGTTCGAAGATGCGCTCGCGCTCGAGGAAGGCGCGTCGCCGCGCACCATCGAGGCGTACCGTCGCGATGTCATCCGGTGCGCGGCGTTTCTGCGTGAACATGGCGTGGCGAGTGCGCGTGACATTTCGCCCGGCCTACTTCGCGAATTCGTATACCATCTCAAGGATCTTGGACTCGCCGGCAGCTCCATCCGCCGCAACATCTCGGCACTTCGAACGTGGTTTCGCATCATGATCGCCGAGGGGCTGGTGCACACGGACCCCACGGAGCGGCTCGATTCGCCGCAACGGTGGCGCACGCTCCCGGAAGTGCTTTCGGTCGACGAGGTCACCCGTCTGCTGGCGGCGCCGCAGCTGGATGAACGATTGGCGTTCCGCGACCGCGCCATGCTCGAGTTGGCGTACGGCGCGGGGCTGCGCGTGTCCGAATGGATCGGACTGGCGGTGAAGGACGTGCTGCTCGAGGACGGCTTGGTGCGTGTATTTGGCAAAGGGAGCAAGGAGCGGCTCGTCCCCATCGGCCGCTCGGCCATTGGTGCGGTTGCCGTGTACGCCCGCGAACTTCGCCCCGTGCTGGAGCGCGGGCATGGTAAAGGCATTCTCTTCCTGAACGGGCAGGGGAGACCGCTCACGCGGATGGGGGCCTGGAAGATCTTGCGTAAATACGTCGAGCAGGCCGGTATCGAGAAGGCCGTTTCGCCGCACACGTTACGTCACTCATTCGCAACGCATTTGCTTGAGGGTGGGGCAGACCTGCGGGCGGTGCAGGAGATGCTCGGCCACGCCGATATCGCGACCACCCAGATCTACACGCACGTGGATCGTGAGTATCTTCGGAGTGTGCACAAGCAGTTCCATCCGCGTTCCTGACCTTCCGCGACGGCCATGCTTCTCGTCATCGACAACTACGATTCGTTCACGTACAACCTGGTACAGTACTTCGGTGAGCTCGGCGAGCAGCTCGAGGTGCATCGGAATGACGCGTTGACGGTAGACCAGGTGGGCCAGATGGCGCCGGAGGCCATTGTCGTGTCACCGGGCCCGTGCTCACCAAAAGAGGCGGGCATCTCGGTCGACGTTATTCGCCGGTATGGCGGCGCAATTCCGCTGTTGGGCGTGTGCCTCGGGCATCAGGCGATTGGCGAAGCCTACGGTGGGGACGTGGTACGCGCATCGCGCGTCATGCACGGCAAGATGTCACGGTTGGTGCACGACGGGACAGGCCTGTTTCAGGACGTCCCCTCGCCCTTCGGCGTCATGCGTTATCACTCGCTGGTCGTGAAGCGCGAAACGCTCCCTGCGTGTCTGCAGGTTACCGCGGTGGCCACCGACGATGCCACGGAGATTCACGCCCTGCAGCACCGTGAGCACCCGGTTTGGGGCGTACAGTTCCACCCGGAGTCCATCCTCACGGAACATGGGCGTACCTTGCTCGTGAACTTTCTGCGCATGTCGCGTAGCGTCCGCCCGTCGGTGCGCGCATAGCCACCAAAGAACGGGTGTCGCGCGGTCAGTGGCCTTCGCCCTCTGCAGCGTGCTTGTTCGGAATCAACAGCGAGAGCAGCACGCTACCGACCAACACGGCGGCCACCACCCCGAGCGACACGCCGATGCCGATCGGCATGATTTCCGAGAGCAGCATCTTGGCGCCGACGAACGCAAGCACAACGGACAAGCCATACTTGAGCAGGTAGAACTTGCCGATGATGTTCGCAAGCACGAAGTACATCGAGCGCAATCCGAGAATGGCAAACACGTTCGACGTGTACACCAAGAATGGATTGCGCGTGACGCCGAAGATGGCCGGGATGGAATCGACGGCAAAGACGACATCTGTGGTTTCGACGAGCACCAGTACAACAAGTAGTGGCGTCGCCACGTAGCGAAGGCGGCCCCCCGGCTCGAGCGCTTCGCGTACGAAGAACTTCTCTCCGTGGAACTTGGTGGTCAGCGGGACGAAACGGCGCACGAGGCGGATAACGGGGTTCTGCTCGGGCTCGATTTCACTCTCGCCGCCGAACGCCATCTTGAAGCCGGTGTAAACGAGGAAGGCGCCGAAGAGGTAAATGATCCAGTGGAACTGGGCGAGCAGTACGGCGCCGGCGCCGATCATGGCGCCCCGCATGAGCAGCGCCCCCAGAATGCCCCAGAAGAGCACCCGGTGCTGGAGTTGCGGCTCAATCTTGAAGTAGCCGAACACCAGGATGAACACGAACAGGTTGTCTACCGACAGCGCCTGCTCGACCAGATAACCGGCATAGAACTCCAGCATGGCCTGACGACCCATCTCTCGGCCTATCCACAAGCCGAACCCGATGGCCAGGGAAATCCAGACGGCGCTCCAGCCGAGCGCTTCTTTCACCGAAACGGTGTGCGCCTTCCGGTTGAAGACCCCCAGGTCCAGGGCCAACAGGACAAGAATCAGGAGATTGAAGCCGATCCACCACGATGCGGGCATGCCGTTCGGTGCAAGTGACAAAAAGGGGCGGCCGCGTGTTTGCCTTCGCGTGCCGAGTGGGGTATCTTAACTGGCGTGAATTTTGCTGCAACCACGCCCCTGACTCCTGGACAATGGCTGTCCTCGCGGTGATCCCGGCGCGCCTCGGCGCGACGCGACTTCCCCGCAAACCGCTTCGCCTCCTCGGGGGCGAACCGCTGGTCGTCCGAGTCTACCAGCGCGTCGCCGCGCTTCAGGTGGCAGACCGCATCGTCGTCGCCACCGACCATGACGACATCCGCGAGGCGTGTGCCGTACGCGGCATTCCTGTGGTTCTCACCCGGGACGATCACCCCAGTGGGACCGATCGGGTCGCCGAGGTGGCGGCGCGGCCGGAGTTCGCTGCGTACTCGACCTTGCTCAATGTACAAGGTGATGAACCGTTCGTGTCCCGTGAGGCGCTCGCGGGCGCCGTGGCCATGGTGACCAGCGGCTTTGCCCCCGTGGGGACAGCGGCGGTCTCCATCGCCACCGATGCGCTGCTGCGCCCCGATGTGGTCAAAGTCGTATGCACCGATGAGGGGCGGGCGCTCTATTTTTCACGGGCACCCATTCCCTATCTGCGCGACCCGTCCGACGTGTCCCTGTTGACGCCGCTGGTCCGCCAGCACGTGGGGGTGTACGCGTACACGCGAACGGCGTTGCAGCAGTGGGTCCAGTGGGCGCCACACCCGCTCGAACTCGTGGAACGACTCGAACAGCTTCGACCGCTTGCGCATGGCGTGGCCATTGGGGTGGCGCATGTGCCAAGTGCCGAAGGTGGTATTGATACCGAAGACGATCTCCAGCGCGCGAACGCGCGGTGGGATGCAGGGCTTGAAGGCCGTACATCGAACGCGCTCGACTAGAGCGCGTCGTTCATGAATTCCGACTCCGTTTCCACCGGGACTACGCGCATGTCCAATTCCAGCAACCCGACGGGCCAGACTTCCGCCCCGAAGTACATCTTCGTGACTGGCGGCGTGGTATCGTCACTCGGCAAGGGCATCGCCGCCGCGTCTCTTGGGCGCTTGCTCGTCGAACGCGGCTTCCGCGTGACGATGATGAAGCTTGACCCGTACCTCAATGTCGATCCCGGTACCATGTCGCCGTTTCAGCACGGCGAAGTGTTCGTCACCGACGACGGCGCCGAGACGGATCTTGACCTCGGACACTACGAGCGCTTTCTCGATCGCCCGCTGTCGCAGGCGAACAACATCACGACCGGGCGCATTTACTCCAACGTGATTACGAAGGAGCGACGCGGCGAGTATCTGGGATCGACGGTGCAGGTCATTCCGCACATCACCGACGAAATCAAGAACGCCGTCAAGCGCATCGCGCCAGGTAACGATGTCGTGCTCGTCGAGGTCGGCGGCACGGTGGGCGATATCGAATCGCTCCCGTTTCTCGAAGCCATTCGCCAGTTCCGTCGCGAAGTGGGCAAGGAGAATGCGATCTTCGTGCACCTCACACTGGTGCCGTACATCGCTGCCGCGGGCGAGGTAAAGACCAAACCCACGCAGCACTCGGTGCGCGAACTCATGGAGATCGGTATCCAGCCCGATTTCCTCATCTGCCGCAGCGAGAAGCCGCTGCAGGACGATGTGAAGCGCAAGATCGCGCTGTTCTGCAACGTGGACTTCGGCGCCGTCATCGAGAGTCCCGACGTACCGACTATCTATCAGATCCCGCTCGTGTTCGAACAGCAGGGTTTCGCCGAGCGCGTCATGGAGCGGTTGCGACTGTCGGCGCCCGTCCCTGATCTCAACGCGTGGCGGACCATGGTTGGGCGCATCACGAATCCGCGCGCGAAGGTGCGTATCTGTGTGGTGGGCAAGTACACCGATTACATCGATAGCTATAAGAGCGTGCAGGAAGCGCTCATTCATGGTGGCATCGCCAACGATGTCGGCGTGGAACTCGCGTGGACGTCGAGCGATCTGTTCACGAGCGCGGAGGCCGCGCGCGAGATTCTTTCGCAGTACCACGGCCTGCTCGTGCCGGGCGGCTTTGGTGTTCGCGGTGTGGAAGGCATGGTCGAAGCCATTCGCGCCGCGCGCGAAATGCAGTTGCCGTTCTTCGGCATCTGCCTCGGCATGCAGGTGGCGATCATCGAATTTGCGCGCCACGCACTCGGGCTCGATGACAGCCACTCGAGCGAGTTCGCCCCGGAATGCAGCAACCCGGTCATCTCTCTCATGGACACGCAGCGGGAAGTCACCGACAAGGGTGGCACCATGCGACTGGGAGCGTATCCGTGTCGCCTGCAGCGGGGCTCGAAAGCGGCGGAGATCTACGGTCAGCCGGAAGTGAACGAACGGCACCGTCACCGCTATGAAGTGTCGAACCGGTACCGCGAGCGGTTCATCGAACATGGCATGCGCCTGAGCGGCCTCTCGCCGGACGACTCGTTGGTCGAGATGATCGAGCTGCCCTCGCACCCGTGGTTCGTGGGCTGTCAGTTCCACCCGGAGTTGCAGTCGCGTCCGTTGCGTCCACACCCGTTGTTCGCCGGGTTCGTGGCTGCCGCCGAGAAGCGCCATCGCGCCGAGTCGGAATCGAGCGGTACGCCAGCCCTCGCCCACGTGAACCAGTGAGCCTCGTGTCCACGGTGTTCTCGGCGGACAAGCTCTTTCTGATTGCTGGTCCCTGCCAGCTCGAAGACGACGCGCTGAACCTGCGCGTCGCCGAAGCGCTCGCGCGGCTCGCCGAACATGTGCCGGGTGGCATCATCTTCAAAGCGAGCTACGACAAGGCCAATCGATCGAACGTCGACGGTGTGCGCGGTCCGGGATTGGAAGCCGGACTTGCGGCGCTCGACCGCGTGCGCGCA
>JAIXTI010000083.1 GCA_027484025.1 bacterium
CGACGGCGTCCCAGACGCGCCGCTCGAACCGTGGATGCTCGCGCTCGCCCGTGATGCCGCCGACGAACTGGACGCGTCGGTGGAGGTCCCGCGCGACATGATGTGGGCGCGCATCCAGCGGGCGCGTCGGGAAGAGGCGCCGGTGGCTGTCTCGCCGCGCCAACCGGCGGTGGGCCTCCGTTACTCGCGGCAGATCACCGCGGCGGCGGCGGTGCTCATCGTGGGCGTGGCGATCGGGCGCTATGTCGTCCCCACCGCGACGACCCCGCGCGCAGCGGAGACAGGGAATGCGGTGGCGTTACGTGATGCGGCGGCCGCCGCGAGCACCGACCCCGCGCGCGTGGCGATGCAGGAGCATCTCGTGCGTACGGTGTCGTTGCTGGTCTCGGTGCGCGACGACTCGCCAACCGCGCGGCACGCGGTCGACCTCGGGCCGCTGGCGAAGGAGCTGCTGGCGACCACGCGATTGCTGCTCGACCAACCCCAGTTGCGCGATGATCGCACGCGCCGGCTGTTGCAGGACCTCGAGCTCGTCCTCCTGCAGATCATCCAGGCGCGCTCCACCGCGCCGGAAACGCAGAACGCCCCGCGCGAAACGTTGCGCGAAACCAATCTGCTGACGCGTGTGAACGCGTTGGTCACGGCATCGTCCCACGCGGACGCGGCCATTTCCGGAGAAGACTGATGTTCAGTACTGCACGCTTAGGTATGCTTGTCGGCGCCGTCGCGCTTGGTGTTCCTTTGATGGTCGCACCACTGGTGGCACAGCCCTCACCACCGGCGCCTCCCGCGCGTCGGTCTCCGGTGGTGCCACCAGCGCCTGTATCACCACCATCACCGCTGGCCTTGTTGGGGCCGATGTCGCCGCTGGAACCGATTGTTCCGGAGTACGAACTGGCGCGGGCTCGCTCCGAGCTGGCGCGGGCGAGCGCCGATCTGGCGCGCGAGGTGAGCGCACTCGCCATCGGCGAGGTCGCGGCGCTCGCTGCAGACGGGCGGACCCTGGCCATGGAGCTCGGGGCGCTTCGCGCGCCCCTGGTCGCTCGCGGGTACCGCACCGAAGCGCCGGCGCCGTGGGCTGAGCAGGACCCGGCGGACTCGCTCTATCGTGATGCGCGCAAGGCACTCAGCAGCAATGCGTATCCGCGCGCGGCGGAACTGTTCAAGCAGATTCGTCAGAAGTATCCAAAGAGCAGCTATGCATCGGACGCGCCGTATTGGGAGGCCTTCGCGCTGCAGCGCCTTGGTGGCGAAGACAATTTGCGACTGGCGCAGGACGCGTTGGGATTGCAGCAGCGCGATTATCCCCGCGCGGCGACCCGTGGCGATGCGGCGGCATTGAACGCACGTATCGAAGGCATGCTCGCACGCCGCGGCGACGAACAGATGACCGCGACGATCACCAGCCGAGCGCGCCGTGCCGCGGATGACGGTTGCCCGCGTGCGGAAGAAGATGAGCGGATCGAGGCGCTGAATGCGCTCTCGCAGATGGCGCCGGAACAGGCGATGCCCATTTTGAAGCGCGTGTTGGCGCGCCGCGAACCGTGCACGCAGGCGCTGCGGCGAACCGCCGTGTGGATGGTCGCGCGGCAGAAACAACCCGAGGCGGCGTCGCTGCTGGTAAGTGCCGCGAAGAACGATCCCGATCGTGAAGTGCGTGAACAGGCCGTGTTTTGGCTGGCCAACGTGCCCACTGAGGAAGCCGTCGACCTGCTCATCGGACTCGCCAAGGAAGGCAACGACCTTGAGCTGCGCAAACGCGCGGTCTACGCGCTCTCGCGCACTGCGCCGGGTACGGCAGGGCGTGCGGGATCGGAGCGTGCGTTGAACACGCTGCGGGACCTCGCTGCCGATGCTGCAGCGCCGGACGAACTGCGCGTCGAAGCACTCGGGTGGTATCTCCGTAGCGCGAAGGCGGGCAATGCGGAGCGACTGCAGTTCTACAAGTCCATGTACGCCACCGCCGGCTCCGATGCACTGAAGCAGACGGTTGTGCGCTATATCGCTGGTGTCCGAAGCGACGAGTCGCGCGCGTTCATGGTGGGCTTGGCGTCGAACAACCGCGAGTCGCTGGAGCTGCGGCGTAGCGTCGTGGTCTCGCTCGAACGCTTGGGAGGTCTCTCGATCATGACAGGTGCCGCCGCCGGTCGTGATTCCACACCGAGCACTTCGGCTTCGCGCTCCGCTGAATTCGCGGCAATTGCCCAGTCCCTCTCGCAGGTATACGAGAAGACCGAAGAGATTGAGATTCGCCGGCAGGTGCTCTCGTCCCTTGCCAGGGTCGGCGATAACGCGGGCATTGAGCGACTCATCGAGGTCGCTCGGAACGAGAAGAACCCGGAGCTCCGTCGCTCCGCAGTAAGCGCGCTCTCGCGCACCAAGGACCCGCGCGCCATCGCGCTGTTGCAAGAGATCATCAACAAATGATGCGTGTTCGTGTTGGCCCGGCGCTCGCCCTCGTGGCGAGCGCCACCCTGTGGGGTGTCCGGGAGGCAGGGGCCCAGCAGAGTATGGACGCGCGCATGAACGCGGTGCGCACGGGCACGGTGCGCTTCACCATGGCCGCCGCCGAGGGCGTGTGTGGCAATGGGGCCAACTGGTACCGCAGCCGCGATGGTCGCCTCACCATCTCGTACGGCATGTGGAACGGTTCCCCAAGTAACCGAGATGTCGAAACCACCTGCGACCGCGGCCCGGTTCGCGTAGTCGTCGAGCGCGACGCCGGAGATACCAAAAACATTCGCCTGTACGTCGGTGGCCGGTGGCGTGCCGACACTGGCATTACCGACCTGGGGGCGGTCTCCACGCGCGACGCCGCTGGCTGGCTGTTGAACGTGGCGGAGCAGGGGCCCGAGAAGGTTGCCCGCAATGCGTTGCAGGCCGCGCTGCTCGCCGACTCCGTGAATGCCACGCCCGCGCTGCTGCGCATGGCGCACAGCGAATCCCGCTCGCCAGACATGCGCACGAGCGCTGTGCTGTACCTCGCCGAACGTGCCGGCGAACGGGTCTCTGCCTCGCTCGACTCGATTGCCTACGAACCCGGTGATCGCGAAGTGCGAAACGCCGCCATCATGGCCATCGCGCGACGCCCCAAAGGCGAAGCCGTGCCCGCCCTGATCAAGCTCGCCGAGACCCTGCCCGATCGCGAACTCCGCCGGAATGCGGTGCGAGCGCTGGCGCAGACGAGGGAACCGGAAGCGATCGCGTGGATCGAACGGAACCTGGGGCGCGACCAAGACTCTGGTGGGTGAGAGTTGAGATAGAGAGTCGAGAGTCGAGAGTTCTGCGCGAGACGTTGATAGGGGTGAGAGTCGAGCAACGCAGCAGCGAGCAGCGAGATCTGACCTCTCGCCTCTGCGTGACTCGACTCTCACTCCTATCAACGTCTCGCGCGGAGTTCTCGACTCTCATTCTGAACTCTCAGATCTCTAGCCTCATTCGCCGCCGAAGCGCATTTTGGGGGGACTCTTACCCCCACGGAATGCGCCGCACTCTCTTCGCCAGTCTCCTTGCTGTTCTCCCGGTCCTCGCTCACGCTCAGCCCGCGGCTGAGCCCGCGAAAGTGCGTTGGGAGCGCCTCTGTCAGATCCGTCGCGACAAGTTCGACAAGATTCTCCCGGCCGCACTGCGCGACAACAACGTGCAGATGTGGATCACGATGCAGAAGGAGAATCAGTTCGACCCCATGTACGAAGATCTGGGGCGCGGGTACGTGGGGAGTGTGGGCTACTACATCTTCACCGATCGCGGTGGTGACCGCATCGAGCGCATCGCCATCGGCGCCAGCGGCGGCATGCTCGAGGGGTGCAAGGTGTACGACCGCGTCATCGCGCTCGCGAACCTCAAGGCGTTCATCGCCGAGCGGAATCCGGCGCGCATCGCGATCAACATGAGTGAAGAAGTCGGCGCCGCCGATGGCCTCTCCAAGACGTCGTACGACCGGCTCGTGAAGGAAATCGGCCCTGAGTACGCCGCGAAATTGGTGAGCAGCGAAAAGGTGGTGAGCGATTTCCGTTCCGGCTTCACCGTGTCGCAAATCGTGGCCCTCGGCGAGGCCGGCGAAATCTCGCGGCGCGTGGCCGAACGGGCGCTCAGCAACGAAGTCATTACGCCGGGCGTGACCACGCTCGAAGATGTTGCGTGGTGGATGATGGACCAGCTGCAGATGCGTGCGCTGGGCTCGAGCTTCGACATGCCCAGTGTGTACATCACGGGCCCCAAGGGGATCGAGGCCACGAGCAACGGGCGCATCATTCAGCGCGGCGACCTCGTGATCATCGACTGGGGGGTGGGCTATCTCAACACGTGGACCGATGTGAAGCGCATGGCCTACGTGCTCAAGCCCGGCGAAACCGCGGCGCCCAAGGGCATTCAGACGGCGTTCGATAATGCGCTCAAGGTTCGCGAAATCATTCACCGCACCATCAAGCCCGGCCCAACGGCGGGCGCCATGGTGGAGCAGCTCAAGACGGAAATCACCAAGGGCGGTTTCCGCATGCAGGGCACGTTCAACGAAGTCGGCGCCGACGACAAAGTCGAAGTCAACATCGGCTGCCACAGTGTCGGCGATCGCGGCCACGGCAGCGGCCCCAGCATCGCCTGGTTCAATCCGCGACAGATGACCTTCAACATCAAGCCGTTCAATCCCTTCAGCATCGAACTCTTCGCCTGGACCCCCAACCCCGACTGGGGGGGCGCCAAAGTGCGCATTCCGCTCGAAGACGACGCGGTGGTGACGGAGCGGGGCGTGGAATGGCTCTATCCCGTCAACCAACGCATCTGGCTCATCAAATGAGATTTGAGTTCTGAGTTCGGGATCTGAGTTCTGGAGCCGAGATCTCAGAACTGAGAACTCAGAGTTCAGACGTTGATCGGGGTGAGAGTCCAGTAACGCAGAAGCGAGAAGACAGGCTCTGTCCTCTCGCTTCTGCGTTACTCGATTCTCACCCCGATCCACAACTGAATTCTGAGATCCGAGCTCTCAGCTCTCAGCTCCAGACCTCAGAACTCAGATCTCAACTCTCATTGAGTTTGAGGCTCCAGGTGACGGGCATGTTCGGATCCAAAGAGTCCCGCACCGAGCAGTACTTCGTCACCGCCAATTCGATCGCACGCTCGGCGTGCTGGCGCTCGATGTCCGCGCCCACGATGTGATACGCGAGATGAATCTTGGTGACGCGTCCAGGGACGCCGGCGAAGCGTTCACCTTCGACGTCGACCGACAACGCCTGCACCGGTGTGCGGCGCTTGGCGAGAATGTCGACGACGTCCACGCCCGTGCAGCCGGCGAGTGCCGCCAGCAAGGTGTCGACCGGCGACGGGCCCGTGACACCGCTGGCATCCATACGGATGGATGGGCCGCCACTCGCACGACGACCGTCGAAGCGATGTTCGCCGTCCCACGTGACCTGCACTTTGGCGGGCGGCTTCCCCGCGACCGGCATGGCCGTCGTGTCTTTCAGCGATTCAGTGCTCATCTCGAAATCCTCATGGCTGCTCTCCTTTGCGGATAGGCGCGCGCACGGCGTTGCCCCACTCGGTCCACGAACCGTCGTAGTTGCGAACGTTCGTGTAGCCGAGGAGGTACGTCAATACGAACCACGTGTGGCTCGACCGTTCACCGATGCGGCAATAGGTCACCACGGTATCCGACTTGGTCAGGCCGAGCTCGCCTTCGTAAAGACCACGTAACGCCTCGGCGCTCTTGAACGACCCATCGGCTTCGGCCGCCCTCGCCCACGGCATGCTGCGCGCGCCGGGGATGTGTCCACCACGCAACGTGCCTTCCTGCGGGTAGTCGGGCATGTGCAACTTTTCGCCCGTGTACTCCTGCGGCGAACGCACGTCGACCATGGGCAGGCCGGCATCCATGTGGGCTCGCGTGTCGGCGAGGTAGGCACGGATGCGGCTGTCGTCACGTTCGCGCGCTACGTACGACGACGCCGCGAATGTGGGACGCTCGGTGGTCGTGGCGCGATCTTCGGCGATCCATTTCGCACGGCCGCCGTCGAGGATGAGCGTGTTGTCGAAGCCGAAGAGCTCGAACACCCAGAGAGCGTACGTGGCCCACCAGTTGTTCTTGTCGCCGTAGAGTACCACGGTCGTGCTGTCGTCCACCCCGAGGCGGCGCAGCAGCGCTTCGAAGCCGGCGCGGTCGAGATAGTCGCGTTGGACCTGATCGTTGAGATCGATGTGCCAGTCGAGCTTCTGGGCGCCGGGAATATGCTCGACGTCGTAGAGCAGGACGTCTTCGTTGCATTCGAGCAGGCGCAGCGTAGGCGACGAAAGGTTGGCCGCGAGCCAATCGGTGCTGACGAGACGACCGGGATGGGCGTAGCCCTTGGCGACGATGGCCGGGTCGGGAAGGCCGGGAAGTACCGAGACAGGAGTCATATCTCAACGCTAAGGCGTGGGAGTGCAATTGGAAACGTCGCGGGCTGCCGGCTCACGCGTGGTCTTGGTCGTGGTTGGGGGTGGTAGTCGGGGTACGGCCACTACAGTCGGGGTACTGCCACCACAGTCGGGGTACTGCCACGACGGTCGGGGTCTACCAACAGTCGGCGTCCCGGTCGGGTCGTGGGCATACTGTCGGGGCTCGGGCCCCGACCCGACCGGGACCTCGACTGTGTGTAGACCCCGACTGCGGTGGCAGTACCCCGACCGTAGTGGCCGTACCCCGACCCCCACCCGCAACCCCGACCAAGACTCCCAAGGCCGAACGCCCCCAAGCGTGTACCTTTCCCCAATGCCCCTCGACCGCGAAACCGTCGCCTCCGCAATCGTCGCCACCGGCGGCGCCTGGCTCCTTGGCTCGGCGCTCTTTCGGGCGCGCGCCGGCACGTGGAACAGTGTGCAGCGCAAGGCGCTGATCTACGCCGGCAGCGGGTTTCTCATGAGCGCGGCCGCGGCGCGATGGCTGCAGCACACCGGCAACCGCGGTATTGCGGTGTCGCTCATGGGAACGATGTTCGCCATGCGCGGCATGTATCTGTTGATGCGCGAACGGGCGGCGCAGCAGGCGGCAACACGGCCGCCCGAGCCGCCCACGTCAGAGTAAGCCCAGGGGCAGTCCTGAGTCAGTCCAAGGAGTCGCAGGTGGCTGGTGTGCCGGAAATGGAGCCGTACTCCCGACATGTGCTGGTGTGCACGGGGGGCTACTGCACGAAAAACTCAGGCGGCCGCGCCGTGTACGCCACGTTGGCGTCGCTGCTGCAGCGTCACGGGCTGCTCTTCGGGCCGCGACGCGTCAAGCGCAGTGAAGCGCCCTGCCTTGGGGTGTGCAGTGGCGGCACGATCGTGGCCGTCTATCCCGAGGGCGTGTGGTATCACGGCGTTACGCCGGAGCTCATGGAACGCATTGTCACCGAACATTTGAAAGAGGGGCGAGTGGTGGAAGAGCTCGTCTTCCACCGACTCGGTGACCCCGTCGACCCCGCGTTCGACGACTGAACGCGGGGCCGCGCATTACGCAGCGGCGATGGACTGCAGTGCCGCGATGCGCTCTTCGGTGGGCGGGTGCGTGCTGAACCACTTACTTACGCCGCGCATGCTGAACGCCGCCAGCGGATTCACGATGGCCAATGGCGCCGCGTTCGGCGACACCTGCATGGGAATGCGACGTGCGCCCATTTCGAGACGCCCCAATGCACTCGCCAGCGACAACGGGCGCCCACTGATCTCCGCGCCCACCGCGTCGGCCTTGAACTCGCGCTGACGGCTGATGGCAAACTGGATCACCATCGCGATGACCGGCCCGATGATCATGATGGCGATCGCCACGACCGGGTTCACGCTGTCTTCGTCGTCACCGCCCCCGAAGAACATCGCGAACTGCGCGATGTTGCCGATAGCGCCCGCCATGGTCGCCGCGATCGTCTGCAGCAGCATGTCGCGATTCTTGATGTGCGCGAGTTCGTGCGCGATGACTCCCTCGAGCTCGTCCTTCGACATCATGCGCATGAGCCCCTCGGTCACGCACACGACCGAGTTCTCCGGATTGCGGCCCGTGGCGAAGGCGTTTGGCTGATCGTGCGGCGCAATGGCGACCGTGGGCATGGGGAGCCCCGCCCGCTGGCGCAGCCGGTCGACCATGGCGTACAGCTCCGGGGCCTCCTTTGCCGTGACCACCTGCGCGTTGTACGAACGCAGCACCATGCTCGACGAGCCCCAGTACATGAACAGGTTCATGCCGGCGGCCATGAGCAAACCGAAAATCGCGCCCGTGCCGCCGCCGACGAGCTGTCCGATGGCCATGACGAGGCCGGTAAGACCGGCCATGAGAACGAAAACCTTGACGTTGTTCATCGTGGTTGAATGCTGTGGTTTACACGTACAGGTACACGAAAGGCGAGCCTTCGCACGACACAGACCGGACCGGTGAACGGCCCAAGCTGTTGCGTGTGAAGGTCTCGCCTGATGCGTACATCACCCGACCGGACCGTGCCGCGTTGCCGCGACAGTCTTGACGATCCGGCCGCACGAACGGTTCCGTTACCGGACGCCCGCGTGGCTACTCCCCTTCGGAGTCTGAGTTGTCTTGCTGCTGAAGTAATGTAGCGATGGCCTCGGAGCTGCGCAGCCCCCGAATCCCCTCCACGAGCTCCGTTGGGGCGGTCACCACACCCCGGCGCGCAAGCTCCTCGGCCACCGCTTTCAAATGCCGTGGCCATACATACCGCGCCAGCGCAAAGAAGTTCCGGCGCGCCGCCGGCTCGGCCGTCAGAAAAGCCGCCAAGGGGGTGCTCCCCTTACGTGTGTTGCAGCCCCTGCAAGCCGTTACTAGGTTGCCGGGAGACCCGTCGCCACCCCGCATCCGGGGCTGGACGTGGTCAACGCTCAGGTCGTCCGGTTCGTGCACGAGCCCGCAGTACACGCAGCGGTAGCCGTCACGGGCAAAGATGTCGGAGCGATTTCCCACGTGCTCTTTCCCGGTTTCCTGTGAACCTTCCCGACAAGGGACGCCGTCTCGTTCTCGAGCGGCTCACGAAGTTCTTCGATACGGAAGAAAGTGTCGAGACCCGGGATGACGTCGTGCCCCGCCTGACCTTCAAAGCCCTCGAGGCCTTTCGTATGTCGCGTAGCCGTGAACGGATTCTGAGCAACCTCGAAGAGATGTACCGCGAAGCGTTCGATCGCGCCAAGGAAACGGGCGACCCGGCCCAGATGACGGCGCTCGACTTTTCGTACCGGCGTGAACAGCTGTACTTCGAGATTCTGCTCGACGTGCGCGACGCGATGGAAAAGAAGTAATCGCTTACGGGAACCCGGCCGGCGTCATCCGCTTCTTGGTGGCCTGCTCAAAGGCGTAGGCCAAGGCGATGAGCTTGGGCTCGGCGCACGCGCCGGCCGTGAACGTGATGCCGAACGGGGCGGGTTTGGGGTCAAAGCCCGCCGGGAACGGTTGCGATGCTGGCGCGGTCACCGGTAACAGCGCGTACGGCACCGTGATGCTCGGATAGCCGGGACGCGCCGCGATGTTGGCGCTGCTCACGCCGGGAAAGAGCAGGGCGTCGAGCTGCCCACTCTTCATCGCCGCGTCGATCCCCTGATCGGCGGTGAGGCGGATGTCCTTTCGACGGTCGACATCGTACCGCGCCTTGTCGAGCCGAACATCCATCTCGTCCGAGTAGTCGAGTCCCGCCTGACCGTACTTGATGGCACCGGCGCGCTGATGTGCGATGTTCCACTGACGCAGGGCAGTGAGCGACGGGACAGGTGCCTTGTCCGCCAGTGAGGCCAGCCAGAGGTTGAAGTCGCGCTTCATGCCGTACTTGAGCACGATTGAGCATGCGGCATCGCGGCCGCGGGTGTTTTCGAGTCCGCTGCAGGGGTTCCAGTCGAGCAGGTTGTCGTCAGCGTTCGTGGCGCTGATGCTCGGAATCACCACCGGGTCGACAATCGTGGCGCCCTGCGCCTTGAGCAGGGCAATGACTTCGGTCATCACCGTGCGCTGCGCCGCCGTGAGGCCGACGCGGGGCGTGCTGCTGCCGCCCGACGTGATGGTGTCGTAGAAGAACGCGCGCGGGATACCAATGCGTGCGCCCTTGAGCGCGTCGGCCTTGAGGAACGGCGTGTAGTCGCGGTTCGCGGGCGGCGTGCACACCTTCGTAGCCGCATCGTTCGGGTCTGGGGCCGCGCCTTCCATCGCGCCAAGCATGATGGCCGCATCGGCGACCGTGCGCGTCATGGGGCCCGGCGTGTCCTGATCGGCGGTAATGGGAATGACGCCGTAGCGACTGATGCGCCCTACCGTGGGCTTGATCCCCACGAGCATGTTGGCGTGCGACGGCGACAGAATGGAGCCCGATGTTTCGGTGCCTACGTTGCCGGCCCAGAACGACACGTTCGTGCCGGTGCCACTCGACGAACCGCTGGTGCCGAGTACAGCGCGTCCATCGTTCAGCCCCTCACGCGGATCGGTGCGCGGGTCCCACGGATTGAGTCCCTGACCGTTCACGGCGTTGTAGTTGCCGGGCATCCCGGCAGCCACGAAGTTGGCCAGCTCCGTGAGCTGCGCCTTCGCGATGATGATCGCCCCCGCGTCTCGCAGGTTCTTCGTGAGCGTGGCATCGTACGGCGGCACCAGGTCGGCGAAGGCCAACGCCCCGCCGGTGGTGCGCATGTCAGCCGTATGAATGTTGTCCTTGAGCGCAACCGGAATGCCATGCAGCGGCCCACGCAGTTTGCCTTGCGCGCGCTCACGATCGAGCACGTCGGCTTCCTGCAGCGCGCGCGGATTGACCGTAATGGTGGCGTGCAACCGGCGATCGAACGTCGCAATACGAATGAGGTACTGCTCGACGAGTTGCCGAGACGTGACGCGCTTGGCGGCGAGTGCGGCCTGCAGCTCGGGAATACTCGTCTCCACGACCGTAAACGGCGTTGCGGGGCGTGCGCTCTGCGCCTGGACGGCGACGGCGCTCGTGCACAACAACAGCGCGATGGCGCGCGAACGTTTGCGTGGCAGCATGACTATTTCCTCTTGAGCGGTGAAGGCGGCAGCGATCCGACGTACGCGGCAAGGGCAACCATATCGTCGAGCGTCAACGCGTCGGTGACGGCATACATGGGCAACGCCGTGCTGTCCTTTCGCGCACGCGTGCGGAAGTTGATGAGCTGTCGCAGAATGTTGGTCGGCGAGCGGCCGGCGATCGGCGGGATCTCGCCGACGCCAAGCAGTTGCGGCCCGTGGCAGGTGGTGCATGCTGTGGCGATGCCCGCGGGTCCTGTCGAAGCGATCCGTCGCCCTCGCGCTATGCTGCCCACTGGTACGTACGTGATGTACGAAACCCACGGATCCTTGAGCTCGTGGCGCTCCAACGATTCCGGCACTTCGATGAGGCGCCCGGCAAGCGGTTCGGTTCCGTCGCCGTCGTGCGCGTACAACATGCCGGCAATGCGCGTCTTGGGAACTTCGCGTACTTCACGCACGACATTGCGCCGCGTGAGACGCAACCGGCTGTAGTAGCGCGCCGCCGCACGAATGTCGTCGTCGCTCGTGAATCCCTTCGCGACGCGATGCATCGGCCCTGTGGGGAACTCGGGGGACGCACTGAGCCGTGTTTCGTTTCGAAACGCGCGCACCTGGCGCACGATGTACTCCACCGGGAGTCCGGCCAGCGTACCGTTCTCCGGTCGCCCTTGTCCGTCGGGAAGGTGGCAGAGCGCGCACGCGCGTCCATCGGGCTTCACCCCGTACTGCACGGGAGACGGCATGCGCGGATGCTGCGCAGGAAACCAGTCTACGACATCGAACCCGTTGTTCACCTGCTTGCGCGTGAACGAAAGCGCGGAGTTGGGCACGCGTTCGAGCACGACACTGTCAAGCGGCGGTACAGGGCCGGTGGGGTTGAGCAGCGGGAACGCCCAGGCGGGGACGGTAAACGGCTTGGCCGCGGCTTGTGCCGTGACGACCGAAGGCAATGCGGCCAGCGCGAGCGCGGCCGGAACAGCGCGGAAAGAGAATCGCATAATCCGTCCAAGATCCGCGCGGGCGGGAAAACCGCCAGTAAGCGGCACGTGTCAGCGCCTGCGCCCCTGCCGTCTAGAACCGTGCCGTCTGCCCCTCTCGGCGCAATGCCGCGGGACCGCGCCGAGTACGCAGACCGCAGCAACAACAGACGGCAGGCGCGCAGCAACCGCGGCCATACTCCTCCCCTGCCGTCTAGAACCCTGCCGTCTGCCCATCTCGGCGCGATGCGGCAGGACCGCGCCGAGTACGCAGACCTCAGCCACAACAGACAGCAGGCGCGCAGCAACCGCAGCTCGCCTTACGCCAACCTCGGCGCCGCGAACGTCGGCGCCGCCACCAGCGCTGCCGCGCCGCGCAAGCGCGGGTGATCGCTGGCGGGGTCAGGAATGATCGGCGTCGCCGCGCCCGCCGCCGTCAGCGCGCGCGCGTTGATCGCTCCACGAATGGCGGGCTCGATCTCGCTCCACGCGGCCGCGATTTCGCCACCAACGTAGATCTGCGCCGGGTTGAGCGCGTTGATGATGCTCGCGATGCCGATGCCTAGATAACGCGCCGTTTCCTGTATGGCGGCCTTCGCGCGCTCTTCGCCGGCGCGCGCGCGCGCGATGACGTCGACAATGGTGATGCCGCTCTCCTGCAGCAGCTTGCGTGTGCCCGTCGCGCTGAGGGTGTGCCCCAGATAGCGCGAGAGCGTGGCGAGGTTGGAGGTATACGCCTCAAGGCAGCCCGTGGCGCCGCACAGACACTGCGGCCCCTCGATGGAGAGCGGAATGTGCCCGAACTCCCCCGCCGATTGCGCCGCACCGCGGACCACTTCGCCGTTCACGACAATACCCGCACCCACACCGTCGGACACCGTGACGTACACGAAGTCCGTGGGCATATCGCTGCCGCGCTGTCCGAGCCACATCTGCGCGAGGGCGCAGGCAATGGGCGCGTTTTCGATTTGCACCGTCAGCCCCGTCGCGGCCGCGAGCGAGTCGCGGAGCGACACATCGCGCCACCCCAGCTGCGGTGCAAAAAGCACGCGCCCCGTGCGCTGGTCGGTCATACCGGGAACCACCAACCCGATCCCCTCGCACCGGCCGGCGCCCTGGTGCACCTGCAGCAGCCGCTCCACCCGTTCGGCGAGTTCCGCCACCAGCGCCACCGGGTCGGTGATGGTGTCGAAGCGCTCCATCACCACGGGCGTCCCACCGAAGTCGGCGAGCATGAGGTACGTATTGCTGAAACGCACGTCGATCCCGATCACCAGCCGGTCGTGGGTACGCACGTACAGCATCTTGGGCTTCCGCCCCCGGGGCGCGTCCACCGTGGCCCCTTCATAGATGGCCTCCTCGGCGAGCAGCTCGTCCACCAGCGACGTGATCATCCCCCGCCCGATATCCATGCGGCGGGCCAGATCGGCCCGCGACAGCGGCTGAAGCTCGCGGACGAGGTTGAGGATGATCTGCCGGTTGATCTCGCGCGGGGTGGAGCGGGTAGCGCGGACGAACCGTCGGGTGTCGATCTTTCGCATGGCCGGAATCTCGGCAGGGAGGGGCGGTCGTGCCACAGCAGATATTGCGTTTCCCGGTTCCGCGTCCTATCATGGGAAACCAATTTGTTTGTAGCGAAAACAAATTGGTGTGATTTTGTTCTCTTTGCAAACAAAATCACGCCGCTCGCCTCCCACCTCCGCGACGCGCTCCCTCTCACGCGTCGCGCCTGCCGAACTCGTCGTGACGCTCCCCGAGACTGTCGCCGCCCCCACGGCTCCGTCCTTCCCGGCCTCCCGCGCCGGAACTCAGCCGCTTCGGTTGCACCCCGAACGCTTCTTCGACGCCGATCCGGCCATCCGCCGAGTCGCCGTCCAACTGTATGAAGAAACCGCCGGGCTGCCCATCATCTCGCCGCACGGGCACGTCGATCCGTGGCTCCTTGCCACCGATGATCCGTTCCCCGAGCCCACCGCGCTGCTCCTCACTCCGGATCACTACATCTTCCGGATGCTTTACTCGCAGGGGCTCTCCATGGAGTCGCTGGGGATCCCCACGCGCGACGGTACCCCTGTGGAGACCGATGCGCGCGTCATCTGGCAGCGGTTCGCGCAGCACTATCATCTGTTCCGCGGCACCCCAACTGGCGTCTGGTTCGACCACGAGCTGCACGAGCTCTTCGGGGTGCGCGTCAAGCTGACCGCCGACACCGCGCTCACCATCTACGACCAGATCGCCGAACGGTTGGCGTCACCCGAGTATCGCCCCCGCGCGCTCTTCGATCGCTTCAAGATCGAAGTGCTCGCCACCACCGACGCGGCCAGCGATACCCTCGAACCCCACAAGATCATTCGCGACTCGACGTGGGGCGGCCGCGTGGTTCCCACCTTCCGCCCAGATGCCGTGTTGCGCATCGCGCAGCCGGGATGGCGCGCGGCGCTCACCTCCCTCGAGGCGGTCACGGGTCGCACCATCGGCAGCTACGACGAGTTCATCAGCGTGCTCGCCGAACGGCGTCGCTTCTTCGCGGCCATGGGGGCAACGGCAACCGACCACGCCGTCGTGGAGCCGCTCACGCGCCGCTGCAATGGCGACGAAGCCGCGCAGCTGTTCGAACGCGCGCTGAATGGCGAAGCCAGTGATCTCGATCAGCGGTTGTTCGAGGCGCACATGCTTATGGAGATGGCGCGCCTCAGCACCGAAGACGGCCTCGTCATGCAGCTTCATCCGGGCGCTATGCGCGATCACCATACGCGCGTGTTCGAACGCTTCGGACAGGACAAGGGGGCCGACATTCCCGTGGCCACCGAGTACACGCGCAATCTGCAGCCCCTCCTCAACGCCTACGGGGCGCACCCCGATTTCACGCTCGTGCTCTTCACGCTCGACGAAAGCACCTACGCGCGCGAGCTCGCGCCGCTGGCCGGACATTATCCCGCACTGCGTCTCGGCCCGCCCTGGTGGTTCCACGACTCCATTCAAGGCATGCGTCGTTTCCGCGAGCAGGTCACGGAAACCGCAGGGATCTGGAACACCACCGGCTTCATCGACGACACACGCGCCTTCTGCTCCATACCCGCGCGTCACGATCTTGCCCGCCGCATGGACGCCAACTACCTCGGCGGTCTTGTCGCGCGTCATCAGATCGACTTGGACGACGCGCGCGTCATGGCGCACGCGCTGGCGTACGATCTCGGACGCAAGGCGTATCGCTTCGATCGCCCGCACACCGCCACGCACTGATCGATATTCGCCATGGCTGAAGAGCGCTCGACCTCTGCACCGGTGCCGCTGGCGGCGCTGACGCGAAACGACAGCGGTGCCACGCTGGACACCGGAGCCCCCGCGGGGACGACAGGACCCGATGCCATTGTCGTGCACCCCGACGATAGCGTTGCCGTCCTCGTGCGCGCGCGGAGTGCTGGCGACGTAGTCCAGTTGCAGGAACAGCAGGTCACGTTGCGGCAGGATGTCCCCGCCGGCCACAAGCTCGCACGTCGCGCGCACGCCGTCGGTGAGGTTGTGGTGAAGTACGGTATGCCCATTGGCGCCGCCACCGCGCCCATCGCCGTCGGTGATTGGGTACATAGCCACAACCTTTCCACGCGCTTGTCCGGCGCGGAACAGTACGCCTTCAGCGCGGCGGCGCGCGTCCCACAGCACGACAATACATCGACGCTTACCTTCGATGGCTATGTGCGCGCCAACGGGAGCGTCGGTACGCGCAACGAAGTGTGGATCATCAACACCGTAGGCTGCGTGAACACCGCGGCCGAACGAATCGCGCAGCAGGCGCGCCTTCGCTTCGCCAACGAGTGCGACGGTGTGCACGCCTTTGCACACCCGTTTGGCTGCAGTCAGCTGGGCGATGATCTCCAGCACACACGCGCGCTGCTCGCCGGACTCATGCGCCACCCCAACGCCGGCGGTGTGCTGGTGCTGGGACTCGGGTGCGAAAACAACCAGATGGCGCAGCTCCTCGCCGCCGTCGGTGACGACGTCGACCCGTCACGTCTGCGATACTTCAATACGCAGGACGTTACCGACGAGATTGACGAAGGTGTCGATGCCGTGGGTGAGCTGGTGCGCATCATGGCCAGCGACGTGCGTACACCGGTGCCCATCTCTAAGCTGATGCTCGGCCATAAGTGTGGCGGCTCCGATGGCTTCAGCGGCATCACCGCGAACGCTCTGCTTGGCCGGCTCGCCGATCGCGTCTGCGCACATGGTGGCGCGGTCGTGCTCACCGAAGTGCCGGAGATGTTCGGTGCCGAGCAGGTACTGCTCGACCGAGCGACGTCGCACGAAGTGTTCGACGATCTCGTCGCGATGGTGAATGACTTCAAGGCGTACTTCATCCGGCACGGCCAACCCGTCTACGAAAACCCGTCTCCCGGCAACAAAGCCGGCGGCTTGACGACGCTCGAGGAAAAGTCGCTCGGCGCCATTCAGAAGGGCGGACAGGTGCCCGTGACGCGTGTCGTGCGCTACGGCGCCCGCGCCGCCGCCGCTGGCCTTACACTACTCGAGGCGCCTGGCAACGACGGCGTTTCGTCGACCGCCATGGTGGCCAGTGGGGCCACGCTGCTGCTCTTCACCACGGGGCGCGGCACACCACTCGGCTTTCCGGTGCCCACCATCAAGGTCAGCTCCAACAGCACCATTGCAGCGCGCAAGCCGCACTGGATCGATGTCGACGCCGGCCGTCTGCTCGATGGCGAAACGACGTTCGAGACGCTCACCGACGAACTTCTGGCGTACGTCATCGAGGTCGCATCGGGACGGGTGCACACGAACAATGAGCGCTATGGCTATCGCGAGATTTCCATTTGGAAAGACGGGGTGACGCTGTGACGGTGGCCTTGCCGCGACTCGGTCGCGCCCTGAGCGCAGAGTCGGAGATCACGACCGCAATCATGCCCACCGCCGACCAGCTCGCGTTGCCGGAGAAGGCGGTGCAGTTCGGCACGGGGGCGTTCCTGCGTGGGTTCGTCGACTACTTCCTGGATGTCGCCAACGCGCAGGGGCAGTTCAACGGGCGGATCGTCGCCATCGGGAGCACGGGGAGCGGCCGCGATCGTGCGCTCGCTGAGCAGGATGGCTTGTACACGCTCGTCACGCGTGGACTGGTGGACGGCGTGCGCACCGAATCGGCGCGTGTGGTGTCGAGTGTCAGCCGTGCGCTCTCGGCGACCACCGAATGGGACGCCGTGCTCGCCTGCGCGCGCAATCCAGAGCTGTCGCTGATCTTCTCCAACACCACCGAGGTCGGGTTGGTGCTGGACACCGAAGACGCGCCCGATCTGATGCCGCCGCGTTCGTTCCCCGGGAAGCTCACGCGCTTCCTGTACGAGCGCGCGCGGACGTTTGCGTTCGCGCCCACCAAGGGAGTGGTGGTGTTGCCGTGCGAACTGCTCGAGCAGAACGGTCGACTCCTGCAGTCGCTCGTGTTGTCGCTCGCCGATGCTTGGGGGTACGAGCCCGGCTTTCGCACATGGGTGGAGCAGTCGGTCACGTTCTGCGATACGCTGGTCGACCGCATCGTGCCGGGCACTCCGCAGGGTGACGATGCCGAATCGCTGCGCGCGCAGCTGGGCTATGATGATGCGCTGCTGACGACCGCCGAAACGTTCCGGTTGTTCGTCATTCAGGGAGATGAGGCGTTGCGCGACCGCTTGGGTTTCGCGCACAGCGACCCCGGGATCATCGTCACACCGGACATCGAAGCCTACCGGCAGCGGAAGGTGGGGCTGCTGAATGGCGCGCATACGGTGGGCGTGACGGCGGCGCTGTTGAGTGGGTGCGTCACGGTGGCCGAGGCCATGCAGCACCATGATATCGGCCCGTTTGTCCGGCGCGTGTTGTTGCAGGAAATCGCCCCGGTGCTCGACGTGCCGGACGCGTCGTCTTTCGCGGCGGCAGTCATCGAGCGATTCGAGAATCCGTACGTGCAGCATGCGTTGCTGGGGATCACGCTGCACGGGACGACCAAGCTTCGTGTACGTGTCGTCCCGACGTTGGTGCACGCCTTCGAGCGCACGCACGCGGTGCCGCAAGGAATCGCACTGGGCTTTGCGGCGCACCTCGCGTGGCTGGTGCATACCATCCCCGAGGCCGTCGCTCCTACGCGCACGGTGCCGGTCGATGTACCGGGCGACGGCATCAGAGCGCGCTGGCAGGCGAGTACCGGACAGACGCCTGTAGCGATTCGCGAATTCGTGGCGGACATTCTATCGGATACCGAGCTGTGGGGCATCGATCTTACGGTGCTGCCGCAGTTCGCCGACGTCGTTTCTCATCTGTTGAACGAGATCCTCAGCAAGGGGATCCTCAACACCATGCAGCAGCTCCCACCCCAGCATGTCTCATGATTGACGCGCTCAACATCATGCGTGGTGTACAGCCATCACGCGCCGCCGCACGTCGAACCGTGGTCGATGCGCTCATCGAGCGTGGCGCCGTCGCGGTCCTCCGGCTTTCCAGCGCCGCATTGGCGCGCGATGCCATTCTGGCCTTGGCCGACGGTGGAGTGACCGCCATCGAGGTGACGCTCACGACGCCCGATGCGCTCAGTCTCATCAGCAGCATTCGGAAAGAGCGTGAATCGTTGCTCGTTGGCGCGGGCTCCGTGCTCAGCGCCGAGCAGGCTCGGCACGCCGTCGAAGCCGGCGCGCGCTATCTCGTGAGTCCGGTGTTCGACCCCGATGTCCTCGCCACCGCGCATACGTACGACGTACCGGCAATGCCGGGTGCGTACACGCCCACCGAGATGCTCACCGCGTACAAGGCGGGCGCGGATCTCGTGAAGGTCTTTCCGGCAGACACGTTGGGGCCGTCGTACATCAAAGGCGTACTCTCGCCCATGCCGTTCCTCGAGCTGATGCCGACAGGTGGCGTGACGCCGGACAACGTGGCCACGTGGCTGCACTCTGGTGCCGTGGCCGTGGGACTTGGGGGCGCGTTGGTCGATGCCGCCTCGGTGGCAGCGCGTGACTGGAATACGCTCACGCAACGCGCGCGGACGGTGACCGCGCAGGTCGAGCAGGCGCGCGCGGCGCGGAAGCGCGTATGAGCACCGCGACGGTCGCCCCAGTCGTCACCTTTGGCGAAGTGCTCTTGCGACTCTCGCCGCCGGGCACGGAACGGTTCTTTCAATCCCCAACGCTGCGCACCTTCTGGGGCGGCGCGGAAGCGAACGTCGCTGCCGGCCTTGCCTGGCTTGGTGGCCAGGCCTCGCATGTCACGCTCCTTCCCGATTCGCCTATTGCCGACGCCGCCGTGCGCGCGATGCGCGGTGACGGTGTGAACATGGGGCATGTGCAACGCGGGGTCGGTCGCGTTGGCATCTACTTCCTCGAAAGCGGCGCCGGTGCGCGGCCGCTCGCCGTCACGTACGACCGCGCCGACTCGGCATTTGCCCGCATGACGGGTGATGAATTCGACTGGCGGCAGATTCTCCAGGGGGCGGCGTGGTTCCACGTGTCCGGGGTCTCGGCGGCGCTTGGTGACGGGCCGTATCGCGCCATTCAGCACGCCATGGATGCCGCCGACGCGCTCAACGTCCCGATCAGTCTCGATCTCAACTATCGCCCGGCGCTCTGGGCGGGACGTGATCCCAAGCCGCTCATGCAGGCACTCGCCAAGCGTGCTTCGCTGCTCATCGGTAACCCCGGCGCGTTGCAGGTCATGCTCGGTATCGATACGGCCGGCACGTGGCCCGAACCGCCGGAGGCGGTACGCACGAGTGCCGAACTGGCCGCCGCTCAATTCGGCTGCGCACACGTGGCCGTGACGCAACGCGAAATCATCAGCGCCAGCGAACACGGGTGGCAGGCGCATGTGTATGACGCCGCGGCGCGGCAGATGTATTCGGCCAGGCGCTATCAGATCGAGTTGGTCGATCGTGTGGGCGGCGGCGACAGTTTTGTCGCGGCGCTCCTTTACCAATTGCAACGGTCGGTCGCACTGCCCGACGCGTTGGAATTTGCCACCGCGGCCAGTGCCCTCAAGCTCACCATTGCGGGAGACGTGAATCGCGTCACCGAGCGCGATGTGGCCACCTTCCTCTCCTCCGTCAAATGACCGACTCGCGCCCTATCGGGCGGTATCGCTGGACGATCTGCGCGCTGCTGTTTTTCGCCACGACGATCAACTACATCGATCGGCAGGTCACGGGTATTCTGGCGCCGACGCTGCAGGCCGAGTTCGGGTGGTCGGAAACGCAGTACGCCGATATCACGTCGTATTGGACGATGGCGTACGCGCTCGGGTTCCTGTTCGTGGGGCGCTTCATCGATCGCGTGGGCGTGCGCATCGGGTTTGCCGTCGCGGTGATCGTGTGGAGCATTGCGGCAGCGGCGCACGGCGCGGTCTATAGTGTGTTCGGCTTTGCGCTTGCGCGCTTCGTGCTTGGGCTTGGCGAGTCGGGCAATTTTCCGGCGGCGATCAAGGCCACGGCCGAGTGGTTCCCCAAGCATGAGCGTGCCTTCTCCACGGGCATCTTCAACGCAGGTTCCAACGTAGGGGCCATCATCACGGCGATCATCGTCCCGTGGATCACGATCACGTGGGGGTGGCGCGAGGCGTTCGTGGTAACCGGGCTCTTCGGCTTTGTGTGGTTGATCTTCTGGTGGCCCATGTATCGTCACCCGGCCGAACATCCACGATTGTCCGCGGAGGAGCTGCACTACATTCGCGACGGTCAGGAAGCCGAGAGCACCACGTTGCCGCGCGTTGGCTGGCGCACACTGCTGACACGACGCCAGACGTGGACGTTCATCGTCGGCAAGTTTCTCACCGACGGCGTGTGGTGGTTCTACCTGTTCTGGTTGCCCAAGTTTCTCGACGCGCGATATGGCATCAAGCTCGGCAAGCTCGCGCTCCCCATCATCGTCATCTATCTCGTGGCGGATGTGGGATCTGTGGGTGGTGGCTGGATGTCTGGCGCGCTGATCAAGCGTGGTTGGAATGTGGGCAAGGCCCGAAAGGCCACGATGCTGGCCGCGGCGTTGCTCATCGTACCGACCGCCGCCGCGCCGCTGGCTGACAGCCTCTGGGTCGCGGTCGCCATCGTGAGCGTGGCCGCCGCCGCGCACCAGTGGTGGTCGGCGAATCTGTTCACGCTTACGAGCGACATGTTCCCCAAGCATGCGCTGGGAAGCGTCGTAGGACTTGGCGGTTTCGCCGGCGCTGCCGGCGGTGTGCTCTTTCAGCGCCTCACCGGGCGCATCCTCGAGTCCACCGGCAGCAACTACTTGCCGGTCTTCCTCATCTGCGGCTCGGCATACGTGGTCGCGTTACTCATCATCCACTTGCTCTCGCCCAAGATGGAGCAGGTGCAGCTCGACGCGGCATGACTGCCCGGATAGCCACGCGGCAACGCTTGTGGCTGGCGGCACTCTTCCCGGTCGGTCTGATCGGGGCGAGCTGCGGTACGGAGAAGGTGGGGGCTCCCGAACAGTCGGCGGGAGCCACGCCGCCGACGGCGCTCGCGGAGTATACGGGCACGCTCCTCGCGGCGAGCCGACTCGTCGCGCTGCCTGCGGCGGATCGTGCGGCGTGGGACGCCTACGTTACGACGTCACGCCGGCTCATGACCGTCGATCGCGCGACGGTGCAGCAGGAAGTGACGGCGGCACGACTGTCTGCCGTGCAGCGACCGCCGAACGATCCCGCCGACTTCACTCCGTCGAGCAGCTGGACATCGGCGTGGGTGCAAACGACAGCGGGCCGCACGCTGGTGCGGGCCGTGCTCTCGTACCAGACGCCCGCCGGAGGCTGGGGCAAGCACATCGACTACGCTCGCGGTCCGCGTTCGCCAGGCACCGGTTACAACTCGGAAAGTGACGAGTGGGCCTACGTGGGGACCATCGACAACTTTGCGACGGTCTCCGAGTTGCGCCTGCTGGGGCTCGCCGGAAGCGCGAGCGCCGACAGCAGTGCGCAAGCGGCATTTTCGCGTGGTGTGCGATACCTGCTCACCGCGCAGTTTCCCAACGGCTGCTGGCCACAGGTGTATCCGCTCATGGGCGGCTACCATGATGCGGCGACGCATAACGATGACGCGACCGCCAACGTGGTGCGCCTGCTGCGCGACGTCGCCCGCAATGCGTGGCCGTTCGTGTCGCCTGCATTGCGCGCAGACGCAGCCGACGCGGCAAACCGCGCGGTCGCCTGTCTGCTTTCGCAACAGGTGGTCGTGCAGGGCGTACGCACGACCTGGGGGCAACAGCACGATCCTCTCACCGGTCTCCCCACCCAGGGACGATCGTACGAGCCGCCGGCGTTGTCGGGACGCGAAGGCAGCCGCCTGATGGCATTGCTTATGGAAGACACCGCGCCCTCACCGGCGGTGATTGCCAGCGTGCACGCAGCGGCGGCCTTCTATCGCGCCACCGCTATTCCGAACGCCGTCTACGTCGCTGGGACGGGCCTGGTGCCCACGGCCGGCGCCGCGTCCGTGTGGGCACGACTCATGGAAGTCGGAACGAACAAGCCCATCTTCGCCAATCGCGATGGCGTCATTCTCTACGATCACAACCAGCTGACGGATCGCCGTACGGGCTACGCGTGGTACGGCACGGAGCCAACCACGAGCTTGCGCACCTTCGACAGCTGGTCCCGCACCTTTCCTCTCCCTCGTTGAGTCGGATCGACCATGACTGAGCCGATATCCCGTCGTTCGTTCGTACGCACCTCGTCGTTGGCCATCGGCGTCCTCGCCGTGAGCGACTCGGCGGCGGCCTGCACGTCGGTCCAGCACGGCAACAGCACAGGGACCACGGCTGCCGATCCGTGGGAGCAAGTACCTGCCATCTTGCGGCGCATCGTGCCGCCGACGTTCGCCAACCGCGACTTCGTCATTACCGCATTCGGCGCCGTGGCTGATGGCAAGACCGATTGCACTGCGGCACTCGCCAAGGCTGTCGCGGCGTGTGCGCAGGCCGGCGGCGGCCGCGTGGTGGTGCCCGAGGGTCGCTTTCTCACCGGCCCCGTACATCTCCAGTCCCGGGTGAATCTTCATGTGAGCAAGGGCGCCACGCTCGCGTTTCTCACCGACCCCAGACTCTACCTCCCCGCAGTGCTCACGCGCTGGGAGGGCATGGAGATGATGGGCTACTCGCCACTCATCTACGCGAACGGTGTGCGCGACATCGCCATTACCGGCACAGGAACGCTCGACGGCCAGGCGAGTGAGTCGAATTGGTGGGCGTGGAAGGGGGGCAAGGACCGTCCGCTCCCCAACCAGGTGGCCGCGCGTAACCGCTTGCAGGAGTTGGTGGAGAGCAAGACGCCGGTTGCGGAGCGTGTGTTTGCCGACGGCAGCTATCTGCGCCCGCAGTTCATCCAGTTTTATCGCAGCCGCAACGTCCTCATCGAGGGGGTGACGATTCTCAACTCCCCCATGTGGGAGGTGCACCCTGTGGAGTGCACCAACGTGACGGTGCGCGACCTCGTCATTCGCACCCACGGTCCCAACAACGATGGATGTGATCCCGAGTCGTGTACCGATGTCCTCATCGAGCGCTGCCTGTTCGATACCGGCGACGATTGCATTGCCATCAAGTCGGGGCGCAACGAAGACGGGCGCCGCCTGAATATTCCCACGCAGAACGTCATCGTGCGCGACTGCACCATGAAGGATGGTCACGGTGGTGTCACCATCGGGAGCGAGATATCCGGCGGCGTTCGTAACGTGTTCGTGGAACGGTGTACGATGGACAGCCCGCAGCTCGACCGGGCGCTCCGCTTCAAGAACAACGCGTTGCGTGGTGGCGTTCTGGAACACATCTACATGCGCGATTGTACGGTGGGTGAGGTTGCCGAAGGTGTGGTGTCCATCGACCTCTACTACGAGGAAGGACAGAAGGGCCCGTTCGTGCCGGTGGTTCGCGACGTCGAGCTCCGCAACGTGACCAGCCGCAAGAGTCAGTACGGCCTCTACATGCGCGCCTATCCCAAGTCGGAGATTTCGGATATCCGGATCATCGACTGCCGCTTCGACGGCGTGGCCAAGGGCAACGTCACCGAAGGGGTGCAGCGGCTGTCGCTGCAGAACCTCCGGCTCAACGGTCAGTTGGTGAACACGCCGTGACGTCCGTCAGCGCTTGGTCGCGCGGCCGTCGACTCCTGTGTAGCGCACTGCTGGCCTCTGCGGCCACTTCGGCGACCGCAGTACGCGCACACGGGCAAGGAGCGACCGCCGAGCCACCACTCGCGCTCGGCGAGGGCGTCATGCAACCCGGCGGTCGGCCGCTGCCCATTCCGCATGCGTCACCGCGCCCGGTGCGAACAACGACGCCATGGTCGGTGCGCTTCGCACGGTCCGTGATGACGCGCAATCCGCAGAATCACCGCCGGTGGGACTACACCGCCGGCGTGGTGCTGGGCGCGATCGAGAAAGTGGGGCTGGCGCAGCGCGACAGCGCCATGCTGTCGTATGTGCGGCGCAGTATGGATCGCTTCGTGCGCGTCGATGGGAGCATTGATGGCTACGACCGCGACGAGTACAACATCGACGCGGTGTCGCAGGGACGCGTGCTTTTCGGGCTGCACGCCCGCGTGCGTGATGCACGCTATCGCACGGCCGCAGCAACGCTGCGGCAGCAACTGGTCACGCATCCGCGCACGGCGGAAGGCGGTCTCTGGCACAAGCAGATCTACCCGCAGCAGATGTGGCTCGATGGCTTGTACATGGCGCAACCGTTTCACGCGCAGTACGCCGCGACGTTCGCTGCGGCCGCGCAGCGCGAC
>JAIXTI010000228.1 GCA_027484025.1 bacterium
GGATCTCGGCATAATTCGTGAGCATTTCGGGGCGCTTGCGCCCCTCCCGCCACCCCCATTTTGAGAAAGAAGCTCATGCCAAGAAAAGCAGCGTTCGCCGCTCTCGCGTTGGTCGCGGTCTTCTCAAGCTCCGCGCAGGCGCAGTACAACCCATTCGGCGTGCAGCAGAACGTTGCCGTGTCCACCGTCACGGGCGGTGGCTGGACGCAGTGCTACAGCGCGACAATGGCAGTATCAATCGGCTTCAACGCCGAGAACGTGCTGAACGCCTGCACGCAGAATGAAATCATGATGTCGGGACGTGTCACGGGCAGCAGCACACTCCTGCTGCTGGCCGCAGGCAATCGTGCGGCGGTGACCACCAACACCGGTGCCTCCAACAACGGGATCACCAACACGGTCAATGGCGCCGAGTGGTACTTCGCGCCCAACTGGTCGTGGGGTTTCGCCCAATTGGGCGCGAGCGTGAACAAGTTTGAATGCGACACGAATGCCGGCGACCAGAGAATGTGCCTGCATACCTTCGACCTTGGCGGTTTTCGGATCGGCGCCGTGGAGGATCTGAACGAGAGCACCGACTACGAGAAGGTCTTCTATCAGCGCACCGGCGCGACGGCCGTGCCCGAGCCCTCGTCAGTCGCGCTCATGGCCTCTGGCCTGATCGCTATGGGCGGGATTATCCGTCGTCGCACTCGCGCGGCGTAAGTCCGACAGCGAGGCAGAATCCAACCGCGGGCCCCACGCACTTGTCGTGGGGCCTGCGGTTTTTCGTGGCGCGCATTTGTGCGTTCAAGCTGACAACTGAGTTCTGAGTTCTGAGAGCTCAGACGCAGAGCTCGGATCTCGGAACTGAGAACCCAGCTCTGGATAGGCGTGAGAGTCGAGGAACGCAGGGGTGAGCAGCGAGGACCGGCGGTTGGGGTAACCGCCACCGCGGGGCCTGGCTTCTCGCTGCTGCGTTCCTCGACTCTCACGCCTATCCGGAACTGAGCTCTGAGCTCTGAGATCCGAGCTCTGCGTCTAAACTCTCAGATCTCAGATGGCAGATAGCAGAAGGCAGATGGTACAAAAAAGGAAGGGCCCGCTCCGAGGAGCGGGCCCTTCCGTACCGAAGACTAAAGCTTAGTGCTTGGTCGTGTCGGCGGCCGGCGCGGCCGGGGCGGCCATCGCGGCCGAGTCAGCCGGAGCCGGGGCGGCCATCGCGGCCGAATCCATGGCGGGCGCGGCAGCGGCCGGGGCGGCAGCAGCCGTGTCAGCGGCCGGGGCCTCTTCCTTGGCGGAGCAGGCGGCGAGCACGAGAGCAGCGGCGACGAGGGCGATACGCTTCATAGTGAGACTCCAAACGGTGCGGTGATGTGCGCCGTGCAGCCGGAAGCGCACGGCCCCCCCGGCATCTGTGCCGACGGGGAACAAGCGATGGGAATGTACGATGGCGTACCGGACTGTCAAGCCCATCTAACCAACTCCTCATAATGTACGGCGATGGAAAGCGCTTACAGGACAAGAGCTTCCCATTGTTTCTGTAAATGGAATGGGACGAAATGACCGACGGCGACCCCGCCAACTACCCGCGCCCCACCTTGGCACTGTTCGCGCCCCTCGTGCGCTCTATCTCCAGCTTCACGGGCTGCCTCGGCCCCACCTTCTGCTGACCCATTGTTCCCTGCCGTGTCCCGACTTCCCGATACCTTCGGCGCCCTCAAGCGCTCCGGTTACGCCACGAATCGTCCAAAGACCGTTAAGGACGAGATCCGACGCAACCTCGTGGCCCGCCTGCAAGACGGTGGACCGCTCTTCCGCGGCGTCCTCGGCTACGAGGACACCGTCATGCCGCAAATCGTCAACGCACTCCTCGCGCGGCACAACTTCATCCTGCTCGGACTGCGCGGACAAGCCAAGTCGCGCATCCTCCGCGCGATGATCTCGCTCCTCGACGAAGTCATGCCCGTCGTCGCCGGCAGCGAAGTCAACGACGATCCGTTCGCGCCCATCTCCAAGTTCGCGCGCAATCTCATCGATGACGCCGGCGACGATACGCCCATCGCGTGGGTCTCGCGTGATCAGCGGTACGTCGAAAAGCTCGCCACCCCAGACGTCACCGTGGCCGACATCATTGGCGATGTCGACCCCATCAAGGCGGCGCGCGGCGGACACCTGCTGAGCGACGAGCTCACCATTCATTACGGCATGCTGCCGCGCGCCAACCGCGGCATCTTCGCGTTGAACGAACTCCCCGACCTCGCCGGCAAGGTGCAGGTGGGGCTCTTCAACATCATGCAGGAAGGCGACGTGCAGATCAAAGGCTACCCCGTGCGCCTTTCGCTCGATGTGCTGCTCTGCTTCACCGCCAACCCCGAAGACTACACCGCGCGCGGCAAGATCATCACGCCGCTCAAGGATCGTATCGGCTCCGAAATCATCACGCACTACCCGGAATCGGTCGACCTCGGCGTGGCCATCACGCGGCAGGAGGCCTGGACGCAGCGTGACAACAGCGTCGAGATCCGTCTCCCCGATCTCATCGAAGAAGTCGTCGAACGCATCGCCTTCGAAGCCCGCGATGACAAGCGCATCGACAAGCGCAGCGGCGTTTCGCAGCGCATGCCCATCACGGCCATGGAGAACGTCGTCTCCAATGCCGAGCAGCGCGCGTTGCGCAACGGCGACAGCGAAGCGGTACCGCGCGTAGCCGACGTGTACGCGGCATTGCCTGCGATCACCGGCAAGATCGAGCTCGAGTACGAGGGCGAACTCGTTGGCGGCAACGCCATCGCGCGCGAACTCATTCGTCGCGCCTGCGACGCCACGCTGCGCGAACGCACCGGCGATCTCGACACGGACGAAATCGTCATGTGGTTCGACAAGGGGAGCGCGCTGCAGGTGGGCGACGACATCGCCATCGGCGTCGTGCGCAAAGGCTTCGACCTCGTGCCGGGCCTCGTCGACACCGTCGTCGCACTCGGCCTCGCCAAGAAGGGCGACGACTCGATGATCGTCGTGGCCTGCGAACTCATTCTCGAAGCCCTCGTGGCACGCCGCAAGATTTCGCGGTCGGACACCGGAACCTACGGCCGCGCCGAGCGCGAGTCGCGCCGCAAAGGCCAAGACTACTTCGGCTGACCCCCCCCAAAAGGGGTCAGAGTCATTTTCCCCTCCGGGTTCCCCCCGAAAAAAGGGGTCAGAGTCGTTTTTTTGACGACTCATTTGGACGACTCTGACCCCTTTGTTTAATCTCCAGTTAAGGCGCACTCTACGAGACTGGGGGATGTCACTCCCTCGTCTTTTCTTCGCGGCGGCCGCGGGTCTTCCGCTGGCCGCCGCCCCGTTGGTTGCCCAGAGCACCAAGGCCGATTCCGCGCGCCGCGATTCCGTGGCGCAGTCGCTCACGCCCTTCTCCGTGCGCGCCACACGGAGCACCTCCAACATCTTTGCCGCGCCGCTCGCGATTACGCGGGTCGAGCGCAGCCAGTGGGCCAACCGCGCCGGCTTCGGCCTCAACGACGCACTCGGCGCCGTACCGGGTGCCCTCGTGCAATCACGCTACGGCACGAGCGACGTACGGATCGTCATCCGCGGCTTCGGCGCGCGCGGCGCCGGCGACCGCAGCAACGCCGGTACTTCGCGTGGTGTGCGTGTGCTCCTCGATGGCATGCCGGAAACCGAGCCCGATGGCCGCACCGCCTTCGACAACATCGACCTCGGCGCCACCGAATCCATCGAAGTCATCCGCTCCAACGCCAGCTCGCTCTGGGGCAACGCCGCCGGCGGCGTGATTTCGGTGAGCACGGTGCCCAATGTCGACAAGCCATACAGCAGCGTGCAGTTCCAGAGCGGCAGCTTCGGCCTGCAACGCATTATCGCGCAGACCGGCGCCCCGGTAGGCGCGCGCGGCGGTGTGGCCTACACCTCGTTCACCAACACCACGTTCGACGGCTGGCGCACCAACTCCGACGCGCGCCGCGTCACCTTCAACGCCGGTGTGGTGGCACCCGTGGGTGATGCGACGCGACTGCGCGTGCATCTCACCGGCGCCAACAATCTCTTTCACATTCCCGGCCCACTCTCGGCGCAGGAAGTGGCCGCCAACCCGAGACAGGCCAACGCCACCTACAACGGTCGCGACGAGCGCCGCTACAATCGCCTCGCACGCGTCGGCGCCAGCATCGAGCATGACATCGGCGACAACCAGATGGTGTCGGCGGTGGCGTACATCAACCCCAAGTATCTGCAGCGCAGCGAACGCGGCACCTTCCGCGACTTCACGCGCTACCACGGCGGCGGCAACGTGGCGTACAACCGCGCCGACGTGCTCTCCCCCACGCTGCGCAACCGTCTCACCATTGGCGTAGACCAGGCGTATCAGGACGGCGCCATTCTGTTCTACAACCTGAGCCCCACGAACGGCCGCAGCACGACGTTGCGCGACAACAAGAAGGAAGGCGCGTACAACAGCGGTCTCTTCGTAGAGAACGAACTGCTCGTCAACGACAAGCTGGGCCTCACGCTCGGCGCGCGCGGCGACGCGATTTCGTACTACTACCAGAACTACATCAACCCCAAGACCAACGCGAGCAAGCGCTTTGCGCAGGTCACGCCCAAGCTTGGCGCGTCGTGGCGCTTCTCGCCCACGCATCAGGTGTACGCCAGCTTCGGCGGCGGCGTCGAAGCGCCGGCCGGCAACGAAACCGACCCCGCGAGCACCTTCGGTCAGGACACCGTCACCGCGCTCAATCCGCTGCTCGAGCCCATTCGGTCCTTCACCTACGAAGTGGGCACCAAGCACGTCGTCCCCGTTGGCGACGGCAACAGTTTTCTTCAGAGCGTGTCATACGACGCGGCGGCGTATCTCACCGACGTGCGCAACGAAATCGTCCCGTACCGCGGCGGCCGATTCTACTTCACCGCCGGCTCCGCGCGTCGCGTCGGCACCGAACTCGGCGTGCGCCTGCAAGCAGCACACGGCCTGCGCTTCGAGAACGCGCTCACGCTCTCGCGCAACACGTACGAAGACTACCGCGTCGACTCCGTGCACTACGGCAAAGCCGGCGCCTTCGCCAACTACAGTGGCAACCGCATCGTGGGTGTGCCCGACTGGTTCTACCAGTCCAACCTCACCTGGCAGCCGAGCAGCGCACCGTTAGGGCTCAGCGTGCAAACGGGGCTGCAAGGCACCGGCGGTTACTGGGCGGACGACGCGAACAGCGTGCGGATCGCGGAGGCGCACATCGTGAACGCGAGTGTTCGCGCGGACAGACTGCTGACCGTGGGCGGCGCCCGCCTCAGTGCACTGGTCGCGGTCGAGAACCTTACCGATCGCGCGTGGATCGGGTCGGCGTTCTTGAATCCCGATGTGGTGAACGGCCGACCGCTGGCGTATGAGCCGGGGATGCCGCGGACTGTGATGGTCTCGTTCAGCGTATCTCGGGGCCGGTGAACTGCGGTTTGGGTTCACTACGGTAGGGGAACTACGCGAGGCGAACTACGCGAGGGGAACTACGCGAGGGGAAC
>JAIXTI010000061.1 GCA_027484025.1 bacterium
CACCGATCCTGCCCGCGTCTACATCCAGAGCTTCGAACTGTCGAACCTGCTGCACTGTGCGCGCCACGAGTGGCCTTTGCGCGGAATCGAGCTGCCACTGGTTCTGCTGCTGGGCGACCTGGCCAGTACCTCGCCACGTGGTTTCGCAGCGCCCTTCGACTTCTCCGAAGACCATCCGGACGCCGAGCGTCTCGCAGAGTCCGAACCGGAGTTGGCACGCTTGACCGGGCGCTCCGGCAGCCTGCGCTACGCCGATCTGGTCGCGCCAGCCGTCTTGCGTTGGCTCGCGTCCCAAGGCATCGCCGGACTCGGGCCGTGGAAGGAGTCGCTGCTGCTGCGCCAGCCACTCGCGCCTCCGCAGGATCGCGACGGTGACAGTCGCGCGGAGCTCGCCTGGCGGCGCACCGGTGCTGTCCACCCCATGGTCACTCACGCGAAAGCAGCGGGTCTGCAGGTGCATCCATACACCTTGCGCTCGGAGGAGCGCTTCCTCGCGCTGCCGGTGTCCGGCGAACCCTCCATGGAACAGGAGATGGAAGCACTGCTGGCGATGGGTTGCGACGGCTGGTTCACCGACTTCCCGGATCGAGGCGTGCTGCTTCGCCAAGCCTGAGTACTTGACCTTGAAGGTCGGGGGCCCAGTCACGCCGTCGCCGACTGCACTCGACTCGACGCTGGCCTAAGTCAGTGCAGTTCGAAGACAACTGGCGGGCCCGCATGGCCGGCACGCTCCGAGGTCGCACGCCCGGGAACTCGGGGTCCTGGTACCAGCGGATCGACGCCGGCACAGCACCGACGTACCCTCGCGAGCTTCGCCGTATTGGAGCGCTCCCGTGATGCCTGTAGTCCAGTCTCGTCCGATCTGGCTGTCCGCCGCCGTCCTGACCCTGCTTGCCGGTTGCGCGGGCAGCCCGCCTGCCGGTGATAAGGCCGGCAGCTCGGAGCGCAGGCTGGATTACCCGCCCGCGAAGCGGGTGGCGCAAGTGGATAGCTTTCACGGCGTCGAGGTCGCCGATCCCTATCGCTGGCTGGAGGAGCTGGACGGTGCGGAGACTCGCAGCTGGATCGAGGCACAGAACCGGGTGACCGACGGCGTGCTGGCTGCCCTGCCCTTGCGTCAGCCCTTGACCGAGCGGATGACGCAGTTGTGGGAGTACGAGCGCTACGGCATCCCGCGCGAGCGCGGCGGCCGTTACTTCTACACCCGCCAGGCCCCCGGCCAGAACCAGCCGGTGCTGTACTGGGCGGCGTCACTGGAGGCCGAGCCGACAGTGCTGCTGGATCCGAACACCCTGTCGGCCGACGGCACCAAAGCCGTCAGCGACTGGGTGCCCTCGCCGGACGGCAAGCTGCTGGCGTGGGCAGTGCAGAGCGGCGGCTCGGACTGGAAGCAGTGGCGGGTACGCAACATCGAGACCGGCCAGGACCTGCCGGACCTGATCGACTGGAGCAAGTTCTCCGGCGCCAGCTGGACCGCCGACAGCAGCGGCTTCTACTACTCGGCCTACGAGGCGCCCACCGGCGAGAACAAGCTGAAGGCGGTCAACGAGAACCAGAAGCTGTACTTCCACCGCATCGGCACGCCGCAATCGGCGGATGTGCTGGCCTACGCCCGGCCGGATCAGCCGAAGTGGGGCTTCCAGGGTCGCGTCAGTGATGACGGTCGCTGGCTGATCATCAACGTCTCGCTCGGTACCGACGAGCGCAATCAGCTGTTCGTGCAGGACCTGAAGTCCCCCGGCAGCCCGGTGCGACCGGTGATCGACCGCTTCGAGGCCAGCTACAGCTACGTCGACAACCTCGGCAGCACGCTGCTGCTGCTGAGCAATCTCGACGCCGAGCGCTCGCGGCTGATCGCCATCGACCTGGACCAGCCGGCCCGCGAGCAGTGGCGTGAGGTGATCCCCGAGGACGCTGCGACGCTGGTCGACGTCAGCCGGGTCGGCAGCGTGCTGCTGGCCCGCTACCTGAAGGACGCCCAGACCCAGCTGCGCCGCTACAGTGTCGACGGCGAGCCGCTCGGCGAGGTCGCCCTGCCCGGCATCGGCACCGCGGTCGGCTTCGACGGCGGCGCGGAAAGTCGCGAGACCTTCTACAGCTACAGCAGCTACACCACCCCGGCTGAAATCCACCGCCTGGACGTCGAAACCGGTCAGAGCAGCCGCTTCAGAAAGCCGGAACTGGCCTTCGACAGCAGCGCCTTCGAGACCCGCCAGAGCTTCTACACCGCGGCCGACGGCACCCGGATCCCGATGTTCGTCACCGCCAAGCGCGGCACGCCGCTGGATGGCAGCAATCCGACCATCCTCTACGCCTACGGCGGCTTCAACATTCCGGTGACGCCGGGCTTCTCGGTGCCGGTGGCGACCTGGCTGTCGATGGGCGGCGTATATGCGGTCGCCAACATCCGCGGTGGCGGCGAGTACGGCCGCAACTGGCATGAATCGGCGATCAAGACCCGCCGCACCGTGGCCTTCGACGACTTCGCCAGCGCCGCCGAGCACCTGATCGCCGAGCGCTGGACCGCGCCGGCACATATGGCAATCAACGGCCGCAGCAACGGCGGCCTGCTG
>JAIXTI010000079.1 GCA_027484025.1 bacterium
GAAACCGATTATCGCGGCAACCGCGTCCGCCGCTCGCTGCGCCCCGATGACGTGTCGTACGAGCCGCGTGAAAAGGCCGTCGATGTCGGCCTCGCGACCTCACTGCTGGAAATGGCGGCGCTGTCGGCCTATGACATCGCGATCATCGTGTGCGGCGACCGCGACTTCGTGCCAGCGCTGCAGGCCGTGCGACGGTTGGGCAAGCGGGTGGCCATCGTGAGTGCTCGCGGCAGTTGCCCGCGCGAGTTCAGCGACCCGAACGACCCGCTGCGACTGCGCGACTTCAACACGTTGTGGCTCGACGATCTGTGGACGCAGGTGGTGGCGCCCAACGCGCGTCCGCTGGTGCGAGTGGCCGGCGAGAGCGCGGAACCAGTGGGTGCGACGGTCGACGCCGACGAAGCTCGCGAGGAGGCGATGACGGAGCTATCGGCCATCAATCCGTATGCCGATGAGCCGACTGCGGTGGTGCAGCCGATGCCAGAACCCGTCATCGACGCGCCACCCACCACGTTGGCGGACACCGCGGAAAAAGGCGCCGTGCTCGACGGTGTGGTGAGCAAGGTGCATGGCAACGGGTACGGCTTCATTCGGACCACCGGTGGTCTCGACTACTACTTCCGCCGTGCGTCCATGCGCGACCCGCTGCACTTCGGGCGCTTGCTGCGCGGCACGACCACCGTGCAGTTCACCGTCGACGAACCCGCGTCTGCCGCAGGCGCCGGCCGCGCGGCGCAGATTGCCGTGCTCAGCGGACTCGGGGCCATCGACGCCGTCGCCGCGGTGACACCGCCGCGCGCGGTGCCGCTACCGCCACCGGCGGCCGCGGCAATCGCGTCGATCGACGACGACTGGGACCGCGACCCCTTCGCGAAACCGCGCGCGCGCGGGTAAGGGGCGGCGTTCTCGAATCAGAACTGCGCGCGGAAGGTTGTGAACTCCGTGCGCAGCGTGGTCAGTTGCTCCTCGAGCTGTTGCACGCGGAGTTCCAGTGACGCGATCTGCGCATCACGCGCATCCGGTGCGGACGGTACGAGCGCGGCGCTGGTATCGTTCGCTGCGGCGGGCGCACTGTCCAACACCTCTCCGCCGAGCAGTTGCGCAAAGCGCTGCTCCTTCTGTCCCGGGCGTCGCGGGAGGCGTGTCACCAGTGAGCCCGAGTCGCGCGCCACCAAGGTGTCGAGCAGCTGCTCCACGTCGGAGAGCCCGCTGAACTCCGCCCACCGCTGGGTGCGTGTGTTGAGCTCTCCCACCGTTTGCGGCCCGCGCAACATGAGCACGCCGAGCAGCGCGAGTTCGCGCGCGTTCAGGTCGAGCGCTTCGTTGAGCAGGTGCTGGTACTTGGTGACGCGCGAGCCGGCGGGCTGAATGGCGCGCAGCAGGCTGCGTCGGCGCAGCGCAACGACGGCCGAGGTCACGGCATCTTCATCGAGCTGCATGACCGGCTCGCGGTTGGAGAGCTGGTTGCAGGCGGCCACCAGTGCCGACAGCGTGAGCGGGTAGTGCTCGGGGGTCGTCGCGGCCTTTTCGAGCAGCGAGCCGAGGACGCGGACTTCGACGTGGGTGAGGGGCGGGTGCATAGAGGTAAGTTAGCGCTGCCTGCCCCGTGTTGTCCTTTACCTAGCGCCGCGAAGTGGCGCCAACAGGCAAGGGCTCAGCGAATCATGACATCGCGCTGGGAGCGCACCGCCGGTCGCCCCTTCGATGTGGCCGTGATCTCCACCTGATAGCCACCACGTGGCAGCCCCGCGAGCGAGACAATGATCGCGCGAGGTAAAATCGGCACCGCACTCGTCGCCGTCGCACCGTCCCGAAGCCGCGGGTCTGTCCACGTGACGGCCACGCCGTTCATCGCGCTGCTGACGACGCGCAGCGCCGAGCCCACTCGCCGCAGGAGCCCCGGCCGTTCGGTTGGCGTGACAGTGACGGTGAATTGAATCGAATCACCAACCGCTACGCCGTAGGTCTCCCAGAACACGCCGAGTCGGCTTTCCGGCGAAACGTCCAGGCTGCCGAGCATCAACGGCGCGACGGCGTCCGCATCGGATGGCAGGGCACCCGGTTCACCGGCTTCGAAGAAGATCGGATCGGAAATGTCGATGGTGTGGGGTGCGAGTTCACGGAGCGGCGGCGGAGGCGTGAACCCCTGCCGCAATCGAGCCGTTCCACGCGGTGCGCGCGCGCCCACTGCGGCGAGTTCGACATCGAGCATCAGCGGGCGCGATGTCAGTGGCTGGTCGATGACCACGCGCGCGAGTCGCGTCGCGGGCTGCTCGTACATGGCTACGGGCTCGTCGGCGCCTTCTGACGTGATGAGAGTGGCTCGCGAGGAGTCCGACATGAGACCGAGAATGTCGGCCGAGTTGTCGGACTGGGCGCCGCCGTCGATGGCGATGAGCAGCCGTACGTCCTGCTGACGGCGCAACACCGCACTCTGTCCACTCGCCAGCTGGTATAGCGGCGCGGTCCCGTATCGTGCGTGTTCGTGGGGCCACCACATACGGTCCTGTGACACCACGTTGTACCCTGCCCCGGGCGGCGCGTTGAGCTGCCATGCGCTGGCGGTGGCGTGGTATGGATCGAGCACGGCCGAAAACGCGGCGCTCAATTGAAGACGATCGGGCGAGTATTCGGCGGTCGTGTATGGTGCCACCGCCTCGGTCTGGCGCAGCCGAAGATAGGTGTCATGGCCCACGTCCACTGCACCACCGCCCCAGACGCCGGTCGTGGGCCAACCATACCGGATCAGCCACTCGGTCAGCGTGCTGCGCACCTCCAGGGGATACCAGAGCTGCTTCTCGTCGTCCGGCAAGGCACTTCGCAAGAGAATCAGCACCCGTCGCGCGAAGTGTTCCGCCCGTCGCTCGTTGACGGCGTCACGCCAACTGCGATCTGCGAGCCACCAGAAGGTGGCGAACAGTTGCTCGCGCGCCGCGCACGACTGCGCCAGATACTGCGCGCGTTCGGGTTGTGCGATCAACGGCGAGATATCGAGCCAGTCACAGCGCGCCGCACGCGGTATCGCGGCCGTCGCGGCCACGAAATGCGCGTCCGCTTCGGGACGACCGGCGCGCGCGTAGACGTAGCCGCGGAGCGCCGCACACCAGAACGCGTCGACGACACACGTGTCGACGGCGTTGAATGCCGCATCCCAGTCGTGCTGGTCGACGCGAAAGCGCACCAGCTGCCCAACGAGCCACGCGTCGCCGGGAAGCTGCGCGCGTGCGCGGTCCAACACGCCCAACAGCGTGTCCCGAGCCGCGCGCACGATGACGCGTTGCTCAGGGGCGAGCGCGTTGTCGATACCGTCCGCCTCGTCGCCTCCAGACGGCGGCTCACCAATGAGCCACGTCGGACACTTGGCGAACGCGTTCGGCGGGGTGGTGATGCCGTCGTACCCCGCGCGCATGCGCCACTCGCCCTCTTCACCACCATCACCCACGACGTGGCAGTGCGTATACGTCCGGCGTGCCGCGGCCACCTCGACATAGACTGGCGCGACATCCTTCCGACTGGCGGATAGCAACCACGCACTCCGCCACTGCCGCAGAAATCGCGCGATGTCGTCCTGCACCTGCTTGCGGAGCTGCAGGGAATCGCGAGAGGTGCGTTGCACTGGCCGCGCGCCGGCGGCCGACGCCACTGTGGCGCCCGTAAGCGAAGCGAGCACAACTACCGCCGCTATCCCAATCCGCGTCGTCAGGACAGTCCCCATATCCATCAATGCCCTTGTCGCCAATTCGAAGTTCAAGGTGATGACCTCGGACCAAGAGTAGCTGCAACAACACACGTTAGACAAGCAACTCGGCGCATCCGCCGAATCCTCAATGCGCTGCGGGCGCGTACGCAAC
>JAIXTI010000283.1 GCA_027484025.1 bacterium
CGCCGCGCTGGTCACGCCCTACGGTCTGTACGCGCTACGCGCCGATCTGGACGGCTGGTGGGCCCAGCTGCCCGGTGGCCGTCTGCACCTGAGGTTCGATCCGGCGCGCTGAGCCGCCCAGTTCCGGTGGCCGCTGAGCGCGCAGGTCGCTGCCGCTCACTCCACCCGGGTTACCGGCGTGCGCTGCGGCTTCTTGCGCACATAGACCTGCTTCTCGACCCGGGCGACCAACTCGCCGTTGCCATCCTTGATCTCGATCGGCAGCCAGCGCAGCACCTTGTTGCCGTCGGCAGCGGCGCCGGTGATTTCGGCGATGGTGGCGTCGTCGAGGTGGAATTCGCAGCGGACGGTGCCGCGGCCGGGCTGTTCGAAGTCGATCTTCCCGGCTTTGTCCCAGACCACGTATTCCCGGCCGAGCTGGTGGAACAGCATCAGCGCGTAGAACGGGTCGGTCATCGCGAACAGGCTGCCGCCGAAGTGGGTGCCGAAGTAGTTGCGGTTGGCGACGCGGTCCTTCAGGGCGACACGGACGTAACGGTAGTCCGCGCGGATTTCCTCGACCACGATGCCGGCCGCGAGGTACGGCGGCCAGAGGTTCATCAGCCGGCGCAGGGTGGCCGGCTTCAAGTTCAAGCGTGCGAGCACGTCAGAACAACAGGCTGCTCATCCGGCGGCGATAGTCGCCGACCAGATCGGCGTCCGTGACCAGTCGGAAGGCATCAATCAGCGATTTGCGGCCGAGGTCTTCACCGAACTTGCGATCCAGCCGCATCACGGTGAGGAAATGATCCAGTGCGGATTGCTCCTGGCCTGCCAGCAGCAGGAACACACCAAGCAGGTGCAGGGCTTCGAGGTCGGCCGGGTTGCGGGCGACGCGCTGTTGCAGACTGTCCGGGTCCGGCGCGTGCTCGAGTTGGCGGACGAAGCCCAGCAGCGCGCGAACGCGGCGGGCACCGTCGCTCTCGGCCTGGGTCTTCAAGCCGTCGAGCAGCTGGGTGGCTTCGTCTTTCTCGCCGACGCGAACCAGCAGCTCGGCCAGTTCGATCGCGGTCTCTTCCTTGTCCGGGGATTCGGCAAGTGTCGCCTTCAGTGCGGCGATCTTCGCATCCACGTCGACATCGGCCTCGATCATCGGATCTTCGGTCGGCGCTCCCGCGGCGATTGGCGTCGGTGCGACCCCGGCGAGGATCTGCTGGCGGGCCAGCAATTCGCGCACCGTCCGTTCCGGCTGCGCACCCATGAAATGGTCAGCGACCTGGCCATTCTTCATCAGCACGACGGTGGGCAGGCTGCGGATGCCGAAAGCCGCCGCGACCTGCGTCTGCTGGTCGGTGTCGACCTTGCCCAGCCGGAAGGCGCCACCGAACTCGATGGCGAGCTTTTCCAGCGTCGGCATCAGCTGTCGGCACGGACCGCACCACGCGGCCCAGAAGTCCAACAGGATCGGGGTGTGCTGCGAGGCCAGCAGGACCTCCTGCTCGAAGTTCTGCTCGGTGACGTCGAAGATGTGCGGGGACTGGGCCATGACGGGAACCTGTGTGACAGCGGATTTAGCGGAAATGGTGGCACAGCGGCGCTGAAGCGGCCGTCAGGAGGCGGCATCCGACCAGTGGCGACAGTCGTGCAGCTGCCAGTGCGGACGCGGTGATGCGGGCAGGCGCGCATCGTCGGCAAGGCGGGCGTACAGGGCACTACCGCTGCCGGACAGGTGCGCTTCGCCGCAGGTCGCACGGAGCCAGGCGGCGGCCTCGCCGACCTCCGGCCAGCGCTGCAGCACCACCGCTTCGAAGTCGTTGGCCAGCCGCGGTGCGGCGAGCCAGTCGCACGCCGCCAGACTGGGCGTACTGCGCGGCAGCTCGGGGTCGGCGAAAGCGGTGGCGGTGGCAACGGCCACGCCCGGGTGCAGCACGAGGTAACGCTGCGGCGGCAGCGTGATCGGCGTCAGTTCGGTGCCGGTGCCGGTGCCCCAGGCGTGCTGGCCGTGCACGAACACCGGCACGTCGGCGCCGAGCCGGGCGCCAAGCTTGGCCAGCGCGGCGGTGGACCAGTCCAGCGCCCACAGCCGATTCAGCGCCAGCAGCACCGCCGCGGCATCGCTGCTGCCGCCGCCGAGGCCCGCGCCCATCGGAATGCGCTTGTCGACACCGATCTCGACGCCGAGCGGGCAGCCGGCGGCGTCTTGCAACAGCCTTGCCGCACGCACCACCAGGTCCGCGTCGGCCGGCACGCCGTGGGCACCGCGAGGGCGCAGGATGGCGCCGTCGTCGCGCCGCTGGAAATCCAGCCGGTCGCAGAGGTCAATCAGCGCGAAGGCGGTTTCCAGCTGGTGGTAACCGGTGGGCAGTCGGCCCAGGATCGCCAGATACAGGTTCAACTTGGCCGGCGCCGGCCATTGCTGGATCGTGCCGGTGGCGAGGTCGATGCGCGGCGTCATGGCGCGCTGGTGGCGTCCCAGCGCATCACCGCAACCCGGACCTCGTCGTTGCCGCGCCGTGCGATCAGCCGGGTCGGCAGGCCGAGCGTCTCGTCCCAGGCACGGTACTGCAGCGTCCAGCCGTGCTGTTCCAGCTGGGCGAGGCGACCGTTCTCGTCATAGCGCAGCCGGGCGCGGCCTTGCGGATCGCGGGCGCCGCGCACCCACCAGTGCAGCGCCTCGACTGGAATTCGCCAGCCGGTGGCCTCGGTCAGCAGGTCGCCG
>JAIXTI010000285.1 GCA_027484025.1 bacterium
CGTGCGCCCCGTCAGCACGTTGTTGCTCGCATCCCGCGTGACCGCACTGCCGGTGGACGTCGCCCCCACTGCAATACTGGTCGGACTCAGCGACACCGTCACGGCGGCAACCGGTGCATTCGTCACCGTGATCGTCGCCGCGCCGTTCACGCCGCCGCTCGTCGCCGTAATCGTCGCCGTCCCAGCGCTCACGCCAGTGACGACGCCGCTGCCGCTCACCGTCGCGACCGCGGTGTTGCTGCTGCTCCAGGTGATGGCGCGCCCGGTGAGCACGTTATTGCTCGCATCACGCGTGACGGCGCTCCCCGTAGACGTCGCCCCGACCGCGATGCTGGTGGGACTGAGCGTCGTCGTCACCGACGCCACCGGCACATTCGTGACGGTAATCGACGCAGTGCCATTCACGCCTTCGCTTGTAGCGGTAATCGTTGCACTCCCCGCGCTCACGCCCGTCACGACACCACCGGCGCTGACGGTCGCGACCGCCGTATTGCTGCTCGCCCACGTGATCGTGCGCCCCGTGAGCACGTTGTTGCTCGCGTCTCGCGTGACCGCACTGCCGGTCGAGGTGGCGCCGACCAGAATGCTCGTCGGGGTGAGCGTCGCAGTCACCGACGCCACCGGCGCGTTCGTCACCGTGATCGTCGCCGTCCCGTTCACGCCGCCGCTCGTGGCCGTAATCGTCGCGCTCCCCGCGCTCACGCCGGTGACCACACCGCTCGCGCTCACCGTGGCCACCGCCGTGTTGCTGCTCGCCCACGTGATGGTGCGCCCCGTGAGCACGTTGTTGCTCGCGTCGCGCAAAACGGCGGCCCCCGTAGACGTGGCGCCGACCACGATACTCGTCGGCAAGAGCGTCGCCGTGACCGACGCGACCGGCACATTCGTCACCGTAATCGTGGCGGTGCCGTTCACCCCTTCACTCGTGGCGGTGATTGTCGCGCTGCCGGCACTGACGCCCGTCACCACGCCACTGCCGATCACCGTCGCCACGGCCGGATTGCTACTCGCCCACGTCACCGTGCGGCCCGTGAGCACGTTGTTGCTCGCATCGCGCACAACGGCGGCGCCCGTCGACGTCGCGCCGACGACAATACTTGGCGGCGTAAGCGTCGCCGAGACTGACGCCACGGGCGCATTCGACACCGTGATCGTCGCCGTCCCGTTCACACTCTCGCTCGTGGCCGTAATCGTCGCGCTCCCGGCGCTGACCCCCGTCACCACGCCGCTGCCGCTGACCGTGGCCACCGCGGTATTGCTGCTCGCCCACGTGATCGTACGCCCCGTGAGCACGTTGTTTCCACCATCGCGCGTCACCGCAGTGCCGACCGAGGTCGCACCCACCACGATACTCGCCGGTGTGAGCGTCGCCGTCACCGACACCACCGGCACATTCGACACAGTCACCGTCGCCGCGTTGCTCACCCCCTCGCTTGCCGCGATGATCTGTGCCGTTCCAGGCGCCAGCGCAGACACCACGCCCGCCGCCGACACCGTCGCGATCGCGGTATTGGTGCTGGTCCACACCACGGCCCGCCCCGATAGCGACTGATTGGCCGCGCCGCGCAAATCGGCAGTGGCCTGCGTAGTCTGCCCCACGAACAACGAGGAAGACGCCAGCGTCACGGTGACCGTAGCAACGGGCGTGGGCGACACCGTCAACGTGGCCTGCCCCGAGACGCCTTCCACCGTCGCGCGGATGATCGCCGTCCCCGTACTCAGCGCCGAAATGGTGCCCGTGGCGCTCACCGTGGCCACGGCCGGCGACAAACTCGTCCACGCCACCGGGCGCCCGGTCAGGACATCGCCCGCCTGACTGCGAGCGACCGCGGCCGCCGTGGTACTCTGTCCGGGAAGCACCGTTGTGGCCGCCAGCGAGACCGCGACCGCTACCACGGGCACTGGTGCCACCGTCACGGTCGTTACCGCAGCGATGCCATCGACGGTGCCGCTGATGACCGCCGAACCGGGGGATACCGCACGCACACGACCGGTCCCCGACACGACCGCCACCGTCGGCGCACTCGACGCCCACTGCACCAGCCGCCCTGCGATCTCGGCGCCACTGGCATCACGAACGACGAGCGTGAAATCGCGGGTATCGCCGACGAATAGCTGCGGCGTGCTCGTGACGAAACTCACCGTCGACACCGCCGCGCCCTGCACCACCACCGCGGCACTGCCAAGACGTCCTTCCGCTGAGGCAAAGAGCACTCCTGCTCCGGGCGCAACGCCGGTGACCGTGCCATCGGCGCTTACCGAAAAGAACGACGGCGCGCCGCTGAGCCACGTGATCGACCGTTGCGCCAACACCGCGCCCGAAGCGTCGAGCGCGTCGGCGGTGAAACGCTGCGTTGCACCCGTCTGCAGCGTCACCGTGGCCGGCGACACACGCACCGACGCCACCGGCGACGCACTCACGGTCACAGTGGCGGTGCCACTGCGCCCTTCGCTGAACGCCGAGATGACCGTGCTGCCCGGTGTACTCGCCGTGACGGTGCCGTCCGCGGCCACGCGTGCCACCGCGCCGTTGCTGCTGAGGAACGTGACCGGCCGACCGGTGAGCAGTGTACCGTTGTCGTCGGTCACCTGCACCGTGAGTCGCAGCGTCTGCCCGACGGTGAGCGCCGATTGCGACGGCGACACAATGACGGCGCCGACGGGGCGCGGCAACACGCGCACGACCGCGTCGCCGCTGCGCCCACCGTTGGACGCGGTGATCGTCACGGTACCAGGTGCGACGCCGAGGACCAGACCGGACGACGACACCGTAGCAACGCCTGCGGCGTTGGAGCTCCACCCGAACACGCGATCCGCTAACGCGGCGCCCCCGGCATCGCGCGCGACGGCCGTGAGCTGCGTCGATTGACCGACAATGAGACTGTCGCGCGATGGCGAGAGCTGCACCGTGGCTGTGGGTACCGGCAACACCGTCACACCGATCACCGCCGACCGACTCTCGCTGGTCGCCGTGATCGTCGCCACGCCAGCGGCGAGCCCGCTCACCACACCGCTCGCGTTCACGATCGCCACCGCCGGTGCGCTCGATTGCCAGAGCACGGCGCGATCGAGGAGCGTTTGCCCGCGATCATCGACCGGTGTGGCCACCAGCGGGAGCGTCCCGTTCACAAAGAGCGACGGATTCGGCGGCGACAATTGAATGCTCGCGACAGCACGGCGCGAAACGCTGACTACCGCAATCGCGCTCTTCCCTTCGGCCGACACCGACACGCGCGCAGTGCCGGCCCGCAGCGCCGCCACTTCCCCTGTTGCCGTCACCCGCACGACGGCCGTGTCGCTGCTCGACCAGAGCAACGGACGGTCACTCAGCGGACGGCCCAATTCGTCGAACAGCCGCGCCTGCAACACCGCGCTGTTGCCTTCCACCACCGACGCCGCCGTTGGCGACACCGTGACTGAACTCACCGGCACCAGCAGCGGCTTGGGCTCGGTGATTTCACTCAGCCCCGCACACGCGGTGAGCATACCAGCCACGAGTGTGCCCACGAGCGCGCCCACGGCGCGCCGCACCACTTCGCGCATCCGCCTCGTGCCGAACGGGATCATCAGCGGGACGGCAACACGACGCGGGTCGGTCGGGACAGGTGATTGCGGGATCCGTCGCCGAGCTGTCCTTCCACGTTGAAGCCCCAGCACCAGAGTCCGTCGTCGCCACTGGTTGCGCACGTATGCGCACCACTGGCGTGGACGGCATTGAAGGGCACGCCACCGGCAACGCGCGTCGGCGTATCCCGCGTGCTGTTGCTCCCGTCGCCCAGCTGTCCGTACACGTTGCGTCCCCAGCAGAACACTTGTCCGGAGCGCGTGCGCGCGCAGCTGTGCACTCCCCCCACCGTGACCGACGCAAACTTGGTCGAGCCGTACACCGGTGCCGGCACCGCCTGATCGCCGGTGCCGCCCGTGCCCAACTGACCGAAGTTGTTGCGTCCCCAGCAGAAGGCGTCACCGCCGTCCGTGACCGCGCAGCTGTGCGTCGCCCCCGCGGCAATGCTGGTGAAGCGCAGATCACCGCTCACTGCCGTCGGCGTACGCGCGTCGGCACGCCCCCCGTTGCCCAATTGGCCGGCACTGTTGGCCCCCCAGCAGTATGCCGTGCCGTCGAAGGCCACCGCGCAGCTGTGATTCCATCCCGCCGACACCGACACGAATTTGAGTCCGCCGCCGATGGACACGGGTGACGACCGGTTTGCGGTCCCGCCGTCGCCAAGCTGTCCGTTGCCGTTCGCGCCCCAGCAGAGCACGTCGCCGCCGGTGGTCAGCCCACAGGTGTGGTTCTGCCCCGCGCGCAGAACGCGAAAATTCTGATTGCCCGACACGCGCACGGGAGCCGATCGCGACGTGAAGGTGGCGTCGCCCAGTTGTCCGCGATCGTCGGCGCCCCAGCAATACGCGTCACCGCCGCGCACCACACCGCAACTGTGCGAGAGTCCCGTCGTGACCTGAACAAAATCGAGATCGCCGACAATCGGTGCTGGCGTTCCTCGGCCTTCGGCATCGCCATCGCCGAGTTGCCCGCGATCGTTCGCGCCCCAGCAGAGCACGCGGCTCGCGACAAGCGCGCACGAATGGCGCCCGCCGGCAGCTACGATGCCGGGATCGTCTGTGGATCGCACCGACGCGGTAGGCGCGGCGGGAGCGGCAGGCGCGGCGGCGACCGGCGCGCTTGCGACCGGAGCGGCCGGCACCGGCGCGGTCGCACCGGCTGCCAGCCGTGCCGCGCGTCGTTCGGCGCGACGCGCCGCCGCCATCATCGAGTCGATGCGCACCGAATCGGAAAGCCGCTGCGCGACGGCCAGCGAATCGCGCAGCAAGGCCGCGTTGGCGATCGTGACCGAATCCGAGGCCAAGGCCGCGGCGCTGTCCACGATGGGCGCCCCCGCGCTGACGATCGGCAACTCGACGCCAGCCTCATCGTTGATCACCGCGGCCGACGACGTACCGCGCACCAATGGCGCCAGCTTGCCGGCGTACATCGCGTACGCGGCCCCGCCCACCAGCGCGAGTCCAAGCGACGCCGCGATCAGCCACCGACGACGACCGCCCGCAGGCGGTGCCGTTTCGGTCGCCCACGAGGGCGCCGCATCGTCTTCGACCGCCTCCACCGGCTGCGGGGTCGCGACGCGTTGGGGAACGAGCGCCGCCTCCGCCATGCTCTCCGGCGTCAGCCCCGCCATTGGACGCGCAAAGCGGACGGTCGCGTCGTCGTGGCCATCCTGGCGCGCGGCGACAGGACGTGGACTGGCCTTCTCGCGCTCACGGCGGCGCTTGTGCGACTCTTCCCACTGCCGCCAATCACTCGGCACCACCCACGCATTGAGCGAGGCCAGCAGGCCGTCAGCGCCTGCCCAGCGTGCGCCAGGACGCTTCTGCAGCATGCGTTCGACGATGTACTGCAACCGGGCCGGCACCTCGCCTGGCCGAAGCGAGTCGATGGCCGGCAATTCCTCGTGCTTCTGCTTGTAAATGACGTTGTACAACGCATCGCCGGCCCACGGGCGCTCACCGGTGAGCATTTCCCACGTGAGGAGGCCGAGGCTGTAGAGGTCGGACCGCGCATTCGCCGGCGCGCCGTCGATCTGCTCGGGGGCCATGTACGCGGGCGTGCCGATCGCCGACCCCGTCATCGTGAGGCGCGAATCGAACTCGCTCGAGTGCGCAATGCCGAAATCGCTGAGCAGCGCGCGGCCGCTCTGCGAGTCGATGAAGACGTTTTCCGGCTTCACATCGCGATGAATGACGCCATTGGCGTGGGCGAAGGCCAACGCTTCGGCCACGTCGTGCAGCACCCGTTCGGCGCGTTCGGCGTCGAATGGTCCGTCATCCTGAATCGCCTGCTTGAGCGTGCGCCCGGGCACGAGCTGCATGACGAGCGCGAGGCCACCGTCCGGCAGCCGCTTGACGGCGTAGACCGTGACGATGTTGGGGTGCTGCAACCGGGCGACGGTGCGCGCTTCGCGCTCGAGGCGCGCGATCGCTTGGTCGGCGGTCGCGGCGAAGCGCGGGCGCACGACCTTGATGGCGACATCACGAAATAGGGCACGATCACGCGCCTTGTAGACGATCGCGTTGCCGCCACGGCCGAGCTCGCCAAGTAGCGTGTACTCGTCGGAGAGATCGCCGATGTCCTGCGGCTCGTGCGACGCGTCCATCGGTCAGCGGCTCCGGAAGGTGAAATGCACTTCGCCCATCTCGACACGATCGCCGTCGGCCAGCGGACGCTCGGCGTCACCAGCCATCTGCACGCCGTTGAGCAGCACCGGATTCGTGTGTGACAGGTTCTGCAGGAACCAGGTGACCTCACGAAAGCGCATGACCGCGTGAGCACGACTCACGGTTTTGTCGCGGAGCTGAATGTGGCGGTAGAGCTCGCCATCGGCGCGGCCGAAGGTGACCTCGATCCCATTCGGGCCCTCGACACGCACGAAGCGGATTTCGCGACCCGCATCGAGCCCAGCGCCGATCTCGAGCCGGCCGGGAAGGAACTGTAGCGTGCCTTCGGCGGGGACGCTGAAGCGCAGTGCGTGGGCTTCGACCATGGTGCCGGGAATACCAGTCGGGCTGACCACGGGTTGATCGGCCGCGGGCGGCGCGGGGCTGGGTGCAGGCGCGGGCACCTGCACGGCCGGCCGGGTGACGAACTCGCGAATGACCGGCGCTGGGCGCGGCGGGGTGGTCGGCATCGGCGACGGGTCGGGACGTGTCGCTCTGGGCGCGAAGTCCGTCGCCGCCCCCGAGGGCACCGCCGGGCGCGACGCGGCCGGCGAGCGCATCCGCTCCTCGGGCGTGAGGCCGCCGAACAACGGCAACGGCTGATCGGCGTCGCGGTCGACCGATGGCGTGCGGTTGATCCACCAATAGACCACGCCCGCCACGATCGCCATCCCGCCCGCCAATGCCGCCAGTAACGTGGAGAGTTCGGGGGTCATTCGCGATTCACGGACGCAGGGGGACGCTCACACGAGCACGAGAACAGAACCAGAAATGTATATCCACTCTGTCGTGCGGGGAGGGCGCAGTGTAATTCATGAGGCATGTCTACCTTTCAACCGCTCGTCCCGTCGGTGGTGGTGCTGCACGGCGCGCTCGGGAGCGGGGCGCAGATGCAGCCGGTCGTGGAGGCGTTGCGCGCCCAGCGTCGTTACGCCGAGGTCCTCGGGGTGGAGCTGCCGGGCCATGGGCACACCCCGCTGGCCACCCAGACCGCCTTCGACTTGCGCACCTTTGCGCTGGCCCTGCAGGCGGCCATTCACGACGCGGGGCTCGTGCGGCCGGTCGTCTTCGGCTACTCCATGGGGGGTTATGTGGCGCTCCTGCTCGAGCACCTCGCGCCCGGGACGATCGGCGGCATCGTTACCCTGGGGACGATGCTGCACTGGACGCCGGCCATCGCCGAAGCGGCGGCCTCGCGCCTCGACCCGCAGGTGATCAGCGCCAAGCTCCCCGCCTACGCGGCGGCACTGGCCGCACGCCACAGCGGCGCCGGTGGCTGGGAGCTGGTGCTCGCACAAACCGCCGCGATGTTGCGCGAGCTCGGCGAGGAACCCCTGCTCACCAACGCCTTGCTCGAGTCAGTCCACTGCCCCGTCCATCTGCTGGTTGGTGGACGCGACGATTCCGTGTCGCTCGACGACGCCGTCAGCGCCGCCGCGCACCTGCCCCGCGCGCGCGCCTCGCTGCTCCCCGACGTGCCCCACCCCATCGAAAAGGTCGACGTGCAACTCGTGTGCAATGAAGTCAGTGATCTCGCCTCACAACTCATCAGCGGAGACTGACCGATGTTCGGATTCTTGCGGGTCCCGGAGCGGTTGTTCGCGATGGCGATGTGGGTCGTCTCCATCGTGTTCGCGAGTTTTCTGATCGGCCTCGGCGGCAAGATCGTGGGCGAGCTGCCCGGCGTGGACCGTTCGCTCTCCATTCGCGACTTCATCGACCCCGCCACCTCGGCACCGTTGCAGTTGCGGCGCGATTCGCTGATGTCGCAGTCATCACGCCTGCAGGACGAGCACGCTCGCGCGCAACAGTCGCTCGTAGCGTCGCGCAATGCGTGGACCGCGCAGCGCGAACAGTTCGATGCGTGGATTGCCACGCGCACGGCGACGACCGATCCCAAGCAGGACCCCGAGGTACTGTCGCGCACACGCGTGCTCGACTCGCTGAAGGGCGTTGAGCGTGCCGCAGAATCGGTGGTGGAGCGACTCGATGCGGATTTGCTGGCCGTCAGTCAGGCGACCAGCGAGGTGCGCGAGCAGGAAGCCGCGCTCGAAACCGCCGCGCGCGCACCGTTCGAACGGGCCGCGTTCACGCAGGAGCTGCGCACGTTCGGCATCCGGCTGGCGCTCACGTTGCCGCTGCTGCTGTTGGCCGGATGGCTCGTCGCGCGCAAGCGGCGCAGTGAATACTGGCCCCTGTGGCGCGGCTTCGTGCTCTTTGCGCTATTCGCGTTCTTCGTCGAGCTCGTGCCGTATCTGCCGAGCTACGGTGGCTACGTGCGCTACGGCGTGGGCATTGTCGCGTCGGCTGTCGCGGGCGTGTACATCATTCGCGCCATGCGGCGCTACCTCGAACGGCGACGACAGGAAGAACAAAAGAGCGAGGCGGAACGTCGTCGCTCGGTGCCGTACGACGCCGCGATCAAGCGCATCGATGGCGGCGTGTGTCCGGGCTGCGAGCGCGGTATCGCGAAGGGGCCGAACGGCCCCGCCAACTTCTGTGTGCACTGCGGGCTTGGTCTCTTCGATAGCTGCACCAGCTGCTCGACGAAGAAGAACGCCTTCTATCCGTACTGCCCGCAGTGCGGTGTACCGGCCACGCCCGACGCGGCGGCGTCCGGTGCTACTTCTTCCGTTCCCCGCTGAACGTCGCGCCACCCTGCCCGCCAAAATCGACCTCACCATTCACGGCATCGTCGCTCACGATGGTGCCGTTGAACGTGAGCGTTGCACCGCCCGAGGTGTTCACGGCAAACGTAAAGGTCTTACCCTTCACCAAGCCTTTGAACGGCAGGGCGCCCATGCGCGCCGACTCGTACGTTCCAGACAGTGAGTCGCCCTTCTGTCGCATCGTCACCGTCGGCGTTCCCGTACCGTTCTCCGTGACGACCTTGTAGTTCCACGTCCCGGTGAGATCGGTGGCAATCCGTGGGGCGTCCGATTGCGAGGTGATGCTCGAGAGCGCCCAAACGACGGCGGTGGTCGGAAGCAGCAGTAATGTGCGCATGGTGTGAACCCGGTGAGAATACGAGGCGTCGTGGCGGGAAAAGCCCCGCGAACGTTGCGTGGGTGTGACGCCGTCGACGAACAATAGAAATATTCGGCGGGCAGGATAAGGCATGCCGACAATTTCACGCGTGCTCGTGGCCATCCCGCTCTTGGCGTCGCTGATTGCCCCGTCGGCACCCTCCACGCGGATACGCGCGTTGCGGGAGCGGCGGGTGGTCGCGCCCGGAGAGTCGTTGGCCGTGCTGGCCACGGGGCCGGCGCCGCGGGCAGGTGAACCGGCCGTACTCTTGATACCCGGGCCCGTCGGGTCAACGCATAGCGTCCGCTTGCTGGTGAGCGGTCTCATCGCACGTGGCGTGACCGTCCGCGTCATCGACCCATTGGGTATGGGGCAATCGAGTCGTCCGGAGTCGGCGGACTATTCGCTCGGACAACAAGCGGTGCGCCTGCTGCAGGTGACGCGTGCCGAGCTGCCGGGCGTGCCCGTGGTCGTGGCGGGAATCGGGACGAGCGCGACCATCGCGATGCACATGGCGGCCACCGCGCCGAGCGACATCGTCGGCGTCGTCTCGATCGCCGGCGGCCCCATGGATCAGCAAGCCACGAAGATGATGCGCCTTGCGCTCGCGGTCTCGCCGCTGCTCGACAATCGGGTTGGCCGAGCGTTGGCTCGCCGCCGGTTTGTCTCGTCGATGAAAGCGCAAAGCGCCTCGTCGACGTGGATGACGGACAGCGTGGTGAAGGCGTATACCGAGCCCATCGAACACGATCTCGGCCGCGTCTTTCGCGCGTTGCGCGCGATGGCGGCCGCACACGAGCGCATCCCGATCGCCGAGCGTCTGCCGCGGATCACTGCTCCACTGCGATTACTCGTGGGTGACACCCCGACGCCCAGCGCCCCCACATCGGCCCAGGTGGACGTCCTTCGCCGCACCGTGGCCGACTTTCAGATCGATACCATCCAGCAAGCAGGGACCATGCTGCAAGAAGAGCAACCCGCGGCCGTGGTGACGGTCATCGAAGCGCTCGTTCGCAGCGCGCGTGCCAGGAAAAAGCTGGCGGTGCCGGCGCAGTTGGATCTCTTCGACAACTGAACGCGCCGGTCTAGGCCGTCAGCGAATGAGCCCGTCACCGAAGCGCGCAATCCCCGGCAGCGTGATGGGCAACTTGCCGGTAGTCGGGGCACGCCCCAGCATCGCCCGCGCGGCGGCACGCTGCGACATCGTCCACGGGCTCCACGCAATCACGTGCGCTTCGGTGAGTGGCAATCCGAGCTGCAGATACGGATTGTTGAAGCTCACGAGCACCACCTTGGTTTTGGCCTCGCGCAACGCCGTCAGCAGCTCGGGCAATCCCTTCGTGGCCACCATCGACGCGGTGTTCGATGTCGCCCCGATGTAGCTCGACACCAGCACGAGGTCAGCACCGCGTGCAATGGCAATGGCGTTCTGCACCGATGCCGGGAGAATGGTGGGATCGGGAGTGACGCGATATCCACCGGCAATGCCGGCCGCGGCCCCTGCCGTCGCTTCGGCGACGACTTCGGGCGTCAGCGTCAGCGAGAGCAGATTGGGATAGGCACTGCGCAATTCGGCATCGAAGCCGCGCCCCGCTCCGAGATCGACGCGCGACGACACCGTGATGCTCACGATCTTCGCGTCACGCGCCATCTTGAAGGGCACCAGCGAGAGCGAATCGCGCACGAGGGTAATGGCCTTGGCCGCCGCGTCGCGCGCGGACGCCTGATTGGCAACGGTCCCGACTTTGGCCCGCACGCTGTCGACGTCGACCACGCGAGTGCGATGCAACCCGAACTCGTGCTTGGCCATGAGCAGCTTCTTCACCGACGCATTGATGCGCGCTTCCTTGATGCGTCCCTGCTGCACCGCATCGACCACCGACTGAATGGAGACCTTGGCGTCGGAGGGCATGAGCAGCACATCGTTGCCGGCCTCCACCGCGCGCAGCGTGGCCTCGCCCATGGTCATGCCCCCGAGGACGCCGTTCATGTCGAGCGCGTCGGTCACGAGCAGGCCGTCGAACTTCATCTGCGTGCGCAGCAAATCCGTCATGACGGCGGTGCTGAGCGTTGCGGCTGTGCGCGTAGTGTCGAGCGCGGGCAGATCGCCGTGAAAGGTCATCATGCCGCGCAGTCCGGCGTTGATCGCCGCCTGAAACGGGCGCAGCTCCACACTGTCGAGCCGCGCGCGCGACACATTCACCCGCGACAATTCGAGGTGTGAGTTCTGTTCGGTGTCGCCGTGCCCCGGGAAGTGTTTGCCGGTGGCGAGCATCCCGTTCTCCTGAATGCCGCGCACGAGCGCCGTGCCCATCTCCGACACGAGCGACGCGTCTTCCCCGAACGAGCGCGCACTGATGACCGGATTCTTGGGATTGTTGTTGACGTCGAGCACAGGGGCGAAGGCCATGTGAATGCCCAGCGCTCGCCCCTCTACCGCCGTCACGCGTCCCATTTCGTACGCAAGCTTGGGATCGCGCGTCGCGCCAATTCCCATCTGATACGGAAACGACGTGGCGCCGCCAAGCTCGATCGCGTTGGGGAGGAACCATCCCCCGCGCGCGCGGAACGCTGCGCCGGTTTCGAGATCGGCCCCGACCAGCAACGGCAGCCGCGCCGCGCGCTGCAGCGCGTTGATCTTGGTGGCGATGTCCATGGGGCCACCCACGGACACGATGATCCCGCCAAGTTCGAGGTCGATAACCTGTCGCTCGATGGTGGCGTACGCCGGGTTATCGGTGGCGGTATAGTCGCCAAGCGTCCACACCCACACCATCTGCGCCACTTTCTGGCGCAGCGAGAGGGTGGAGAGTACCGAGTCGGCCCACGCCTCACGCGAGAGGGCGCCGCGGCCCATGACATCGCGGGGAGCCGCATCACGGGGAGCCGCGGCGGACGGACCCGCGGGTGCCGGCGTCGTTGAGGCCGTGGGACCAGCGCCAGCGGCAGACACACAACCAACCGCCAGCAGGGTGCAGAGAGGGGACAACCAGGCGCGCGCCATGGAGAGATCTTCGGAGGGACACAACCGCGGCGCAGCGCGCCGGACACCCAGCAAATCTACACGGGAGAGCGGAGGTTCCGCCGCGCTACCTCTGAGAACTCAGTTCTGCAGAGTCGAGAGTCGAGAGTTCAGAGTCGAGTTCTGGATAGGCGTGAGAGTCGAGCAACGCAGAAGCGAGCAGTCAGGACCGGCGGTTGGGGAAACCGCCACCGCGGGGCCTGGCTGCTCGCTTCTGCGTTGCTCGACTCTTGTATCTAGCACTCACGCGATCTGTCGGTAGATCTCACGTCAGCGGGTAGCTCGATCGATTCTCGGTGTTCGACACCGTGTGTGAGCTGGAGCC
>JAIXTI010000066.1 GCA_027484025.1 bacterium
GCCGCTGTGGGTCTTCATCTTCGGCATGTTTTACTCACGTCAGCGGTCAACCGCCCCGATGTGGGGCGGAGTTGCGTCCGATCACGCACCAATCACCAGCGGTGATTATTTCGGCGCGAGGATCATGGTCATCGATTTGCCTTCCATCGTCGGCGCGCTCTCGATCTTGGCCAGGTCGGCAAGCTGCTGCGAGACCCGTTCGACCACCGCACGCCCGAGTTCGGGATGGGCGATCTGTCGGCCTCGGAACATCAGCGTCACCTTGACCTTGTTGCCTTCTTCGAGGAACTGCCGCGCATGGCGGGTCTTCGTATCGAAGTCGTGATCATCGATCCCGGGGCGGTACTTGACCTCCTTGAGATGGATCACGTGCTGCTTCTTCTTCGCGAGTCGGGCTTGCTTGGCCTGTTCGAACTTGAACTTGCCAAAGTCCATGATGCGGACCACGGGAGGCCGTGCAGCCGCCGCCACTTCAACGAGATCGAGACCCAGCTCCTGCGCCATGGACAGTGCTGCGTCCACTTCGAGGATGCCAAGCTGGCTACCGTCAGCGCCGATCACGCGAACGGGACTGATCCGGATTTGCCGGTTCACCCGTGGCGGACGCTTCGTCGAATCCTGAATAGTGCGTACTCCGGTAGAAGAAACAGAAAACGCGGACCCCTGTGAGGAGCCCGCGTCGCAAACGGCGTTCCGCCGCGGACACGTACCCAGAGGGTACACGACGCGGCCAGCCGATCCGATGGACTCCAGCAGCACACCTTGGGAGGACTGAACCTCGCACAAGGGCCGAAGGGTGGGTGCGGCATCGATGCCGTACCACTTCTCGATTGTAACCGGGTGACACCGAGGCGCACCCGTACACCTGAAAACACCTACAACTCTGTAAACCTAGACCGCCAACGCCGGAGGTCAACCCCCCTCCACCGGGCAATTCGCCGCTAAGTCGTTATTCGGCCAGCCGGTACGCCTTCCCGTCGTGCGCCACGCGCCCGAAGCCCACGTGGGCATCGTGCTCGAACACCAGGAGCCAGTCGTCCCGAAGCGCATCGGCCAACAGCGCCCGCTTGGATTCGAGCGTCACGAGCGGCTCGACGTCGTAGCCCATGATCCATGGCAGCGGGAGATGATGCGTCGTCGGCACGACATCCCCCAAAAAGCAAAGGGTCTCGCCGGCCGACCGCACGAGGACACTCTGATGATGCGGCGTGTGCCCGGGCGTCGGACGCACCGAAATCCCCGGCACGATCTCCCGGGCGCCCGACACGACGTCAAGACGGTCGGCGGCGACGATCGGCGCCCAATTGGGCGGGAAGTAGCTGGCCGTCGTGCGCTCGTTCGGCTGCTCCGCGTACGCCCGTTCCCCCGCCTGTACGACGTACCGCGCGCTGGGAAACGTCGGCAGGACCTCGCCCGTGGGTGCCCGCCAGCTGTTGCCGCCCGCATGATCGAAGTGCAGGTGCGTGTTGATGACGAGCTTCACGTCGTCGGGGCTGAACCCCGCGGCGCGGATGCCGTCCTCCAGCGCCGTTCGTCCATCGGCGCCACGGTTTTCAATGGCGTAGATGTCGTGGAACTTGGGTGTTTCCTTGTTCCCCGACCCGGTGTCGATGAGAACCAGACCATCATCGTGCTCGATGAGCAGGCAGCGCATGCCCAACGGGATCCGGTTCTTCTCATCCGCTTCGATACGGCGCGACCACAGTGTCTTGGGTACCACGCCGAACATCGCCCCGCCATCGAGCTGCTGTCCCCCCGCCTGAATGGCGTGGACGCGCAAGCGTCCAACCTGCCGGCTGTCGAGCAGGGGCGCAGGGAACGGATGGACGGCAAACGTTTCGCTCACGCGATGTAATCCTCATCGGCAGGTAACGGAAAGGCGCGCCGGCGGCGATCACTCGCCGTGCGCTTGCGACGTTCGGCAGGCGTAGACACCAGCCGCTCAAGCTCAGCCCACGTCGTGGCGCCCGCGTCTTCAGCCAGCGTGAGCATGCGGCCGAGCGCGCGCGCCGTTGCGACCGCATCCCCCTCGGCCCGGTGACGCGCTTCAATCTCGATCCCGAAATAGCGGGTGACATGATCCAGCGACCGCCGCGCCAGCGTGGGGATGAGCACCTTGGCCAGCCGCACGGTGCAGAGGCGCGGCCCGGAGAGCTCGTGCCCCATACCGCGGCGGAGTTCCTCGCTCACAAATCGCCAATCGAAGGCGGCGTTATGTGCCACGAAGACGGCCCCCGTCAGGCGCTCGACCACGGCCGGCGCGACGTGCCGGAAACAGGGCTGGTCGCGTACCATCTCCCAGCTGATTTGCGTCAGCGCCGTGATGTACGGCGGGATCGGACGCTCGGGGTTTACAAGTTGACTGTAGACATCGACCACCTCGCCGTTCCGCACCTGCGCGATGGCGATCTCGGTGATGCGGTCCCCAGCCCCCGCGCGCGTGCCGGTCGTCTCGACGTCGACGACGGCGAAGGCGATGTCCCGCAGCCGCGGGCTCGGTTCCACCGGCGGTGTTCCCGCCCTCTCGCGCACGTCCGCCGGCGTGGTCGTCCCGGAGACGGTCGCTGGGGCCACAGCCAACGCCCAATGTCCGCTCGGCAGA
>JAIXTI010000166.1 GCA_027484025.1 bacterium
GCGCAGTTGCAGCTCGTGACCGCGCAGCAGGCGGTTGCCTTGCAGGAAGAAAACGTGCGCACGGCGCGCACGGCGCTGTCGCTGGCGCAGGAGCGCTATCGCGTGGGCGCCATCAGCATCGTCGATCTGGTGCAGGCGCGCGGAGATTTTGAACGCGCCGAAACCGACCGCATTACCGCCGTTTACGATGTGCAACGAGCCTTTGCGGCGCTCGAGAATGCCGTCGGCCGTCCGCTTCGCTAACAGAGACCAGAGATGACCAAGACCGGAAAGATCGTAATCGCGACCGTCGTCCTCGCCAGTGTGGCCGGGCTGGGCGTCGTCGCCGCCAAGCGCAACAAGACCAAACCTGTCGACGTCCGTGTCGAAGCCGTCGAAGCGCGTGACCTCGTCGCCTCCGTGACCGCCAGCGGCCAGATCCAGCCCCGCACCAAGGTCGACGTATCGGCCGACGTCACGGGCAAGATCGTGAAGCTCGTGGTGAAGGAAGGCGATATCGTGAAGAAGGGACAACTGCTGCTGCAGATCGATCCCGAGCAGGCCACCGCCGCACTGCAGCGCAGCGAAGCGTCGCTGGCCTCGGCGCGCGCGCAGCTCGCGCAGTCTCGGGCCAACCTGCTCCAGGCGCAGCGCAACTACGAACGGTCGGCGCAGATCCAGAAGCAGTCGCCCAACCTGGTCAGTGAAGAACAGCTCGAACAGCTCCGCACGCAGTCGGAAGTGAACAAGGCGCTGGCCGAAGCGGCGAGCTTCTCCGTGGAACAGTCGGTCGCCACCGTGCGTGACGCCCGCCAGGCGCTGAGCCGCACGATCATCACCGCCCCCATGAGCGGCAAGATCACGCGCCTCAACGTGGAAGAAGGCGAAACGGCGATCATGGGTACGCTCAACAAGGACGCGGCCACGCTGCTCACGATCAGTGACATGAGCATCCTCGAGACCAAGGTGAAGGTCGACGAGACCGACGTCGCACGCATCAGCGTCGGCGACTCGGCGCTCATTCAGATCGACGCCTTCCCCGACACCGCCTTCGCCGGCCGTGTGGTGGAGATTTCCAACAGCTCCGTGAACAAGGCCACGGGCGCCGCGAGCTCGGGTGACCAGGCCATCGACTACGAAGTCCGCGTGCAACTGGTGAACCCCCCGGTCGATACGCGCCCCGACTTTTCGGCGACCGCCAAGATCGTCACGGCGACCCGCAACAAGGTGTTGAGCATCCCGATCATCGCGCTCACGGTTCGCGAGAACGAAGAGCTCAACGCCGGCGACTCGGCGGTCACGGTTGGCCGTCAGCCGTCCAAGCAGGTAGGCAAGCGTGACGTCGAAGGCGTGTTCATCGTGGGCACCGACAACAAGGTGAGCTTCCGTCCGGTGAAGGTAGGTATTGCCGGTGAACGCCACTTCGAAGTCATCGACGGTCTGAAGGCGGGCGAAAAGATCGTAGCCGGGACGTACCAGGCCATTCGCGAGCTCAAGGATGGCGCCCTGGTGAAGCCCACCGTGCCCGAAACCAAGAAGGCCGTAGCGGAGAAGAAGTCGTGACCACCACGGAGATTGGCCTCAGTACGACCGGGGAGCGCCTCGCGGTTACCGCGACGCACGGCGCCGCCCCGGGCACGGACTGGGTCATCGTCACGCGGCAACTCAAGCGTGAGTACGACATGGGCGGCGAAATCGTGCGCGCGTTGCGCGGTGTGGATCTCGCCATCCGCCGCAACGAGTACGTCGCCATCATGGGCCCGTCGGGTTCAGGCAAGTCGACGCTCATGAACCTCATCGGGTGTCTCGATACGCCCAACGAAGGCGAGTACTGGCTCAACGGCATGCTCGTCAGCGAGATGAGTGACGACGCTCTCGCGCGTGTACGCAACAAGGAAATCGGTTTCGTCTTTCAGACGTTCAACCTGCTGCCGCGCGCGTCGGCGCTGCAGAACGTGGAACTGCCGCTCGTGTATGCCGGCATTTCCGCCGATGATCGCCGCAAGCGCGCCACCGAAGCTCTCGAGCGTGTGCAGTTGGGCCAACGCATTCATCACCGTCCCAACGAACTCTCCGGTGGTCAGCGTCAGCGCGTCGCCATTGCACGTGCACTCGTGAACCGCCCGTCCATTCTGCTGGCCGACGAACCCACCGGTAACCTCGATTCCAATACGTCCGAGGAAATCATGAAGGTGTTCGAAGAGCTCGCACAGCAGGGACAAACCGTGGTCATGGTCACACACGAGCCCGACATTGCGGCGCATGCACGGCGCGTGGTGGTGTTGCGCGACGGCGTGATTGCGAGCGACGAGCAGCGCGAGCAGTTCATTCAACGCGTCGGACTCACCAACGCCGCACACTGATCGACACGCGCGCAGCAATACACTGAAACCGGCCACCACGTTGGCCGTACGGCACGGGGTCACGCACAACGCGAGGTCCCGTGCCGTTTTTTGATGCCATTCGATTGGCGCTCAGCACCATCCGTACGCAGAAGCTCAAGAGCGCATTCACGCTGCTCGGCGTCTGCATCGGCGTCATGTTCCTCATCTCCGTGGTCTCCATCGTCGAAGGGATGGGGAAGTACATGGAAGAGGATCTCATCGGCAAGCTGATCGCCGTCAACACGTTCGAGCTGCGTCATCGCCCCAATATCAACATTGGCGATGTTGACGAAGCCACGTGGGAAGAATACCGGAAGCGTCCGCGGCTCGACGTGACCGACGTGCCGTCGGCGACCGCGCCGCTCCCTGCCGATACCCGGTGGTACCTCTACAGCGAAGATCAGGTGATGGCGTCGTCGAGTACCAGTGGCAAGCCGCGCCAGGTGCGTGGCGTTGCCGTGCAGGGCGCCTACTTCGCCGTGAAGAAAATGGGCGTCAGCCGCGGAAGACTGCTCACCGATCAGGAACTCGACCGCGGGGAGAAGTCGGTGGTGATCGGTCCCGATGCGGCCGAACGATTGTTCCCCGGACTCGATCCCCTCGGCCGTGAACTCAAGATGGGCGGCGTCCCTTATCGCGTGGTGGGTATCGCCGTATCACAGGGAAAGGCCTTCGGCATGTCATTCGACAATTTTGTCGTCGCCTCGTTCCGTTCACCTGCACGACGCCTGCTCAACTCGCGTCCCAACATTGTCGACGCGGTGGTCATTCAGTCGCCGAGTGTAGCAGCGATGACCGAGAATATGGAGTTGGTGCGCGCGGCCATGCGCGGCCAGCGCAAACTGCGCCCGGCGCAGCCGGACAACTTCTCCTTGCAGACGGCTGACAGCGCGCTGGAGTTCTGGAACAAGATCAAGAGCTATCTGGTGCTAGCCGGCATCGCCCTTCCAGCGATCGGCCTGGTCGTCGGCGCCATCGTCATCATGAACATCATGCTCGTGGCGGTCGCC
>JAIXTI010000094.1 GCA_027484025.1 bacterium
ATGGCACGCGGGGCGACCCCTTCCACCGCCTTGGCGATGGCCGCGATGTGCTCGGGGGTGCTGCCGCAACAGCCGCCCACGATGTTGAGCAGCCCGCTCCGGGCCCACTCCGCGATGTGCTCGGCCATCATCTCCGCGCTTTCGTCGTACCCACCGAAGGCGTTGGGGAGGCCGGCGTTGGGGTGGGCGCTGATATGGCAGTCGGCAATACGGCTGAGTTCCTGCACGTAGCCGCGGAGCTGGGCCGCGCCGAGGGCGCAGTTGAGGCCGATGGAGAGCGGGCGGACGTGGGCCATGGAGGCCCAGAAGGCTTCGGCCGTTTGGCCGGAGAGGGTGCGTCCCGAGGCGTCGGTAATGGTGCCCGAGATCATGACCGGGAAGGTCGTCCCCGTCTGTTCGAAGTACGTCTCGATCGCGAACAGCGCCGCCTTGGCGTTCAGCGTATCGAAGATCGTTTCGACCATGAGGATGTCGGCGCCGCCGTCGACGAGGCCGCGGACGGCCTCGAGGTAGGCGCTGACGAGCTCATCGAAGGTGACATTGCGGGCGCCCGGATTTTCCACCTCGGGGGAGATGGAGGCAGTCCGGTTGGTGGGCCCAAGCACACCGGCCACCCAGCGGGGGCGGGCGGGGTCTTGGGCCTCGAACTCGTCGCAGACGCGGCGGGCGAGGGCGGCGCCGGCCACGTTGAGCTCGTATGAAAGCTCCTCCATGCCGTAGTCCGCCATGGAGATGGCATTGGCATTGAAGGTGTTGGTCTCCAGAATGTCCGCGCCGGCCGCGAGGTATTCCCGGTGCACTCCGGCGACGATGTCTGGCTGGGTCAGGACCAGCAGGTCATTGTTGCCCTTGAGGTCCCGGTGCCAGTCGGCGAAGCGGGCGCCGCGGTAGTCGGCCTCGGTGAGCCGGTGCCGCTGGAGCATGGTGCCCATGGCGCCGTCGAGGACGAGGATGCGGGAGGCAAGGGCGGCGTGCAGCGCACGCCCGCGCTCAGAAGCCTGAGCACTCAGTTCGTGGACAGCGGACTTGGACATATGTTACAACTTATCTATGACTACCGTTTTCGAGCACCAGACGCCCGCGAATTTGTCGGCGAATTCTCGGCCCCGTGCGGCCCTTGTGAACCGTCTGCTGGATCCCGAACAGGTGATCGTGTTTGACGGCGCAATGGGAACCATGTTGTATGCCAAAGGGGTGTTCATCAATCAGTGTTACGATGAGCTGGTCCTCCGCTCGCCTGATTTGGTGCGCGAAGTACACGAGGCGTATGTGCGGGCAGGTGCCGAGGTTCTGGAGACCAACACCTTTGGGGCCAATCGCGCGAAGCTGACGCAGTACGGTTTGGACGCGCAGGTTGCGACCATCAACCGGCGCGCCGCCGAGATCGCGCGAGCCGCTGCCGGTGACGATCGCCTGGTGGCCGGCGCCGTGGGACCGCTTGGCTTGAGACTCGAACCGTATGGTCCGACGAGCCGTGAAGACGCGCGTGCCATGTTCGTCGAACAGATGACAGCGTTGGCCGAAGGGGGCGCTGATTGTTTCATCCTCGAAACCTTTGCGGACCTCGAGGAGCTGGAGCAGGCAGTTCACGCTGCCCGATCTGTGGATGCCGGCATTCCCATAATCGCGCAGGCAACAGTCGGGACGGAGCTCCGCACTGCGTACGGGGCTTCTCCGGAAGATATCGCGCGGGTGCTCGACAAATGGGGCGTGGACATTATCGGGCTCAACTGCTCCGTTGGCCCGCAAACGATCCTCGAGGCCATCGAGCGCATGGCTGCGGTGACATCCCGCAAGCTGAGTGCACAGCCAAATGCCGGGATGCCGAGAGACGTTGGGGGGCGAACCATGTATATGGCGAGCCCTGAATACATGGCCACTTATGCGCGACATCTTGTGCAGGCCGGAGCAAAAACCATTGGCGGATGCTGCGGCACGACACCGGAGCACATCAAGGCGATGGTGGAGGGCGTACGCCCGCTGGCGCCGCGTACGCGCGTCGTCGTCGGCGACACACGTGAGCAGCAGCAGGCTTCGGCAACGGCGTCACGCCCTGTGGCCCCACTCGCCGAACGTTCGCGGTTGGGCAGCAAACTCGCCTCCGGGCAATTCGTCACGAGCGTGGAAATCGTTCCGCCGCGCGGCGTCGATACCGCCAAGCTCGAGCAGGATGCCAAAGCGCTGGCGAGTGCTGGTGTCGATGCGATCAACGTGCCCGATGGACCTCGGGCGCAAAGTCGCATGGGAGCGATTGCCACCAGCCTCATCATCGAACGACATGGCATAGAGGCGGTTACTCACTATGCCTGCCGTGACAGAAATCTGTTGGGGATGCTGAGTGACCTGCTGGGTGCGTCCGCCTTGGGGCTGCGCAATCTGCTGCTCATTACCGGCGATCCGCCGAAGATGGGTCCGTATCCGGACGCGACGGCCGTGTTCGATATCGACGCAATTGGCTTGACCAACCTGGTGAGTCAGTTGAACCGGGGGATGGACCCCGGCAAAAATCCTATCGGTGAGCCGACTCGCTTCGTCGTGGGGGTTGGGGTGAACCCGGTCGCCATAGATGCGGCGCACGAACTCAAGCGGTTTCATTGGAAGGTGGAGGCCGGCGCGGAGTATGCCATCACGCAGCCGGTGTTCGATCCTGTCCAGCTCGAAAGTTTCCTCGACAGCATCAAAGACACTCGCGTTCCGATCATTGCCGGCATCTGGCCGCTCGTCTCGGCGCGAAACGCCGAGTTCCTCGCGAATGAAGTACCTGGCGTGTCAGTACCGCCGGAGATCCTCGACCGTATGCGACGCGCAAGTGACAAGAGCAAGGAGCATGCGGTGGCCGAGGGTATTGCCATCGCCCGTGAGATGCTCGAGCGAGTCAGAGGCGCGGTGCAGGGCGTGCAGGTAAGCGCGCCTTTCGGCAAGTGGGAGTACGCGACCGCGGTTCTCAGCTGATCATTTCACCATTCGACGGCGGCTTAGAGCCGCCGTCGAACGATCTCCGCAATGTTCTGCAGGTAGTGCACGGGGTTGAATTTCCAGAATTTCGTCAGGTAGTGCATCAGTATCTCTTTGCGGAACCGCTTGTACTGGGTGTCGAGCTCGGCGCGATAGGCGTCTGCATCGTGCACGCCTATCAGCGCTGCGAGGCGGCTATGATGTTCGAGCTCACGCTGCCGGAGCTCTCCCTCGCAAGGCTCGGGCGCGTACCGCGCACCAATGACGGTCGGGTGCACGGTATAGTCCACATGCTTTCGTCCGTGTACGTGTAGTTCGAGCATGAGGGAGCGGCGCAACCGTGGCTGCCACTGGTCGAAAACGAAGTTGCCGAGGCTGTAGGCGATGACCGCGCCGTTATAGCGCTCGATGCCCTGAACAATGTGCGGGTGGTGTCCAATAATGACGTCGGCTCCCGCATCGACCAGCGCATGTGCCATCGCAATCTGGTCCGGCGACGGATACTCGATGAATTCGTCGCCCCAGTGCAACGTGACGAGTACGACATCGGCTCGTGCGCTGGCCTCGGCGACTTCACGAGTCATAAGTTCGCGCGTCGGAGAAGGCCACGCAGGCGGAGCGGTTCGATACTGGACAGGTCGCAGGTTATATGACAGGACACACACCCGACGACCGCTCACGTCCATTGCAAGCGTTCGCTGCATGCCTGCCACCGCCGAGTCGGCGCCGGCCACCTGCAACCCCGCAGACTTGCAGGCGACCATGCACGCATCGAACGCCGCTTGGCCGTGTTGCATTGTGTGGTTGGTGCAGACCGTCACGACATCAATGCCCGCCTCGCGGAGCGAAGGGAGCGTTTCCGTCTCTCCCCTATAGATCCGCTCTCCGAACGCGGCACCCGCTGGTGGTGACGAGACAACCACCTCGAGGTTGGCAATAGTGAGATCCGCTTTGCGCAGATGCGGCTTCACCTGGTCGAACAGGGCACTGGCCCCATGCTTTCGAATGGAAGAGGCGACGCCGAACCCGAACACCTGGGGGGAGTCTCCCAGCATGATGTCCCCGACGGCCAGAATGGTCAGTGCCGACACTATTTGTTTCCTGTTTGTGAGGAGGAATTCGTAACGATTGGATCCGGTTGGAAGCTCGTCAGGTGCGATACGATGGCATCGAGGTGTTTTTCCCGGCTGAGTTCATTCCTGATTCGCTCCCGGGCTGCACGTCCGATGGCACTTCGTCTCGGCTCATTCAGCAGAAGCTCACGGACCGCCGCCGCCAAAGCCCCTTCGTCGTTCTTTGGGACCAACACCCCTACCTCCGGGCTATTGATCTCCTCGGGAACCCCCCCGACAGCCGACGCCACCACGGCCTTCCCCCACGCCATGGGCTCGAGAACGCTCAGCGGACATGCGTCTTCCCATCGCGAGGGGACCACGCAGACGCTGGCGACTCGAAGGAACGACGCGACGTCTTGCCGATAACCAAGCATCTGAATGTCCGCGCCGTGGGGCAGCGTTTCGCGAAGTGCCCGCAAGTCATCAAAGACAGGGCCGTTGCCCAAGTAGACGAGTTGCGGACGCGGCTCATCGTCGGGCCAACTGTCGAGCATGCTGTTGAATGCTCGAAAGAGGACGTCTACACCTTTTTCCACCGCCGATCGACAGACGCACGCCACGATTGGCCGAGTGAAGTCGACGCCGGCCGCATCGTTGATGGCCAACGGTGGTGTGTCCATGTCCGGCAGCGTCAGGCCGTTCACAAGAGGAAAAACACGATCTGATGGGGCGAGCGCCACCTCCCGTTGCCGGCGGGCCACATATTCACTGACGGTTACGATTCGGTCGGCAGTCATGCCAGGGATACGCGCGCGAAGCCACTTGGCGAACCACTTGATGCCAGTGGGACGATCGCGATGGCCGGACGTGTGGTCGTGGGCGACAATCCAGCGCACACCGGCGAGGCGGAGGAGTGGCAGCGCCCAGTGCCATGTCGCCAAGTCGGTGAAATACACCGTATCGATCTGCAGGCGCCGAATGGCGGCCACCGTCTCGAAGATTGAACGGCCGGACGACAGTGACGCATCGAGCACGAGTGGCTGAGCGTTACTGCCCCGCAAAGAACGCGGCGGCTGCTCGATGGACAGATACGAGACATACGTGACGACAGCGTCCAGGGCGAGTTGGTCGGCAACCCCGGCGTAAAGCCCCTCGATGTAGTTCCACGCAAAGCCGGTGTTCGCGGGATAAGGCACCACGCAAAGCAGTCGCCGCGCTCGATATGGAACCCGCTGGGGCATGTTGATCCTGGACGTTCGTGGTCGAATTCCGATAGGGAAAGGTAAGCTAGGTTTACACAGCGCGGCTATCGAGGAAGATTTTGTGCTGAAGAAACCGCTCCTCTCGCAATCAGGCACCCCGAAAGACACCATGCGGCTCATCTCGCTGTACCACCGTTTGCCGACCTTTATCCAGGAAGCTGCGCTGAGCGCTTATGGGGCGAAGCTGCGCTGGCACCGGTACGGAGGGACGCATCAGCGCGTCCTCTCGCAACTCGAGGCGAACTTGAGTCGCACTACGGCGGAGCTGAACGTCTCGCAAGCCGAATCATTGCGGGAGCTGCTGACGACCGCAGTCCAGCAGGTACCCCTTTACCGAGAGTGGGCCGGACCGCTGCCACGGTCTGCCGATGATGCGCTCGAAATCCTCAAGGCGTGGCCACTGCTGTCCAAGGCAGACGTGCAGCAGGCCGGAAAGCGGTGCATCTCGGACAGCTTCGCATCGAATTCGCTGCTGGAAATCCATACCGGTGGTACCACCGGCCGTGCGCTCGCCATCTGGACGAATGCGGAGTCGCTGCAGCGCAACTACGCCTTCTTCGAACGCATGAAACGGCAGGCCGGTGTCCGTCAGGCTGATCGAGTGGCGACCTTTGCCGGGCGAGTCATCGTGGCGCCTGATCAGCGACGGCCGCCATTTTGGCGTCGGAACTACGCGGCCAATCAGTTGCTGATGTCGTCATACCACCTGAGCCCGGATACGCTGGATGCCTACATCGACGCGCTGGAGCGATTCGGGCCGGCGATGATTGACAGTTATCCATCGAGCGTGGAGCCCATTGCGCGGCGTATCGTGCAGCGCGGAGGAAGTCGCGTCTCACCCAAAGCGGTAGTGACCTCTTCCGAGACGCTGTCTGCAGAAGTACGCGTGATCATCGAACAGGCATTCGGATGCCGCGTGTTCGATCATTACGGCTCGGCAGAAATGGTGGCTTTCATCACGCAGTGCCGGTCGGGCCAGTATCACGTCAACACCGACTACGGTGTACTCGAACTTCTTGACGAGAACGGCTGCGAGGTAGGCCCAGGAGAAGAAGGAGAGATTGTGGCCACCGGGTTCATCAATCCTGTCATGCCGCTTATCAGGTACCGAATGGGCGACCTCGCCGTTCGTGCAGCTGGCCCTTGTGACTGTGGGAGTCCATTCCCGGGACTGCAGGCGATAACGGGGCGCATGGATGACGTCATCGTTACCCCAGACGGGCGACGAATTGGACGTATCGATCCGATCTTCAAGGCGGTCGATACCCTCCACGAAGCACGCGTCGTGCAGGTAGCGCTCGACAGAATCATCGTGGAAGCGGTTCTCTCTCCGGGCTTCACCGCGCAAGATCAGACAACGCTCCTGCATGAACTACAGCTGCGCGTCGGTGATGCCGTGCGTATTGAGTTTCAGCAGGTCGATCGCGTACCGCGAACGAAGGGCGGAAAGTTGCGACTGGTGGAGAGTCCCTTCGGAAAGTCACCACCGGCTGCTTGATCAGGAGCGGCGTGCGGAAGCGTACACACGATCGTGAGCGTCCAACCACGACGCTTCTGAGAACTGCCGTTGCAACCGTACTCTCGCTGCTGCTGCACGCACACCCGCTGCTGCCCCATCAGTGAGCGCGTGGTCGAGCGCTTTCGCCAACGCCACGGGATTCTCTGGCGCAACAAGCATCGCTTCTGCTGGGGACACCACATCGGGAACGCCACCGACGGCGGTCACTACCAGAGGGATGCCCATAGCCATCGCTTCGAGCACAACCATCGGGATGCCCTCGGTGCGGGAGCTCTGGCAGAGCACGTCAAAGGCATTGAAATACCGGCCGGCCTCCTGAAGGAGTCCGGTCCAGACGAGTCGGTCGCTTATGCCGAGCGCCTTCGCTTTGGACTCAACGAGCTCTCGCTCAGGTCCATCTCCCACGAGGCACGCCGTCAACCCGGTCGCGGTCAATTGCTGAAGTGCGTCGACGAAGACATCAACGCCTTTCTCGTGGGTCATGCGGCCAACCCATCCGATCACTTTCTGGTCGTCTGGGAGGTTGAGCGCCGCCCGCGCATCTTCGCGGGTCAGCGGAGGTGATATCTGGCTCCACGCATTCGGCACGACGTGCAGGCGACTCGCGCGAACCCCGCGCGCGACAAGTTTCTCGCCAAGTGGGCGCGATACTGCAATGGCGGCATCGAACGTCCGTAGCGCGAAACAGTCGAGCCACTCGTACACACGGTTGCGAAGCGCACCACCGGTGAATCCATGGGCGGAGCCCACCATGGCGATTCCCCGTTTCCGCACGAGCCCACCGTCGACGACATTCGTGCGGTAGCCATGACTGTGTACCACGTCCGGCGAAAAACTGTCCAAGATTGCTGCCAGCTTCTCTCGCTCTTTACGATACTCGCGCGGAGGGACAACTATCGGCATCACGCCGACGCCGGCGCGCACGAGAGGGGCTGCAAACGCATTGCTCTCCGGAAGCGTCTCAACGACGGGAATCACGAGGACGTCGTGGCTGCGCCGGTGTTGGCCGATCGCGAGCGCTTGGACAACACGTTCGAGCCCACCGGCGGGTGCCGGGGAAAGCAAGTGCACGATCCTCACGATACTGTATGCTGAAGCATTAGGTCAGGAGCCCGGAGACACGGAGGGAGAATCCCTGTATACTGATGCCGTTGGGGACATTGAAACGCGGCCACGCAAACGTGCTGCTACCACGGTTCGCACCGGTGTGTCGTCGCCAGCCACCCGCTACGGCAAACCCGCCAACGTAGCCGCAAGCTGCAGCGGCGTCCGCAACGTTCTCGTTGAACGCACCATACGGATACGCGATCGCGTCGATGTAGTTCGGGGTAAACGCCCGCAGCCATTCCCGCGGCCGCTTGAGTTCATCGATCAGTTCCGCAGCCGATAGGCGAGTGAGTTCCGGATGGCTCCAGGTATGTGATCCCAGCGTGATTCGGGGATGCGATACGGCCGCGCGCAGCTCATCTTCCGTGCATGTCTCGTAGTACGATGACGTGACGGGAAAGCGCTGATGGCCGTGCTTCCCGGCCCACGACCGCACGGCGTTTCCGTCTCCCGCCAGTACGGAAAGCGCATGTGCGCGTAGCGCCGGA
>JAIXTI010000218.1 GCA_027484025.1 bacterium
CGCACGGTGTAGTTGCCGGGCAGCACCAGCGGCCCGTTGGTGACACCGGCCCACATGATCATGCCCGGGAACGTGGTGGCGTCGGCTTCGCGCAAGTTCCACGAGAAGGTGTTCATCCCCACGGTGTTCGTAGGCGGACGGTCACCAGCGACGGCGCGACGGCCGCCCGGTCCGGCGGCAGCGGTCTGCTCGTCACTCGAGAACGAGCGCACCGTGCGTCCCGTGCTGTCGCGGAATTCGATCGTGACCTTGTTGGCCTTGTCCTTGAGCCAGTAGTACACGATCGCGCCGTTGGGCGGGTTCTGCCCCACGGGGCTCGTGGGCGCGCCAATCTGGAAGCCACCGCCCCAGTTGATGCGATACGACGGACGCGGCGTGAACAGATGCGCGCGCTTGGCCAGCGTTTCCGCACTGAGCTGACGCAGCACGTTGATGTCGTCGATCACATAGAACGACCGGCCGTGCGTGGCGGCAATGAGATCGCCTTCCTTGATCGTGAGATCATGTACCGGCACGATGGGCAAGTTGCGCTTGAGCGAGAACCACGTCGCGCCGTCGTCGAGCGACGCGAACACACCACGCTCAGTACCCGCAAACAACAGTCCCTTGCGTCCTTCGTCTTCACGAATGACACGCGTGAACTCGTTGCGCGGAATGCCCGCATCGATACGCGTCCACGTCTTGCCGAAGTCGGTGGTGCGGAAGAGATACGGCTCCTGATCATCCATCTGGAAACGGTTCGCCGCGACGTACGCCGTGCCGGCGTCGAAGTGGCTGGCGTCGATGATGGAAATGCGCGCCCACTCGCGCTCCTTGAGCAGCGGCGGCGTCACGTTGGTCCATGACACGCCACCATTGCGCGTGACGTGCACGAGGCCGTCGTCGGTGCCGGCCCAGATGGTGCCCTTGGCCACTGGCGACTCACTCACCGCGAAGACGGTCCCGTACGTTTCGACGCCGGTCTGGTCCTTCGTGATGGGGCCGCCCGATGCGCCCAACGTGCGCGGATCGTTGCGCGACAAGTCGGGGGAGATGGCGGTGTAGCTCTCGCCTTCGTTCGTGGTCTTGAAGAGCACGCTCGATCCCACATAGATCGTCTTGACGTCGTGCGGGCTCACGAAGATGGGGAAGGTCCACTGCATGCGGAACTTCGCGTCCTTCGCGTCGTGCCCCATGGGGTTGAGCGGCCACGGGTTCACGTCGCGCTCGAGCCCTGTGCGCATGTCCTTGCGCGTCAGCAGACCGCCGTAGCTGCCGGCAAACACGATGTCCGGCTTGTCCGGCAACGCGGCAATGAAGCCCGACTCGCCACCACCGGCGTCCTTCCACATATCCATCGTGATTCCACCACGCGCGCGCGACGGACCGCAGAGCGTGCTGTTGTCCTGCTGCGCCCCGCAAATCTGATACGGGAAGTGGTTCGTGGTGGTGACATGATAGAACTGCGCCGTCGCGAAGTCCTGCGCCGACCACGTCTTGCCGGTATCGACGCTCACGCTCGCGCCACCGTCATCGCCTTCGATCATGCGCGCCGGATCATCGGGCGCAATCCACAAGTCGTGCGAGTCGCCGTGCGGCGGATTGAGATTGGTGAAGGTCTTGCCGCCGTCCTTCGACACCTGGAACTGCACGTTCGAGGCGTACACGACGTCGGCGTTCTTCGGGTCGGCGTACACCTTGGAGTAGTACCAGGCACGCTGCCGCAGCTTGCGCTCGTTGTTCACCAGCTGCCACGAGGCGCCGGCATCGTCGGAGCGATACAGCCCGCCGGCCTCGGCCTCGATCTGCGCATAGAGGCGCTTCGGGTTGGCACCACTTACCGTGATGCCGATGTTGCCCCACAGCCCGCTGGGGAGACCGCTGTTCTTCGTGATGTCGGTCCACGTGTCGCCGCCATCAGTGCTCTTGAACATCCCCGAGCCCTTACCGCCCGACACGAGCATCCACGGCTTGCGATGCGCCTGCCAGAAGCCGGCGTAGAGCACGTTGGGATTGCTGGGGTCCATGACGAGATCGGCGGCGCCGGTGGAGTCGTCGCGGAAGAGCACGCGCTGCCAGTTCTTGCCGCCGTCCTTGCTGCGATAGATGCCGCGCTCGTTATTCGGCCCCCACACATGCCCGAACGCCGCGACGTACACGAGTTCGGGGTTGGTGGGGTGCACGCGCACCTTCGAGATCTGGCGCGTGTCGTTGAGCCCGATGTTCGTCCAGGTCTTGCCGCCGTCGGTGGTCTTCCACATGCCGTCGCCGTGCGAGACGTTGCCGCGGATGGCGAACTCGCCGCCGCCGACATACACGACATCCGGATTGCTCGGCGCCACCGCAATCGCGCCGACGGTGCCGCCGAAGTACTTGTCGGTCATCGGGAGCCAGCTGTCACCACCATCGGTGCTCTTCATGACGCCGGCGCCGACGGTGCCCATCCAATACTCCTTGGGGCGGGCAACGGAGCCGGCGACGGCGACGGAGCGGCCGCCGCGGTAGGGACCGATTTCGCGCCAGCGAATGGCGGAAAGGGCGGCGGTATCGAACGACGCGGCGAGCGGACCGACGGGGGTCGTGGTCGCGGTCCGGGTCGCGGGACGGGCCGCAGGCTTGGCCTGGGCGCCGGCAGCGACGGGAGCGAGCGCGACGGCCAGCAGGGCCAGACGCGGAGTAAAGCGCTTCACAGCGGGACCTCCAAAAAACGGTGAACGGGGCGAGCGGCGACTATTGCTGCCGACGCACCTTGGCGCAATAGGACTCCTTTCTTTGGTACGGCGTGCTGATCGCCTTGGTTGGACGGGGTCTTGGTCGGGGTCGGGGATATGGTCTGGGTACGGCCACTACAGTCGGGGCACTGCTACGACAGTCGGGGCACTGCCAGGACAGTCGGGGTCGATAAACAGTCGGGGTCTCGGCCGGGTCTGGGTCTTACTGCCGTCGGAGTGGCGGTCGGGGGGCCGGCGCTGCGCTGGGCGTCCGGGTCGGGGCCACACCGTCTTGGTGGGGGTCGGGGCCCCGACGGTGTGTCCCCAGCTACGACTCTGACCCCACCCCACGCCCCGACAGTCGCCCCCTGACCACGACTCTGACCCCACCCCCCGACCCCGACCCACGCGAGCGAAGCGTCGCGCCAAGACCCGGCCGAAACCCCGACTGTGTATCGACCCCGACCGTCGTGGCAGTGCCCCGACTGTGGTAGCGGTACCCCGACTGTAGTGGCCGTACCCCGACCACCCCCGCCACCCCGACCCCGACCAAAAACCCGCATGAAACCACACCCCACCCATTGCGTAAGCCAATAGCGAAGTGATATCACTTTGGTACCACCCCAATCGAGCCCAAACATGCTCCGCGAACTCAACGTCAAGCCCACGAACGGCCTCGTCGCCGCCCTCGTCCTCACCGCGCTCCTCGGCGCCGGCTTCTACGGCTTCTACATCGGCGCCCGCGCCAACGACTTCGGCCTCGCCATCCCCAGCGTCATCGTCGGTACCCTCTTCGGCCTCTGCCTCCCCGGCCTCTTCACCGTCGAGCCCAACGAAGGCAAAGCGCTCACGCTCTTCGGCACCTACAAGGGCACCGTGCGCGAGCCCGGACTCTGGTGGGTCAACCCGTTCATGACGAAGACCGCGGTCTCCCTCCGCGTCCGCAACTTCGAAACGAACAAGCTCAAGGTGAACGACGCCTTCTCCAATCCGGTGGAGATCGGCGCGATCGTCGTCTGGCGCGTCACCGACACCGCCGAAGCATTGTTCGAAGTGAACGACTACGTGCAGTACGTCGCCGTGCAGAGCGAGTCCGCGTTGCGCGCCCTCGCGTCGCAACATCCGTACGACGCGCATGGCGCCAACACGATTGCGCTCAGCACGCACCAGAACGAAGTCAACAAGGGGCTCGCCGACGCGCTCGTCGATCGCCTCGCGAAAGCGGGCGTCGAAGTCATCGAAGCGCGCATCAGCCACCTCGCGTATTCGCCGGAAATCGCCGCGGCCATGCTGCAGCGCCAGCAGGCGAGTGCTATCGTGGCGGCGCGGCAGACGATCGTGGAGGGCGCGGTGGGCATGGTGGAGATGGCGCTGGCCGCGCTCAAGCAGCGCGACATCGTGGAGCTCGACACCGAGCGCAAAGCCGCCATGGTGAGCAATCTGCTGGTGGTGCTCTGCTCCGAACGTTCCACACAGCCGGTGGTCAACACCGGTTCGCTCTACACCTGACCGCGACGTGCGCCTGACCTTCGTGTCCGGACGGACACGTGGCTGAACGCAAGCCGTTCCTGCTGCGCGTCGACCGCGACACGCTCGACGCGGTCCAGCGCTGGGCCAACGACGATCTGCGCAGCCTCAACGGGCAGATCGAATTCTTGTTGCGGCGCGCGCTGCGGGATGCAGGGCGCGCGCCCAAGGGCGGCGTTCCGTCGCACGACACGCCCGATGACCCCACTGACACTTTGTCCGACGCCTGAGGCGTCTTCGTCATGATCATGGCTTTTGCTCGTCTCTCGCCTCCGCGTCGCCGACTCGCGTGGTTCAGCGCACTCGTCGGCCTCGCGGCCGGTGTGTTCGTGGCGCGATCGGCGCGCGCACAACAGACGCCCGTCACCTTCGTCTATCTGCGCGGCGCCGACACACTCGGCACGGAGACCGTCACGCCGGGTAACGGCGTCGTCCGCGGTGTGCTGCAGTACCGCGGGCAGCCACGCCTCGAGTGGGAGCAGGTGCGCACGCCGCTGCGTCTCACGCTCAACGTGTTCGCCCCCGGCAGCGCCCCCGACGCTGCACCGGTACAGGTCGCGAGCTTCGCACCGCAAGGCGATTCGCTGAGTGTCGAGGTGGGGACGCGCGGCGCCATGCGCCCGCAAATGATGCCCATGCGCCCGGGCGCCGTGCCGTTCATCAACAATTCACTCCTGCACAGCGCCCTGCTTACGCAGCTGGCGCGTGAACTGGGCGTGAGCACGTTGCCGCTCTTTCTCACGCAGGGCGCCCAAACCATCGATGCCACCATCGAGCGGCGCGGCGACACCACCACCATGACGGTGGCCGGTATGGCGATGCGCATCGTGTGGGCCGATGGCGCACCCGTCAGCGTCGACGTGCCCGCGCAGAATCTTCGCGCCATACGCGCGGGGGCACCCGCCCCTCGCCCGCCCGCTGCGCCGACGAACACCAAGCCGGCAACCAACAGCTACGACGCGCCCGCCAACGCGCCGTATACGAGCCAGGCGCTCACCATTCCCACCACGCGCGGCTACACGCTCGCCGGCACCCTCACGCTGCCCAAGAACGCGCGCGGCAAGGTACCGGTGGTCGTGACCATCAGCGGCAGCGGCCCGCAGGAACGGGACTCGCGTATTGCCATCGTACCGGGGTATGCCCTCTTCCGCGAGATCGCCGACACGCTGTCGCGACGCGGCATTGCGGTGCTGCGCTACGACGATCGCGGCGTGGGTGAGAGCGGAGGCCGCTCGAGTGCCATCAAGGGCACCAGCGCCGACTGGGCCGACGACACCCGCAGTGTCATCGCCACGCTGCGCGCGCGCGCCGACATCGACGGACAGCGCATCGCGCTCATCGGCCACAGCGAAGGTGGGATCATTGCGCCCATGATCGCTGCCACCGATGCGCAGTTGCGCGCCGTCGCCCTGCTCGCCGGCCCCGCCTACACCGGTCGTCGCGTGAGCCTCTTTCAAAACCGGCAGGTGCTCGACGCGACACCATCGATCACACCGGCGCAGCGCGATTCCATCATGGCCAGTGTCCCCGCCATGCTCGACACGGTCTCACAACCGTGGACCAAGTTCTGGCTCGCGTACGACCCGCTCCCTACGGCACAGCGCGTCAAGCAGCCGGTGCTCATCCTGCAGGGCGACACCGACATGCAGGTGACTCCGGAACAGGCCGACACGCTGGCCACGGCCCTGCGCCGAGCGGGCAATCGCGCGGTGACGCTCAAGCGTTTCCCCGCCACCAATCATCTCTTTCTCGCCGACGCCTCCGGCGCCCCGCAAGGCTACAGCGCACTCAAGGACGTGCACGTGCGGCGCGACGTGCTCGGTACCCTCGCCGACTGGCTCGTCACGACACTCAAGTAAGCGTTCGTTTCACGCACTCAATGCCGGATTGACCCCATGCGATTTCTTCGCCCACTGACCTGGATGCTGGTCGTCGCGCTCATCGTCGCCGTCGTCGTCGCGTATCCCTCGTTGCCCGCCTCCATTCCCCGGAGCATCGACGTCAACGGCCAGGGGAAAGGCTTTGCGCCACGCTCGCCGCTCATGTGGGGGCTCCCCGCGTGCATCGGGCTGGTCACCATGATCGGCCTCGAACTGTTGCGCGCACGACTCCCTCAAAAGCCCGAGCTCTTCAACTTTCCCGGCAAGGAACAGCTGCTCAAACTGCCCAGCGAATATCGCACCGGGGCCGTCGTGCGCATGCAGCAGTTCATGGACGTCATGAACCTCCAACTCGTCATCACGTTCGCGATGGTGCAGCTCATGATCTGGCGCGGCGCGCGCGGCGAGAGCAGCGGCGGGCTGTCGATCGCCACGCTCATCTTTCCGATGTTCATGCTCATCGCGATCGGCCTGTTTCTCAACGTCATCCAGTCAGAAGTCGACGCGGCGCAGCGGCGGTACGACAGCAGGCGGAATCCGCTGCAACCTTGAACGACGGGGGGCTGGTCCGGCGGTCAACGGGTCACGGATCTAGCCCTCAGGGGAAAGAACGCAAGGGGAAAGGAGAAAGCGCGGTACCGTTCACCCACACCGCAACCGCGGTTTGCATGTGGACCGAACCGTGCTTTCCCCTGTGCCCTTGCGTTCTTTCCCCTGAGGGCTAGATCCGTAGGCGGTTGACCGCCGGACCAGCCACCCGTTTTTCTTTCCGCCGTATATGCACCGTGCCACCAAATGCGTCGCCGCCCTCGCCCTTTGCGCCGCCAGCGCGCTCGGCGCGCAAACCGCGCCCACCGAGCAAGCCGCACAGACGGCACCGCCCGCCGTCTTCGCCTATCTCGTCTCCGGTGACACCACCGCCTTCGAAGTAGTGCGCGGCGAGCCCGACGTGCTGCGCGGGGTGTTCATCGTGCCAAAGCAGGTCCGCATTCACTGGGATCAGCAACTCGTGCAAGGCGTGCCCGGTTCGCTCGTGCTCGGCTATTTCCCATTTGACGCACCCGCCGAAGCTCGTCCGAATCGTGAGATCGACTACGTCCGCCGCGCGGATTCGGTGGTCGTCACCGCGCGCGATCCACGGTCGTCGCAGTCCGTCGTGCGCCCGTCGCAGGCCGGCGCCGTCCCGGTGTTCAGCAGCTCCATGATTCACCTGGCGTCGGTCGCGTACTACACCGTGCAGCAGCGACTGCGCACGGTGCCGCTCTTTCTCAGCACCTCCGGCAAAACCGTCGACGCCACGGTACAGGTGTTCGGCGACGAGATCTGGATCACCGCCGACGGCCTCCTGCTCCAAACGGTCTGGAACGATGGGGTGCTCGTGGAGATGCGGGTGCCGAGTCAGGAGCTGGTGGTGAAGCGGATCATGGCGCTGCCGCCGGCGCTGTAAAGCGGTAACCAACGGTTGGCTGGTCCGGCGACGTACTGGCCGACGGATCGAGCCCTCAGGAGGAAGAACGCAAGGGGAAAGGGGGAAGCGCGGTGCCGTTCACCCGCGCCCCGACTGAGTCCCCGTGTGGACCAATACGCGCTCCCCCCTTTTCCCTTGCGTTCTTCCCCCTGAGGGCTAGATCCGTCGCCGGTTAGCCGCCGGACCGCCAACCCCGACCCAAACCGCCGTCAGCGCGTCAGCACCCTCCCCTCCCCGCGCGTATACCTAACGTCGCGACCACACACCGTCGCGCCTGTCCTACCGTTGGTCCCCCCTCAGCGAGACCCCAAACGCATGCGTCAACGCTCTCTCACTTTGGCCGTCACCGCGGGGCTCAGCCTCGCCGCGTGCGCCAAACAGCCGGCCCCCACACCGGCCCCGACTCCGGCGCCGAACGCCACGCCCACGCCCCCGGCCGGCGGTCGTCCCGGTGGCGGCGCCCCCGGCGGTGCCGGTGGATTCGGACAAGGCGGTGCCGGTGCCCAAGGTGGCGGTGCGGCCGCCGCGCAGGACCCGCAGCCCCGCCCCTACGCCACGGTCATCACACCGCGCGCCACTACCAAGAACGGCATCTTCAAGGTCCACCAGGTCGGCGCCCGACTCTTCTTCGAAATCCCGCGCGGTGAACTGGGCAAGGACTACGTCATCGTCAGCACGCTCGCCGGTACCCCCGACGAAATCGGCATTCGCGGCACGCAGGGTGGCAACAACCTCGTGCGCTTCGAACGCCGCGACAATCGCATCTTCGTGCGCGAAGCCGATTACCGCGACATCATCGCCGACACCGCCGCGTCGCAGAAGCTTGCCGCCGATCTCATTGGCGTCACCAAGATTCTCGCCGCGCTCAACATTGAAGCCTACGGGCCGGACAGCAGCGCGGTCGTCGAAGTCACGCGCATGTTCACCGGTGGCGTTCCCGAATACACCGCCCTTGGCCGTCGTGCCCAGGTCGATGCCGCACGTTCGTACATCGAAAAGTTCGCGGCGTACTCGCGCAACGTGAACGTCACCGCGGTGCAGAGCTTCACCCCGCAGGGCGGCGCGCCCGGTGGTGGTGGTGGCGGCTTCCCTGGTGCGGCCGCGGCGGCCACCGCGCCGACTACCGAGAAGTACACGTTCTCGATTGCCAAGCTCCCCGATGTCCCCATGAAGCCGCGTCTGCTCGATGAGCGCGTGGGCTACTTCGGTGTGCAGCAGCGCGATTTCAGCGGCAACACGCAGCGCGTGGAAACGCGTCGCTTCATCGGCCGTTGGCGCCTCGAGTGCAGCGACAAGAAGGTCGGCAACCTCTGCGTCCCCATCAAGCCGATTACGTACTACCTCGACCCCGCCACGCCGGCGTGGATCAAGCCGTGGATCAAGAGGGGCATCGAAGACTGGCAGGTCGCTTTCGAAGCCGCCGGTTTCTACAAGGGCATCGTGGCCGCTGAGCCCCCCAAGAACGATCCCGACTTCTCGGGTGAAGATGCGACCGTCGCCATGGTGCGTTGGCTGCCCAGCGCCACCGAAAACGCCGTCGGTCCGTCGCTGCGCGATCCGCGCACCGGCGAAATCATCGACGCCGACGTGCAGACGTATCTCAACGTGATGAACCTCAACCGGTCGTGGTACTTCACGCAGGTGGGCCATCTCGACAAGCGCGCGCAGAAGCTGCCGTTCCCCGACACGCTCATGGGCCGTCTCGTGGAATACGTCACGGCGCACGAAGTCGGACACACGCTCGGCTTCCCGCACAACTTCAAGGCCAGCTCCATGTATCCCATGGACTCGGTGCGCAGCCGCACGTTCGTGAAGAAGATGGGCCACACGCCCACGCTCATGGACTACTCGCGCTTCAACTACGTCGCGCAGCCGGAAGACAACATCGACCTCGACGATCTCATCCCGAAGGTCGGGCCGTACGACAAGTACGCCGTGATGTGGGGCTACACGCCCATCCCCAACGCGAAGACGCCGGAAGACGAAAAGGCGACGCTCGACAAGTGGACGCGCATGCAGGACACCATCCCGTGGTATCGCTTTGCGAGCGACGCCGGTGCGGGCGGTGCCGATCCGGGCGAACAGTCGGAAGCCGTCGGTGATGCCGACGCGGTAAAGGCCACCACGCTCGGCGTGAAGAATCTCAAGCGCACGATCGCCATGCTGGAGAGCGCGACGGCGTGGAAAGACGGCACCACGTACGACGACCTCGAAGAGCTGTACGGTCGTCTCATTGGCCAGTGGGCCACCGAGATGGGCCACGTCGCGCGTATCCTCGGCGGTCAGTACAAGCAGGAGAAGTACGTCGGACAGAAGGGCCCCGTGTATCGTCCCGTGGAACCGGCGCGCCAGAAGGAAGCGCTGCAGTTCCTGCTCGACAACGCATACACGACGCCCACGTGGCTGCTCAACCAGGATATCCTGCGCAAGATCGAGCCGAGTGGCAGCCTGAATCGTGTGGGTGGCGCGCAGGCGCGTTCACTCGCCGCGCTGGTCGCCAACGATCGTCTGCAGCGCATGCTGGAAATGGAAGCGATGGCCGCGAGCAAGAGCGAGGTGTATCCGGTGGCCGACATGCTGGCTGATCTGCGCACCGGCCTCTGGAAGGAAATCGGCACGGGCGCACCGATCGACGCCTTCCGTCGTCGTCTGCAGCGCGTGTACCTCGAAGCGATGGCCAGCAAGATCAATCCGCCGGCCGCCGCCGCGGCTCCGCAGGCACCGGGGGGTGGTGGTGGTCGCGGTGCCGGCGCGGCGCCGGTGGGCACCGCCGATTTCCGTCCGATTCTCAAGGCGGAAATGCGGGCGCTCGATGCCGACCTGGCGACGGCGATTGCCAAGACGAGTGATCGCATGAGCAAGGCGCATCTCGAAGATGCGCGCGATCAGATCAAGAAGATGCTGGAGATGGAGAAGTAGTCGGCGGCGACTGATCCCGCACGGTGCAACAGATACAACAGGGCGGGATTCCCAAGGGGATCCCGCCCTGTTTTTCGCGGTGCAGCCGATCCGGCATGTTGTGGCGTCACGGAGAATCTTCGCGTGCTCAGCGCTCCCAACGGATAATGGCGTCTGCGGCCTGCGCTGCGCCGTCAACGCCGCGATAGAGCGCCGCCGCCCTTATGGCCGCCGCCGCGTACGCGGGGGTGTCGGCCACCTCGCGCACGACCGCCGTCAGCGTGGCCTGCGAGGCGTGGCGCGGCGCAACGCCCCGCGCCATACCGAGGCGCGCTGCGATCGCCACATTGAGCTCCTGCTCGGGATGCAGTGGAATTCCCACCAGCGGCGTGCCGCTCGCGATGGCGGTCTGCACGGTTCCCTGCCCGCCCATCGTCACCGCCAGCCGAGCCTTTGGCATGACAAGGTGGTTGGGCAACACACCGGCCACCATCACGTCGCGACTGGCAAGCTCCCCCACATCGTGAATCGTGGCACCCACCAACACACGCAGTCCAGTCGCCCGCACACGCGCGACGACGGCCCGAAGCTGCGCTGGCGTCGACGACGACAGCACCACGTAGACAGGCGGTTCGCCGGCGTGCAGGAACTCGGCAACCGGCGCAGGAATCGCGGCACGCAAGCGAGCAAAGAGCGGTCCTGTGTACACGAGCCGGGTCTCCCGGCGCCAGGCCGTGGGCCACCTGGCCGTTGCGGGGCGCCACCCCTCCATACGCTCGCGGGAGATCCCCAGCACGTCGGCGGTCTCGGTGACCAGGGTGAGATCGCCCACCATCAGTGCAGCGAGAGACGGAACGGGCTCCACGCCGAGCTCGTGCGCCACCTCATTGAGGAACCTCGCGGGCGCTTCCAGCCGCATCGGCCCTTCGTTGACCAGTCGTCGCTTGAGGCGCGACGGCAACCACTCTGCGAATGGCATTGGCATGGTGGTTGGTACCGGAGCCAAGCCGTCCTCGAACACGGGCGGCACGAAAGCCCCCCCGTGCGAAGCGGCCAGGGGAATACCGGCGACGCGTGCCGACAGATACGCCGTGAGCGTGAAGCCGATGACGACCTTCGTAACGTTGTGCCCCTGAAAGAAGGCCGTCTCGGCGGAGACCGCGGCGCGGACCTCGTCGATGGACTGCAGACGCGTGCCAGGGCGTCCGATGTCGACCACGCCCTGCACGTACTCCGCACAGCGCGCCGCGTCCATCGTTGGCGACAGTGTGATGTACGGCTCGCCTTCCGCATCGAGTACCCGCGTGTACGGCCCGCCATGCGTGGCGATCACCACGGCCTCGCCGCGCGCCCGCAGCGCTCGCGCGATGGCAAGCATGCGGGTGGTTTCCGACAGGAAGCCGCAATGGGGGAGCAAGGCGATCATGGGAGACACGGGGAGAGTATGGAGGCAGTGCGGCCGTAAAGTATGTAATATATTACCATTCTCGTCCACCCGGTCCCAACCACCGTGCCGAAATCAAGAGTCCGCCCCGCTCCCAACGACCCCATCCTCCGGATCGCCCTCGACGACGTGGCCGACGATGTAGCCGAACGAGTACGCCTCTTCCGGCTCGTGCATGCCACGGCGATGCAATTGCGTGCTCGCCTTGATCGTGAGCTAGCCGATCAGGATCTCACCACACAGCAGGCGGCGCTCCTGCAGCATGTCGAGAGCTTCGAGCATCCCCCGGCGCTCGGCGAAGTGGCCCGTGTCATGACCATGTCACACCAGAACGTGCGTCAGCTGGTGAACGTCGTGGTGCGTAAGGGGCTGCTCGAGATCCGCCCGGACGACCACGATGGCCGCGTGCGGCGCTTGGTGCTCACCGCGCGCCATCGTGCGCTGTGGCGCCGTCGCAATCCGCGCGACTTCGCGCAGATTGAATCCTGGACCTCGGCGCTCAGCGATGCCGAGGTATCGACGACGGTGACACACCTCATGCGCCTGCATCTGGCGCTGCGTGAGGAGCCCTGACGGCGAGACGACGCTTGGACGCGGCTTCGATTGTGGCGAGCACACCGCCAGCGATCCCGCCATGGCCACAGGCGAAACAGTTATGCCAGCGGTGAACGTCTCTCCGCACGCCGATGCGTCTGTATGTGACAAATGACCAAACTTTAGTGATGAAATGCGAAATTCGCGTTAAAGTCGTCCCGCGAATTGCCGAACTCAGAGGGTGTAATCATCCCCCCACTGTTTCCCTCAGGAGTTTCGCAATGCGCCAGTCACTTCGCTTCCTCTCGTTTGCCGTGCTCGTCGCCACCACCGCGTGTGGCGAGTCGTCGTCCCCCGCCGCGCCGGAAGCCCCCGCGCTCGGTTCGCCGCGCTCGCAGGTGCTGAGCGGCGAAACCCAGCAGGTGATCGCCGGCGGCGACGCCAAGGACACGTTGACCGTGCAGTTCTTCGGCGCCTCGGGCGCGCCGCTCGCTGGTGCCCCGGTGACGTGGTCGGCGACGGGCGGCAAGCTCGCGCTGCAGACGAGCACCACCGACGCCAACGGCATTGCGCGCACCACGATCAAGGCGGACACGAAGATCGGCACGTCGTACGTGAAGGCGACGGCCGGCGGCGCCGAAGCGTCGTTCGTGCTGTTCGTGAACGCTGGCGACCCGGCGGCACTGGAAGCGATGGCCATGCGCACGGATACGCTCACGCTCGACGGTGCCTTCCATGGCGCCCCGGCCCGCGTGTTCGATGCCTTCCGCAATCCGGTTGCCGGCACCAACGTGACGGTCGCGATCTATGAGGGCGACGCCGAAGAGCCGTCGTCGACGCTCACGCTGCAGGCCGACGAGCAGGGCACGGTCCGTCTTCCCGCCTCGCCCTTCAGCGCCGCCGGCCGCGTCCGCGTGGTGTACACCGCTGGCGAAACGTCGCTGACGTATTCGCTGGTCGTGCTTGGCGAAACGCCGTAACTGCTACTGCGGTTCGGGATGGAACCGCCACCGCGGTTGCTGAACCGCCACTGCGGTGCTGGACAGCCACTGCGGTTGAGGAACACTGCAGTTCGGGTCACGAAGGAAAGCGCCCCCTCGGCTTCGCAGAGGGGGCGCTTTTCTGGTGGTTGACTCCACAACAACCGCTGTCGAAGTCCCCAACCACCAGAGAG
>JAIXTI010000245.1 GCA_027484025.1 bacterium
GCCCATGCACGCTGACCAGACGCGCGCCGATATCGGCGAGCACGGCAGCGGTGACCGTCGACCCATTGATCCAGGCGCGGGACCGACCGGCGCTGCTCACTTCGCGCTTGAGGACGAGCAGATCGTCGTCGGCCTCGATGCCACGCTCATCCAGCAGCCGTCGCAGTGCGCTCTGCGTACGGATGTCGAAGACGCCTTCCACCGAGGCTTTCTCCGTGCCACTCCGCACACGATCCGCGGCGGTGCGCTCACCGAGCAGCATGCCGAGGGCTCCGATAATGAGCGACTTCCCGGCGCCGGGTTCGCCAGTGAGTACGTTCAGTCCCCCTGCGAGTGGCAGGGTGACTGCATCGATGACCGCAACGTTGCGGATGCGCAGTTCAACGAGCATCGGAGTTCCCGATGAGAGCCGACAGGATCAGGCGGTTTCGCCGTCTCGCTCGGAGAGTCCACCCCATCCCAGCTTGCGACGCAAACGCGTGAAGAACGTGGTACCGGGGAAGCGCACGATCTGCACCGAGCTGCGGGCGCGGCGAACCACCAGCGTTTCCCCACCGGTGAAGGTAGTACCAACCTGTCCGTCGATCGTTACCAAAAGTTCTTCCGGCCCATCATCCGCGCGCACCTTCACTTCGACGTTGGGCGGCAGCACCAGCGGGCGCATGGCCAGTGTATGCGGCGACACGGGGGTCAGCACGATGCTCTCCACCGTCGGCACCACAATGGGTCCGCCAGCCGACAGCGAATAGCCCGTCGACCCGGTCGGCGTCGAGACCACCAGGCCGTCGGCGGAATACGAACCGATGGGCTCGTCGTCAACGAACACGGTAAAGCGCACGACGCGAGCAAAGCCACCTTTGTGCAATACGACATCGTTCAACGAACGCCAGGCGCACCGCTCATTTCCCTCACGATCGAGCGCGCAGGATTCGAGCGCCATGCGCGGCTCCGACACGAAGTCGCCGCGGGCAAAGCGCCGGATGCCTTCCTCGAAGTCGGTGGCGCTCGAACTCGTGAGGAAACCGAGTCGGCCGAGATTGACACCGAGAATAGGCACGTTGTGTCCATCGAGCCAACGGGCACCCCGCAGCAACGTCCCGTCGCCGCCGAGCGTGAACAGCGCCTGCACGGTCTCCGGGGCGCCGAGGCGCTCACCTTCTTCCGCGATGTCGTACAGTTCGTCTTCGAAGGCCAGCGTCAGCCCGAGTGAGGGCGCCAGATCGAGCAGCGTCCCCAGAATTGCCTGCAGGCCGACGTAGCCACGGTGCCCGATGACTCCGACGCGCATCAACCGGCGAGTGCTTCGGACTCGTGCAACGCACGCACGCGATCGGCGATGCCCGCCGCGTCGAGTCCCAACTCCGCCAGCTGCTTTTTGCGCGGCGCCGCGTACACGATCTTGTCGGGGACGCCATGCACGGCCGTACGCACCGACGGTGAATGCCGGTTGATGATGGCGCTCATGTACGGTCCGAATCCGTTGGTCACCACGCCCTCTTCAACGGTGAGGATGTGCGTGTGATCGGCCAGGATCGCAGCCAGCGTGACTTCGTCGTACGGCTTGAGGTAGCGGCAATTGACGACCGTGACATCAAACCCTTCGGTGGCCAGCGCCTGCGCGGCGGCCAGTGACGGACCGACCATGGTTCCGACAGCGAGGATCGCCATCTCCTTGCCCTTGCGGAGCACTTCCCACGTGCCGTACGGCGTGGCGGGAATCGCCGACATGGCCGGGGGCACGTCGGGCGACGCATCGCGCGGATAACGAAGACAGAACGGACCGTCGGTGTGTTCGACACCCGCGCGCAGCAGGCCAAGCATTTCCGTGCCGTCCTTGGGCGCCGTCACCGTCATGTTCGGGACGGTGAGCATGTACGGAATGTCGTACAACCCCATGTGCGTTTCACCGTCTTCGCCCACCAGACCGGCACGGTCCATGGCGAAGATCACGGGCAGCTTCTGCAGCGCCGCATCGTGAATGATGTTGTCGTAGCCGCGCTGCAGGAACGTGGAGTAAATCGTGACGATGGGACGCACACCGCGCGTCGCGAGTCCCGACGCGAACGTCACGCCATGTCCTTCCGCGATCCCCACGTCGAAGAAGCGTTCGGGATACGCCTTGGCGAACGGCGCCGTCCCCGTCCCGCCGGGCATGGCCGCCGTGATCACTGCCACATCTTTCCGCTCGGCACCGAGCTCGACGAGTCCTTTGCCGTACACCGCCGTGTACGCCGGATTTCCGGTGGCCACGGTGATCTGCTTGCCCGTGGCCGGGTCGTGGCCGGGCGGCAGCGCGTGCCACTTCTCGCCGTGTTCGCCGGCGGGGAACCCACGTCCCTTCTGGGTGATGACGTGCACGAGGCGCGGCGTGTTCATATCGCGCACCGCGGCGAAGGTATCCATCAGCGCGTCGATGTCGTGACCGTCGATGGGGCCGAAGTAGCGGAAGCCGAGTTCCTCGAAGAGCACGCCCGGCGTGAGGAACGACTTCACACTTTCCTCCCACTTGCGCAGGAGCGTGCCGGCCGACTGGAACGGCTGCGGCGCACTGTCCACGAGATCGCCGATGCGCGAACGCAACCGGTTGTACAGCGGATTCCGCTGGATGCTCGTGAGGTACTTGTGCATCGCCCCGACATTCGGCGCGATCGACATCTCGTTGTCGTTGAGCACGACGATGATGTCACGATCGGAATGTCCGGCGTTGTTCAGCCCTTCGTACGCGAGCCCCGATCCGAGTGAACCGTCCCCGATAATCGCGACCGCCTTGAACGATTCTCCCATGACGTCGCGACCCGCAGCCATGCCGAGCGCCGCCGAGATGGCCGTGGCCGCGTGCCCGGCGCCGAAGGTGTCGTACTCGCTTTCCGTGCGCTTGAGGAAGCCGGACAACCCGCCTTCCTGTCGCAACGTTTCCATGCGCTCGTTGCGCCCCGTCAGCAGCTTGTGCGGGTAGCCCTGGTGGCCGACGTCCCACACGAGTTGATCGGTTGGCGTATCGAACACCGCGTGGAGAGCGACCGTCAACTCGACCACGCCCAAGCCGGCACCGATGTGGCCGCCGGTACGCGAGCATACGTCGATAAGCCGCTCGCGGATGTCCTGCGAGAGCGTGCGGAGCTCATCGCGGGAGAGGGTGCGGACGTCGGCCGGTGACTTGATGCCTTCGAGGATGGACATGGAGAGATCGGGGAGAGTGCGGAAACCGCGGTCGAACGAGGAGACAACTCGGGAAATCGCGACGGAGATACCGTCTTAGGAACGGCGCTCCACGATGTAGCGTGCCAGCTGCTCCAGGGTCGGGGTCAACAGCCCCTCTTCCTGCAACGCCGCACACCCATCTTCCACCAACGCAACGGCCCGCTCGATAGCTCCCTCGACCCCCAAGAGCGCCGGATAGGTGCTCTTGTTGAGGTCGAGATCGCGGGCGGCGGTCTTACCGAGCTGATCCGTCGTCGACGTAATGTCGAGAACGTCATCAGCGATCTGGAACGCTAACCCAATTGAGGCGCCATAGCGTGCCAGCGCAACGCGCCGTGACTCCGGAGCCACGGCGGCCCGGGCCCCCAGCGTAACGGAGGCCATGATCAAGGCGCCGGTCTTGAGGCGGTGTACCCGCTCGAGCGCCTCCAGGGTCAGGTGGACGCCTTCCCCCTCGAGGTCCAGCAGCTGACCGCCAATCATGCCGCCGGCGCCCGAGGCGTCCATCAGATCCCGGACGATGTCCCCGGAGACGGCGTCGCTGAGCCCCATGGCCTTTGCAGCGTGCCAAGCGCTGCGGGCCGCCAGCGGCACCATGGCCAGCCCGGCCGCCGTTGCCACCGGGACCCCGTACACGCGGTGCACCGTGGGGCGCCCGCGACGCACGTCATCGTCGTCCATGCACGGGAGGTCGTCGTGCACGAGAGAATACGCGTGAACGACTTCGACCGAAGCGGCGAGGTCGACCGCATTCCCGGCTCCGCCGCACGCACGATAGGCCTCGATGAGCAGGATCGCGCGTAACCGCTTGCCTTCGCCAAGGAGCGCGTAGCGGATGGCCTCCGCGGTCAGCGGCGCGACGTCCCCCAGCCACCTAGCACAGAACCCATCGAGCGCGCGCTGGACCGCCACGCGCTCCGCCGCGAAGGTCCGGGCCGTCGCTTCCGTCATCGCCGAAGATCCGGTCAACGTCATTGTCAGGCTCCCAGGTCGACAACCGAGAACGAGCCGTCCGCCGCTTCCACGAGCTGCTGCACGCGGGCATCGACGGCCTTGAGCGAGCTCCCGGCCGTGCGCAGATGGCTGATCCCTTCCTCAAACAGCTTGAGCGACTGCTCGAGATCGAGGTCGCTGCGCTCGAGCACGCGCACGATCTCCTCGAGTCGCGCCAACGACTGTTCGAAGCTCAACTCGGTCATGCGCGCTCCAAGGTGGGGGGGCCGTCAGAGGGAAGGTCGGGCGGACTGCTCATACCATCGGGTAGCGGCCGCTGCGCGCCCGCCGTCGCCGCCACGATCCCGTCACGCAACCACAGGTCGAAGGGTGCCCCGGACACGAACTGATTCCGCCTGCTCAAAGTAGCGCCCTCGGGCGCCCGCGCCACCGCAAAGCCGCGCGACAGGGTGCTCAGGGGGGAAAGCGCATTGAGCTGTCCGGCAAGCAGCTCCACGCGTGCCCGACGACGCTCGACTACGCGTTGCGCCGCAATGCCGAGTCGTTTTTGCACCTGGCTGAGCGACGCCACGGCGCGGTCTTCACGACGCTTGGCCGCGGCCGCGAGTCGCTTGCTGAGACTCTCCACCCGTCCGATGAGTTCACGCCGCGACGGGACCGCCATTTCCGCCGCCGCAGACGGTGTCGCTGCACGAACGTCGGCAACCAGGTCGCAAATGCTGATGTCGACTTCGTGTCCCACGGCCGAAATGGTTGGCATGGGGCACGACGCGAGGGCGCGCGCGACACGTTCGTCGTTGAAGGCCCACAAGTCCTCGCGCGAGCCGCCACCGCGCCCGATGATGAGCAGATCGGCGTGCCCCCAGCGACAGAGCTGCTCGATGGCGGCCACCAACGATTCCGGCGCGCCATCCCCCTGCACCTTCGCGGGAATAATGACGAGCTCGACGTCGGCACTTCGGCTGCGCGACACCGTGATGATGTCGTGCATCGCCGCGCCGTCCGGGCTAGTAATGACGGCAATGCGACGGGGGAAAGCCGGCAGCAGACGCTTCCGCGCCGGATCGAGCAGGCCGTCCTTTTCCAGGCGCAGTCGCGTCTGTTCGAGCGCCTTGCGCCACAACCCGTCCCCAGCCGCTTCGAGTGCGCGCACCGAAAACTGCAGGTCGCCGCGCACGGGCCAGACCGTCATCTGCCCCAACGCCAACACCTGCATCCCTTCGTCCGGTTGGGCCGGAATACGCTTGGCGGCGGAACTCCAGATGACGCAGTTCACCTGCGCTTCCGCATCGCGCAACGAGAAATACCAGTGTCCGTTGCGATGTGCCTTGAAGTTGGTGACCTCGCCGCGCACCCACAGCGGCGGAAATGCCCCTTCAATGAGATCCTTGGCCGCCGACGTCAGCGTATGGACCGCAATCGCCGCCTCAGGCGAACTGCCCGGCGACTCGTCGGTCGGCGCACTGGGGCCGTAGCCGCCCGTCCGGCGCGCGCTCAACGCGACACCATGCGCCGCAGCGCCGTGCACACCACGTTCAGCGGGCGTTCCCGGCAAGCGCCCGTTCGGCCGCGCGCACCGTGTTGCGCAGCAGCATCGCAATGGTCATCGGCCCGACGCCACCGGGAACCGGCGTGATCTTCGACGCCACCTCCACGGCACTCTCGAAGTGAACATCGCCGCACAACCGCGTCCCCTTGGCCTTCGTCGCGTCGGGTTTGGTGTTCATGCCGACGTCGATCACCACGGCGCCCGGCTTGATCATGTCGCCGGTGATCATCTCGGCACGACCGATCGCGGCGATGAGGATATCTGCCCGACGCGTGTGGAACGCGAGGTCCTTCGTTCGGCTGTGGCACACGGTGACCGTGGCATCGCCGCCGGCGCGTCCCTGCACCAGGAGAGCCGCCATGGGCTTCCCCACGATATTGCTACGCCCGACGATCACCGCTTCGGCGCCGCGCGTGTCGACCCCGCTGCGCAGCAGCAGTTCGATCACGCCAGCCGGCGTGCACGACACGAACCCATCGGTATGACCGATGAGCAGCTTGCCCACGTTCACCGGGTGGAATCCGTCGACGTCCTTCTCGGGCAGAATATGACGGATGACCGTGTCGGGATCGATGTGCGACGGCAGCGGCATCTGCACGAGAATGCCATGCACGGATGCGTCGGCGTTCAGTCGCTCGATCAGCGTGAGCAGCTCGGCCTGCGTCGTCGCGGCCGGCAGGCGGATGGTCTCCCCCTGCATTCCGGCGGCCTTCGATGCCTTCTCCTTGGCCCCCACATACGTCGCGCTCGCGGCATCGTCGCCGACCAACACCACCGTGAGCCCGGGGACTACACCGCGCGCCGCAAGCGCCGCAACGTCGACCGCGACTTCGTTGCGGATGGCCTCGGCAATGGCTTTTCCGTCGATCAGTTCAGCGCGCAAAATCCACCGCCCGGCTTTCACGGATGACCACGACCTTGATCTGGCCGGGATACTGCAACTCAGACTCGATACGCCGCGCGATTTCTTCCGACATCGCCGTCATGCGCACATCGTCGACCTGCTCCGGTGTGACCACAACGCGTACTTCACGTCCCGCCTGAATGGCAAAGACGCGCTCGACGCCGCGATAGCTCGATGCAATCTTCTCGAGACCTTCGAGGCGCTTGACATAGGTCTCGAACGCTTCGCGCCGCGCGCCAGGGCGCGAGCCGGAAATGCTGTCACCGGCCTGCACGAGGACCGAGACCTCGCTCTCGTGCGGCACGTCGTCGTGGTGCGCCGCGATGCAATTCACCACCAGCGGATTCTCGCCATACTTGGTGGCCACTTCCACGCCGAGCTGCACGTGCGTGCCCTCGTGCTCATGGGTGAGCACCTTGCCGATGTCGTGCAGCAGCGCGCCGCGCTTGGCGAGCGCCACATCCAGTCCCAGCTCGGCGGCCATCATGCCGGCCAGCCACGCCACTTCCTTGCTGTGCGCCAGAATGTTCTGCCCATAGCTGGTACGCCACTTCATGCGGCCGATGAGCTTGATGAGCTCGGGGTGCAGACCGGTGACCCCGACGTCGTACGCGGCCTGCTCGCCCGTTTCGACGATGGCGACTTCGACTTCCTTGCGGGCCTTGGCCACCACTTCTTCAATACGCCCCGGATGAATGCGCCCGTCGCTGACAAGCTTCTCCAGCGCAAGACGGGCCGTTTCCCGTCGCACCGGATCGAAGCACGACACCACGACGGTGTCCGGCGTATCGTCGATGATGACATCGACGCCCGTCGCCAGTTCGAAGGCGCGGATGTTCCGCCCTTCACGACCGATGATGCGCCCCTTCATTTCATCGTTCGGCAGCGACACCGCCGACACCGTGCTCTCCGCCGTCGTTTCGGCCGCCACACGCTGCACGGCGAGCGCCACGATTTTACGCGCTTCGCGATCGGCATTGCGCTTGGCCGACTCGCGGATCTCGCGCAGTCGACTTGCAGCGTCGGCCAACGCTTCGTCTTCGAGACGACGGACAAGCTCCGCCTTGGCCTGATCGGCGCTCAAACCGGCGAGCTGCTCCAGACGACGACGCTCCTCAGCAATGAGCTTTTCAAGCTCCTGCTCACGACCGCCCGCGGTGCGCTCGCGCGCTTCGAGCTCCTTTCCGCGACGATGCAGTTCCTGCTCGCGCCCCTCGAGTGACTCTCGCGCCCGGTCGAGTTGGGACTCACGATCAACGACGCGCTTTTCTTCGCGTTCGATATCGACACGACGCTTGCGGACGTCCGCCTCATGCGATTCCCGCAATTGGAGGACTTCTTCCTTGCCGGCAACCACAGCACCCTTGCGGATGTTCTCCGCTTCACGACGCGCGTCGTCGAGAATGCGCGCCGCCGTCTCTTCCGCAGTGGCTTTGGCACGCTGCTGCGCCGACACCTCGATCGCACGCCCCGACTTTCGTCCGAGCACGAACGCAATGACAGCCGCGATTACACCCAAGGCGCCAACGAGCGCCGCGAGGGAAATGTCTCCCATGGGGATCTATACTCCACCGCGCTGGGCGCGGGTTGGATCGTGAGCCGCAAGATCTATCGGTCGGACCGCGCCGGCACGCGCGAGGGACGAAACGCGGCTGGCGCCTCGCAGGCGCGCACGCTCCGTCCACTGCAGCACTACCGAAACCGTCTCCTCAGAACGTACGGATTGACCGAAGGGCCCGCAACGGGCTCAGGCCGCTCCGAGGTCCTCGCCCCGCTTCGCCGGGGGCAGGAGCGGCCGGATATCTGCCGCCAGCTGCTTGATGTCCGACGTCAGGTCGTCCATGGCGCCCCGCTCGCGGAAGAGATCGTCGGTGATCTGCAACGCTGCCAAAATCGCGGCCTTTTGGGTTTCCATCGTACCGCTGCCGTTGAGTATGGCCCGGATCGTCTTGTCGACGTGCTCCGCCACCGCTTTGGTATGCTCCGGAGACGCCTCGGTGCGGAGGGTGTAGTCGTCCCCCATGATCCGCACCTTCACCACCGTCCGTTGATCCATCATCGCTCGGCCCCTTGTCCGACCTGCTGGCGAAGAAAGCGCACTCGTTCGGTCAATTGGGTGGTCTTCTCCCGCGCGTCCTGAAGTCGGGCCCGCAGGCGCTCATTCTCCTTGGCCAACTCCTGATCCATGGCCTCGGGCGTTGCCTTCGCCGAGACCTCGGCGAAGGCCGCCTGCACACGCTGGACCTCACCCCGCGCAACCGCCAACTGCGTTTCCAAGGTGCGGGCCTGTACGAGGGCGGCATCACGGGATTGCTGCGTGTCTTCGGCTTGCTGACGCACTTCGTCGAGCTTGCCCGTCATGCCGGCCAGGATCTGTTCCAACTCGCGTGAACGCGCTTCCGCGGCGAGCGCCCGCCGGCGGAACCCCGCCAGCTGGTCGCTCAAATTGCGGACGAGCGTGTCGAGCTCGCGGAAGGCCGCGATTTCAGGACGCACGAGGACGGATACCGAGTTCCTTGTCGAGCACTTCGAGAAGACGGGCACGACGCCCGTCAATTTCCTTGTCCCGCAGGGTGCGCTCCGGATGCCGCCACGTCAACCGCCACGCCAGGCTGCGCATGCCGGCCGGAATACCACTGCCGCGGAATTCGTCGAACAGCTGCACGTGCTCCAGCAGTTCACCACCCGCGCTGCGCAACAGCGCCTCCACGGAGGCCGCCGGAGTATGGTCGGGGACGAGGAGCGCCATGTCGATCTCTGCCGCGGGGGTCGTTGGCAGCGCGACAACACGCACCGCGCGCGTGGCCCCTGACTCGCGTTCCGCTGGCGCGTGCGCATGATGACCAGGGGCCGCGAGATCGTGCGACGAAATTTCGCCGAGCGTGATTTCGACCCCGACCGCCTCCGACGCCCACACGGGCTTATCGAGCGCCACGTTCTCCACCGTCCCTACGACGCCGAGCCCATCCACCGCAATCGTGAACAACACCGGCGCTTCCCCTCCCGCCAGCGTGACCACATGCCCCGGGAATGCGGCGCGGGCAATCAACTCGCCCAGCTCCTTGGCATCCCACACGTCGTACGCCGGCGGTTGCGGCTCAGTAAAGTGCGCCGGACGACGCGCGCCCATGAGCAACGCGCCGACGCGCATTTCTTCCAGCGGCAGTCGACCCGCGCGCGGCGTGAAGACATGGCCAATCTCGAACAGGCGCAGGTTGCCCTGCATACGCGACAAGTTGTACTCGGCGCGGCGCGCCAACGTATCGAGCACCGAGGCACGCAAGAACGGTTCGTCTTCTGCGAGCGGATTGCGCACGCGCGGCGACTGCTCGTTGCCCGTGGCCGTGAACGGCATAGGACGCGCCTCGGCAAGCCCTGCCCCCACGAGTACATCGCGCACGCGCCGGGACGCGAGGTGCAACGGGTGATCCGGGGCGTTGCCGGGCCGGAATGGGCGCAACTCATCGGGCAGTGCATCAAACCCGACCAGACGCGCCACTTCTTCAATCAGGTCGACTTCAAGCAGCAAGTCATGACGCCACGTAGGCGCCTGAACCGCCAAGTCATCCCCAACCGGCGACACGGTGCATCCGAGCGACGTCAGCCGGCGCACAATCTCTGACGCGGGCACGGCCATCCCGAGTAGCTTCGCGAGACGGGATGGGCGCAGCGTGACCGGCGCGCGCTCAGCGGGGGCCTTCCCCACATCGAGCACTTCGACCACCTCACCACCGGCGACCTGCGTAATGAGCGCGGCC
>JAIXTI010000062.1 GCA_027484025.1 bacterium
CAGCGCCGTGAGCAATCCCGCCGCGCCGACGAATCCCATGACCCATGGGCCGTAGCTCAGCCGGGTGACGCGCAGCAGCGCGAGATCGGCATCGGGGCCCTTGAGTCCCGGCACTGCGGTGATGGCGGCAAAGCCAATGAAAAACACGAAGAGCAGAATGATCTGGTACAACGGCATGAGGATGGCGTTGCGCCGGAACGCCGCGTCGCTGCGCGCGGCGAAGACGGAACCAAACGTGTGTGGCCACATGTAGAAGCCGAACACGGTCATGAGGATGGTGCTCGTGTACCAGGTACCGGAGAACCCGCGCTCGGGAAACACGAAGAACTCCGGCTGCTTCGCAATGAGCGTGTCGAACATGGGGCCGATGCCTCCGTGCAGCGTGTACGGCAGCGCGATGCCGAGTCCGACGACGGTGCAGAGGACGAGGACATCTTTGAACGCCGCTGTGTACGCGGACCCGCGCACGCCGGCGAGCACGACGTACACAATGAGCGCAGCGGTGCCGAGGAGAATGGCGAGGTCGGCGTTGATGAGTCCGTACGACGACTCGCTCACCAGAATGCCGAGTCCCTTGAGCTGCAGGACCAGATAGGGGATGAGCGCGCAGGTGCCGACAATGGCGACGACGCGCCCGAGCCATGGGCTGCCGTAGGCGCGGGCAAAGTAGTCCGGTTGCGTGATGACCTGCCACGAGAGCCCACGTCGCCAGATGGCCGGGAGCAGCCAGTACGACACCGCGTACGCCACTGATGCGTAGCCGATGATGTAGTAGGCCGGCGCGCCGCGGGCATAGGCCCACCCGCTGCCCCCGAGGAAGGTGAAGGTGGTATACATCTCGCCCGCGAGTAGCATGAAGATGAGTACCGATCCGAACCCGCGGCTGGCCACGCTCCATTGCTCGAGGCTCTGCGCACCGCGACCGCGTACCGAGAGGACGAAGGCGATGATCAGCGTGAGCGCCATGAGGCCAAGGGCAATGGTGGCCTCGCCGAACTCAACGGCTGTCGTCACTCGTTGGCGCTCGTCTCACGAGAATCGACGAACCAGAGGACAAGCGATGTACAGAGGACCCATCCCGAAATCCACGCCAACAGAAACGGCATGCCGAAGATGCGCGGCTCGATGCGATTGGCGAACCATGGCGCGCCGAGAATGGCCACCATGGGGACCAGCACGAGCCAACGATGCATTCGTCGCGGCGCGCTCACGAATCAGGCGTTCGGCGTGAGCAGGTCGAGCGTGGCCGCTGTGAGATAGCGGAGCCCGATATCCAGTGATCGTTCGTCGACCTGGAAGCGCGGATGATGATGCGGAAAGGTGATCCCCGCCGCTTCGTTGCCGGCGCCGACGAAGGCGAACACGCCCGGCGCGCGCTGCTGATAGGCCGAAAAGTCTTCTCCGCCCATAGTGGGACGCATATCGACGAGTGTGTCGTTGCCAAAGGTGCGTCGCACGACGTCGGTAAGCCGCGCTGAGAGCACCGGATCGTTCACCACCGGCCGATAGCCTTGTTCGTAGTGGAACTCGTAGCTGGCACCGAACGCTTCCGCGATGCCCTTGATGACCCGTTCCATCTGCGCCGGCACGGCGATGCGCAGGGCGGCGTCGAAGGTGCGCACCGTGCCCGACAGATAGGCGCTGCTGGGGATGACGTTGAACGTGGTGCCGGCGATGAATTGCGTGACCGACAGGACCACCGGATCGAGTGGGTCGACGGTGCGCGACACCACCTGTTGCAGCGCCGTCACGATCTGCGCGCCGATGGCGATGGGATCGACACATTCATGCGGCATGGCGGCGTGTCCGCCCTTCCCGATGATCGTGCACTGAAAGTTGTCGGGAGCGGCCATGGCGGGACCGCTCAGAATGCCAATGCGCCCAACCGGCATGGGTGCCCAGAGATGCAGCCCGATGACCTGTGCCACGCCATCCATGACGCCGTGTTGCACCAGTTCTTCGGCGCCGCCGGGGGACAACTCCTCCGCGTGCTGAAAGACAAAGCGCACCGTGCCGGGGAGCGTATCGACGCGGGCGGCGAGGAGCGCGGCGAGTCCGAGCACAATCGCGGTGTGCCCATCGTGGCCGCACGCGTGCATGGCACCGTCGCGCGTACTGCGGAACGCGACGTCGGCTTCTTCGTGAATGGGCAGGCCGTCGATATCGGCGCGCACCGCGATGGTGTGGCCTGGGAGTGCCCCGCGCAGTTCGGCGACCACACTCGTGCGCGTGGGGCGCGACAGCGTGAGTCCCGGGACGGCGGACAGCGTGTCGAAGATGAACTGCGACGTTTCGACTTCGTGGAAGGCGACTTCGGGGCGCTGGTGCAGCTGCCGTCGCCACTGGATGACCTGCGGGGCCAGCGCCGCGGCGGCCTCGAGGGGGGCGAGCGTCCCGCCGGCGAGAGCCGACGAAGCGAATGGTAAAGAGGTGCCCGGGAGCGTCGTCTGAACGAGGGTCATACCGTGCATCGGGGCAAAAGTGTAACCGGGGGGCCGCAGCCCGCGTAAATTGGAGTATGCCTCTGACCCAGCCTCCCACGCCACCCGCGCCGCCCGTCGCCGCGGGGCCTGAAGCCCCGAGATCGCAGCCGTCGGCCATCGATGTGGGAACGGGTGTCCCCATCGTGGTCCCCCGTCCGGTGACGCAGGCGGAGGTCGACGCCCTCAAGGAAAAGCGTTCCGAACTGTCGCGGCAGCTGACCAGTGCCAGCGATCGCCGCAAAGATGTGGTGCGCGATCTCGGGCGTGCGTCCGAAGAAAGCAAAGCGGGGCTGCAAAAGCGTCTCGATGTGCTCGACGAGCGCATCGTGCAGCTGGAGCGTGACATCGCGGCGAACGGTCAGGCCCTGGCCAGCGCGCCGGGTGACTTGGCGTTGGGGGAGCGGACCGCGCCGCAGGTCCGCTTCGGGCCGTTTTCGTCGGGACAGCTGACCGCCATTTCCATTGTGGGCACGCTGGCGGTGCTCATGCCGCTCTCGCTCGCCGTGGCGCGTGCCCTGATGGTGCGTGCGCGTCAGCCCCGCATCACGCCGGAGATTCTCGAAGCCACCCGTCGCATGGAGCGCATGGAGCAGGCGATCGATACGGTGGCGATCGAGGTGGAGCGCATCAGCGAAGGGCAGCGGTTCGTGACGCAGCTGATGGCGGGGAAGCAGAAGGAGCCGGTGTTGGTCGAGGGGAAACGGGACGAGTAGGGGCTGAGTCCTACGCCGGCAGATCGTCGGCCGCGCGATCACCGAGGAGTTCAGGGCGGCCCAGCATGGGGGCGCGCGCAGAGGGAGACAGCGCACCGCGCAGACGATCGTAGTTGAGTCGAAAGAGCTCGACGGCGGCCGGAATGTCGTGCTCGCTGCGCAACCGGAAGCTGATCCACCCGGAGTGCGGGAGCGTGTGATGCGCCTGCGCGCGGCCGGCGGCGACAAGATCGCGTCGAAGGCGCACACTCACCAGCAGATCGGCGACCCCGCTGAGATGCACGTGCCCGATTTCGCGTTTGCCGACACGGAACTCCACACCGCCGTAGCGATGCGGAAGGACTTCCATGTCGCTCCAGTGGCTGAGCAGCTCTGCGAGTTTGGCGCCGTAATCGGGAGTGCCCATTCATCGTTCCGCGCCGAGTGTGGACCGACATTTCCACGAGCTACTGCAAGAGCATGCAGCCGGAACGTCATTGCGGCAAGTCAACGTCGTGAGATGCGCTCCGCGCAGCACTCGCCCTGATTTCCCCCCAGCTCGACAGACAACGGGCCGCGCTGCCAAATGGCAACGCGGCCCGTTGTGTATGTCCAGCGGCTGCGATCAGACCGGGAACAGCATCTCGCGGTACCGCGGCAGCGGCCACATCTCGTCGGCAATGGCGAGTTCGAGCGCATCGCTGGCTTCACGCACTTCGGCCATCGTGTCGCACGCCGTCGTGGTGAGGTACACACCCTGCGCGGCGAGGTCGTCGTGCAGATGCTCGGCCTTGGCCGTGACCTTGGCGAGCTCGGCGCGCTTCTTCTGCAGCGTGGCGACGAGCTTGGAGGTGGCGTTGGCCGCGTCGACGATGGGCTGCATGTTGATGCCCGCCGCCGCACCCTGTCCGGCGGCACCGGCCAGCTGACCGAGATACGCGTACGACGCCGGGAGCACCTGCGTGTCCACGATCTGCTGCAGCGTGTGCAGCTCGATGAGGATGTCCTTCACGTAGCGCTCGAGACGCACATGGTAGCGGCTCTCGAGTTCGACGTCCGAAAGAATGCCGGTGTCCTTGAAGAGCGCCTTCGCCGTGTCCGTGCGCAGCTGGGCCAGCGCTTCCGGCGTACGACGCAGGTTGAGCAGACCACGCTTGTTGGCTTCGACCACCCACTCGTCGGAGTAGTTGTTGCCTTCGAAGCGCACCGCGGCCGTTTCCTTGAACGCCTTGCGCGCCACTTTGAGCGCGGCGTTGTCGGTGCTGGCACCGGCCGCGATTTCCTTCTTGAGCTCTTCGATCATTTCGCCGACCGCTTCGGCGACCGCGGCCTGCAGCAGCATGACCGGGAACGCGATGCTCTGCGAAGCGCCCACCGCGCGGAACTCGAACTTCGCGCCCGTGAACGCGAACGGCGACGTGCGGTTGCGGTCGGTGTTGTCCTGCTCGACTTCGGGAAGCTTGGCGACACCGAGCTTGAGCATCGCCTGCTCGGCGTTGTTGGCCGACGTCTTGCCCGCGGCGATGTCTTCGACGACCTGTGTGAGGCCGGAACCGAGGAACGCCGAGATGATGGCCGGCGGCGCTTCGTTGGCGCCGAGGCGGTGTTCGTTACCCGTGACGGCGATACCGGCGCGCAGCAGACCGGCGTGCTTGTGCACACCCTTGAGCACCGCAGCCAGGAACAGCAGGAAGCGGATGTTCTGGTGCGGCGTCTTGCCGGGCTTGAGCAGGTTGGTGCCGTCGAGCGCGTTGTCGGAGACAATGGCCATGGACCAGTTGCAGTGCTTGCCCGAGCCGTTGATGCCGGCGAACGGCTTCTCGTGCACGAGCGCCTGCAGGCCATGGCGCAGCGCGACCTTGCGCATGATGGCCATGACGAGGTGGTTGTGGTCCACCGCGACTTCGGAGTCTTCGAAGTACGGCGCCATTTCGAACTGCGACGGCGCGACTTCGTTGTGGCGCGTGGTGATGGGCACGCCGAGCTTGTAGAGCTCGTGCTCGACTTCGCTGATGCACGCCTGGACGCGCTCGGGGATGCCACCGAAATAGTGGTCTTCGAGCTGCTGGCCACGCGGCGGCGGTGACCCCACGAGCGTGCGGCCGGCCATGACGAGGTCGGGGCGCAGCGCGAAGTGGCCGCGGTCGATCATGAAGAATTCCTGCTCCACGCCGAGCGTCGTGATGACGCGCAGCACACCGGTGTCGCCAATGAGGCCGAGCATTTCGGTGGCGCGGGCGGAAAGCGTATCACAGCTCCGGAGGAGCGGCGTCATTTCGTCGAGCGCTTCGCCGTTGTAGCCGATGAAGACCGACGGAATGCAGAGGTACTTCACGCCGCCGGTTTCGCTGATGAAGACGGGCGATGCGGGGTTCCACGCGGTGTAGCCGCGCGCTTCCCAGGTGGCGCGAAGACCGCCCGACGGGAACGACGACGCGTCGGGTTCCGACTGAATGAGCTGCTCGCCGGTGAACGTCTCGATGGCGTGGCCGTGCTCGTCGAAGTTCAGGAAGGCGTCATGCTTTTCGGCGGTGAGCCCCGTCTGCGGCTGGAACCAGTGCGTGAAGTGGGTGACGCCGCGCGACATCGCCCACTCCTTGATGACCTGCGCAACGACGGGCGCGATGTCGGAGTCGAGCTTTTTGCCGAGGCGGATGGAGGCCGCGAGCTTCTTGTAGACGTCCTTGGGCAACTTCGCGCGCATCTGGCGAATGCCGAAGGTGTTCATGCCGAACCAGGCGCTCGTGGGGAGCTGGACGCCGTTTTCCTCGGGACGCGAGGTGTGGCGCGGCGCACGGTGCGAGATCTCGCGCATGGCGATCGCGCGCGAGTTGTTGTTGTTGGCCATGGACGGGGCGGAAAGAAGTCAGGCGACCTCCGTGAGTTGTGCACGGTGTCGCAGATTTTGTGCAGGAGACGCAGAAATATGGTCGCATCCGGAGCGCTTTCCAACTGTTTCGCGGGTGGCTGGCAGCGAGTTGGTGCGGGATTGGTAGAAATGCGCTGGCGGTGGGATTTATTGGCCAGTGTACCGTATAAAAGCCGAACCGGTGATACGCCGATTTTGCGGATGTTTACGGAAGTGCGCGGATTGGTGCGGTCTTTAGGTTGGTGGATGGACTCTTTCGATCGAATTGGGGTGGCGTTGCTGCTCGCGGCGGGCGTGACTCTCTCGGGGTGTGGCGGCGAGAAGGCGCCGCCGCCGGCCAAGACCGCGGTGGCAGCCAACGGGTCGGTCATGCGGCCGCCCACGCCGAGCGATTCGCTGTGCCCCCGCGACGGGTTGTGGCGCGCGTGTCATTTGGAAGACCGCATCAACAAGGCGGGGATGGGCATCAAGGTGCTTGATACCATTACGGTGCCGTATTTCGCGGAACCGGGCACGCGCTACAAGATCGGCAAGACGGCGAAGCTGGTGGCGTTCTTCTTTGCCGACTCGGCGGCCGGGGCCGCGGCGACGGCGTCGCTCGACGAGCTGCGGCTCACGCCCCCGCGCGATTCGATCGGGAAATGGCCGACGGCGCCATTCGAGGCGATCCGCACGGCCAACATGATTGCGGTGCTCTTCGAGGTCACGGCGGGGCAGGCGGAGCGCGTACGGTTGGCGCTGACGGCGGGGGCGCCGCAGCCATATACGGAACAGGCGCAGACCTTGCCGCCGGCGACGGCGCGGTGAAGGGTGCTCTTCGTGGCGCGCTCCTTGGCGCGCTGCTCGTGGCAACGCCGGTTGTCGCCATGGCGCAGGATACGACGTCAAATGCCGCCCACGGGGAGCCCGCCGCGTTGCGTTATCGCGCCATGGCGTTCGGTGTGGTGAGTTCGGCCACCTGGACACAGGCACTCGGTGTTCCCGAAGGCTGGGACCGCACCTGGCAGGGGTACGGCAACCGGCTCAGCGATCAAGTGGGATTTGCGCTGTCGGAGGAGCTGTTGCGCGTAGGGCTCGAGCGCGCCACGGGGTGGGAGAGTGCCTACGGGCCGTGCGACGCGGCGCACGGGGCGCGGCCGTGGCGGACACGCGCCGGGGCGGCGACGCGCTGTGCGCTGCGTAGTACGTTCACCGCCAAGAACAGCGCCGGGGCCACGCGCCCCAATGCGCCGTTGCTCGGAGCCATCGTGGCAGCGAGCGCGCTGAGTCTCACGTGGCGCCCCGAACGCAAAAGCGCGAGCAAAGGGCAGCTGTTCATGGTGACGCGTGTGGGAATCGTCACCGGCGCGACGGTGGTGAACCGGGCGGTGAAGGAGATGCGGCGGCGGTGAGTCCCGACGTCAGGGGACGATAGGCGGCCCGCTGCCGCGGTAGCCGCTCGCGGCGTACAGCGCATCAGGATCGCGCAGGGCAATCAGCTCGCGCAGGGCCGCGGTCTTGTCGGTAGCGCGCAGGTAATACGCTTGCGCGATGCGGTACCCCATGAAGTATCCCAGATCGCCGGGCCACGCCTCGGTCGCATTACCCTGATTGTACAGCCAGCGGCTGATGTCGGTGCTCGTGCGCTCCCGATCGAACGCTTCCCAGAACTCACGCTCCCGCTGCTGCCACGTGACGTAAAACCCTCGAAAGGTGGGTGCGCCAGCAACCAACTCGGCGACGAGCTCCGCGACACCTTCGTTGAGCGCCGTGTGCAGCATGGGCGCGCCGCTGCGACCGGCGCGCGAGCCCGCTCTCGATGACAGATAATGCGAATGCTCGTGAGCGACCAAGACGGGCAGATCGCGCGCAAACGATTTCTGGTTGTCCCGCCCAAAGCGATTGAGCTCGTCGAGCGGCGCGCGGGCGTCGGTGCCGAAGAATTCGAAGCCGATGAACATGCGTCCGTTGTTCACCGTGCCTCCCGTGCTGAACCGGCCCACGAGCAGCGTGATGGGAGGGAATGTGGCCTGCGGATACAGCGCCGTGAGTCGCCGGTTGTTGGCCCGGATGGTCGACAGTACTACGCCGCTCCGTGACTCTGCCTTCCACCACGTCTGCAAGGCGTCGAAATAGCGGGGCGCATTCCGTGTGGCCGACACGAGTGACGCCGCCGTAATGGAACGGAGCGGAATGAATTCCCGGAGTCCGGTAGAGGCCGAGTCGAGATAGCGTCGCTGAAATGCGTCGGCGCTCCCCCCGCGTCCACCGTTCTCCCACGCCCGCCAGAACTGATCGACGTCGCTCGATTCGAAGACCGTCGCCTCCGGATCGGAGGGGGCAGTGAGCGACGAACTCCCCTGACAGGCGGTCCCTGTCAACCCGCAGAGCAACAGCCACGACAAGACACGACGTCGGATGGTCATGCCGGTTTGGACAGTCGCCGTGCGCCGAAGGTTTGAACCAGCCCGCGATCGTCGGTCGAGAGCTGCCCGAACTTTCGGTCAGCTGGCCTTGCGCGCAGGCGCCGCTTCCTGACTCTCCAGCGCGGCCCCGAGTGCATCGGCCGTCCACGTGATCGCATTGGTGTAGAACTCGCCAAGTTTGGCGGGGTCGACACCCATCTCCTTCGCGATCTCGGTGGCGTTTTCGAACAGCCCGAGCTCGTACGACTCGGCGAAGTTGATCGCGTCGGCGTATGGGCCGGTGCGATCGATGAGCGCTTCGTTGGCTTCGGCGCTGAGCACGACGCGCTCCAGAATTTCCGGGAGCGGCATACGGAATACGGCGTCGAGGAGCGAGAAGAGCCCCACCAGGAAGAGCGTGCCCGCGTCGCGACCGCCGCCGGAGAGCTGTTCGCACAACCGGCCGCGTTCGACGGCCTGACGCACGAGTTCCTGGTCGACGCCGTTCTTGCTCTTGCGCGCGGCCGCCACCGCGACGGCCAGCCAACGCAGGAAGGCGTTGCGGCCAATGAGACGGAGCGCCTGGCCGATGCTTGCCACGCCCCGTCCGCCGAGTGCCGCGCTGTTCACAAGGCGCAGCAGCTGGAAAGTGAGCACGGGGTCGGTGGCGATCACATCTTCGAGCTGGCGATCGCTGATCTTCTGGTCGCGCGCGAGGCCCATGAGGCGCATCGCGGCGACGGTGCTTTGCGGCATATCAGCCGCCGGGAGCGGCTCGGGACGACTGAAGAACGTGCCCTGAAAGCCGTCGAAGCCGCGTTCGAGCGTGGCTTCGTACTGATTGAGATCTTCGACGTGCGAGGCGACGAGCCGCGGACCGGCCTTGCCCAGTCCGCGCGTCACGCGGTCACAGATGGCATTGATGGTGGCCGGTTCCCCGCTGCGCGAATCGACGCGCACCCATGACACGTGCGGCAGGAAGGCTTCTGCCGCCGCCGGTTCGGTGCCCACGGCGTCGAGCGCCAGTACGCCGCCGGCGCCGATCAAGCGCGCGATCGCGTCGTTCACCTCGTCATCCGGGGTGAGCGATGGCGGCAGCATGATGATGACCGACCCCGCCTCCGCCACGAGAAACGCATCGGCCACGAGCTGATCGCGCGTGCAGGCGACGAAGGCCGGCATGCGGTTGCGGATCAGGTCGAAGGTGCCGTTCAGGAAGCTCTGTGCAAAGGAGCCCGGCCCGTCGGCATCCTGAAAACGGATTTCATAGCCGAGGAGTGAGCCGGTGCCGCCAAAGACGGGCTGACGAACGAGCGCGAAATCTGACATGGAGAAAGCGAGGTGCGGCGTGATGCAAGGGGTGGCGCGGACACGTCGGTCCTGACGAGCTTGAGACGATCAAGACGTCAGCCGGGGCACGGTGCCAGCAGGGACCGTACACCCACTCTTCCTAGTATCGGCCCACAGCTCTCCGAGATGAGTCTTTCGACGCTGGATGGTTCGCTGCACCGCGGATGCGGGGGGCGCTATGCGCTCCAAACCGAGACCGTGACGATGCGCCTGAGCGGTATGGCGGCCGAGGTGACGCGGGAGTTTTACCGGTGCGAGAAGTGCGGACACGAAAATCGCACCATCGAACAGCGGGACGCGGCCGAAAAGGCGGCGACGGAGATTATCCGAAACGAGCATAACCTCTTGATTCCCAAGGCGATCCGTCAGTTACGGGAGTCGCTGGGGTTGACCCTGCCGCAGTTCGCCGAGCTCATCTATGGGACCCCAAAGGGGATCGTGGACGGCTGGGAAAAGGGGAAATACCTGCAGAATCGTGAGGCCGATGCACTCATTCGCAGTCTGGCCGACCGCGACACGCTGGAGAAGCGGGCGGCCAAGGCGGGGGTGACGTTGCCTGTGGTGGAAGTCGCGGCGACGGCCGGCGTGACGGCTGCCGAGGCGGTACCGGCGGAGCAGGCCGCGTCCTAGGCGGTGCGCTCCTGGCGCCGCCGCCAGGCCGCCCAGGCGTCGGTGCACCAGAGCGCCCACGCCACCAGCAGGGGTTGAAAGAACAGGCGGATCAGGCGCGCGCGGTCGGAGGTGAGGCCGAACGCGTCGACGTGGTTGACGTACTGATTGATGTTGCCGGGAAAGACCGCCACAAAAAATGCGGCGACCACCCATCCGGCCAGGTGGCGGTGCCGTGGCAAGACCAGCAGGGCCGCGCCGAGCGCGATCTCGACGACCCCTGAGGCGAGGACGACGAAGTCGGCGTCCAGGGGCAGCCACACGGGGACCTGCGCCTGAAACTCCACGCGGGCGAAACTCAGGTGGCTGACACCGGCGTAGACGAGGGCCAGCGCGAGAATCCAACGAGCTACGGTCTTGAGCATATAACAAACTAGAGGAATTCGTTTCCGCTGCGTGTTTGTTTGCCCTCTCCCGCTCAACCGTGCCTCGTTACTCAGCCATTGCCGGCCGTCCGGCGACGCTCGCCTTGTATGCGCTGATCGCGTGTGCCGGTGTGTTGCGCGCACAGCCCCGTGCGCCTGCCGCGCGGTCGTCCAGAGCCGGCGCCCCGTCGCCGAAGGTGGCGCGGGCGTCGCGGATTACCGGTGACGCACCGCATGTCGACGGGGTGCTCGATGATGTAGCGTGGGCTGCCGCCATGCCGCTCGACGATTTCGTGCAGCGCATCCCCAACGAAGGCGCGCAGCCCTCGGTACGAACGGAGGTGCGCGTGCTGTACGACGATCGCGCGCTGTATGTGTATGCGCGGCTCATGCGCCCCGATCCACAGGCGATTCGCACCTCCGTCACCAGACGGGATGGCGACAGTGATGCGGAAACGTTTACGGTATCGCTCGATACGTACCTCGACCGGCGCACCGCATACAGTTTCACCGTGTCCTCCGGTGGGGTGCGTGGCGATGCGTATCACTCGCAGGACAGCGAAGACAGCGGACGCGAGCCGCAGTTCGACCCGGTATGGAACGCGCGCACGCGGGTGGACTCCGCGGGATGGACGGCCGAGATGCGCATTCCCTTCTCGCAGCTGCGTTTCAATGCCGCGGACGAACACACGTGGGGGATGCAGCTCTCGCGGTATGTCGCGGACAGAGCGGAGCGCATTCAGTGGGCACTCATTCCTCTCGACGCCGCCGGTTTCTCGTCACGCTTTGGCCGGCTCGAAGGCATACGCGGTCTCGCGCCGGCGCGACGCGTGGAGCTGCTGCCGTATGTGGCGAGCGAAGCAGCGTATCGGACGTCGGACACGCGTGCCAATCCGTTTCTCAATCGCTATGGCGGACGCGTCGGCGGCGATCTCAAAGTGGGGCTTGGTCCCAATCTCACGCTCGACGCCACGATCAACCCCGACTTCGGGCAGGTGGAATCCGATCCGGCGATCGTGAACCTCACGGCGTTCGAACAGGTGTTCGAAGAGCGACGCACATTCTTCATTGAGGGCAACGAGCTGCTCACCGGTCGCGGACAGAGTTTCATCGGTCGTCCCACGTGGTTCTACAGTCGTCGTATTGGCGCGCTGCCGCATGGGTCGGTGCAGGGTGACTACGTGGACGCGCCGACGAACACGACGATTACGACGGCCGCCAAGGTGACCGGGCGGCTCAAGTCGGGGCTATCGGTGGGCGCGCTTGCCGCGTTTACGCCGCGAGAGTTTGCGCGCACGTTCGAGACGGATGACGGTATCACGACGCGCACCGCGGTCGAACCGCCAAGTGCGTTCGGCGTGATGCGACTGCAGCAGGAGTTCGGGAAGCAGCAGTCGAATGTCGGGTTGGAGTTGACGTCGGTGCAACGCACGCTCGACGCGGGCAGCGGACTCGCGAATCTGTTGCCGACCGATGCGGTGGCTGGTGGTGTCGATTGGAAGTTGCGCTACAAGCAGGGGATGTACGAGATCACCGGGTGGGTTGGTGGCAGCTATGTGCGCGGGAGCACGGCATCGATGACCCGTTTGCAGCGCAACAGTGCGCACTTCTTTCAGCGCCCCGATCAGCCGCACGTGCGCTTCGACAGTACGCGGCGATCGCTGATGGGGAGCAGCGCCTCGGTGCGACTGGACAAGAACGCCGGGCGCTTCACGTTGGGCGGAATACAGATTTCCGCGCGTTCGCCCGAGTTCGAGATCAACGACGCCGGACAAATGCGCAGCGGCGACGATATCGATTTCAACGCCGACATTCAGCTGCGCGATACGAAGCCCAATCGGTTCGTGCGGATCTTTCAGTTCGGGACCTCGACGCAGGCGGGGTGGAACTACGGTGGCATTCGGCAGTACTGGCGCTTCTCGGAGAACGCCAGCGCCACGCTGCACAACTTCATGCGTGTGACAGCCGGCATCACGCGTCATGTGGGGTCGCAGAGCGATGATCTCACGCGCGGGGGGCCGCTCATGGCCACGCCGAACGGCTATCAGGTCAGCACGTCGATCAGCAGTCGTGGCAACGTGCCCACGACGTGGTCGGCGCGTGCGAGCTACTTTGACGATGCGTTCGGTGGGTGGAGCGTGACGACGTCGACGACGCTCACGGTCCGTCCGGCATCGCGCTGGCAGGCGTCGATGGACCCTACGTGGTCACGGGTCGTGGACCCGCGGCAGTACATCAGCACGCGTGCCGGAGGTAGCAGCGCGACGTACGGGCAGCGCTACATCTTTTCGTTCATCGAGCGCAGCACGTTGTCGACTCGCTTCCGGTTGAACTATGCGTTCACGCCGAACTTCACGGTGGAAGGGTACGCCGAGCCGTTTGCGGCGAGCGGACGCTTTTACGATCACGGTGAATTGTCGGCCGCGCGCAGTGCGGAGCAGCGTGTGTATGGTGCTGCCGGAACGGGGACGACGATGCAGGTGAACGCCGATGGCACGCGTACGGTGCGCGACGGTGCGTCGACGCTGGTGCTGCCGGCGCTGGACTTCAACCGATTGTCCTTCCGCTCCAATTTGGTGTTGCGCTGGGAGTGGTTGCCGGGGAGCACGGCATTTCTCATCTGGCAGCAGAGCCGCACCGGTCAGGACCCGGTGGGGCGCCTGATCGGTGCGGGCGATCTGCTGGATGCGACGCGAACCGCCGGCGACAATTTCCTGGTGATGAAGGTGAGCTGGCTGTTCGGGGTGCGCTGAGTCTACGCCGCCGCGAGTTCGCTCTCGAGGCGCGCGTAGCTCGCTTCCATGCCCGTCGTCATGCCGGTGCCAAGGATCATGTCGCGGAGTTCCTTGCTGGGATATGTGATGACGATGCTGAGTAGTGTGCCGCCCTGGACCGGCACGAGCGTGAGTTCATTGCGCGTGGCGGGTCCGTCGGTCCCGATCATCTGTTCGGTGGTGACGGCACGGTGCGGCGCATGGCTCTCCAGCAGTTCGCCTTCGAAGCCGAACTGCTGCGTTCCGTCGGCGCTGGCCCACTCGTAGCGATATCGCTCGCCGACGGCCATCGCCACTTCACACACGGGCATCGTCCATCCATCGGGGCCAGTGAGCCAGCGCTTCATGAGTGCGGGCTCGTGATGCGCGCGCCAGACCTGCGTGGGGGTCCCGCGCACCACGCGGCTGATGCGCACCGTGGTATCGTTGAGCAACTGCGCGTCGGTGCCGCGCTCGGCAGCGAAGGTGGTGAGATCGGCGACGACCTCGTCGATCTGACTCATGGCGGAACGCATCCCTTCCATCATGCCCATGGCCACCAGCTGTTCCATGGCCTCGATGCTGGGGAAGTGCGTGACGCTGCGGAAGCGCGAGCCCGTGGCGGTCGACTCGAAGAAGAAGGACATGCGCATGGACGGCAGGTCGGCATTGGGGGTGCCGTGTTCGTCGGCGAACCCGTCTTCGAGATCGATTTGCTGGTGCGGCGTGACGGCGAGATAGCGCCACCAGCCGCGCGATACCGTGCCGTCGGGTCCCGTCATGTGGTAGTGCGAGTAGCCACCCACCGCCATGTCGTGCCGCGTGAAGGTGGCCGGCCACTCACGCGGCCCCCAGAAGCGCTCGAGTTTGCGCGGATCGGCGTAGGCATCCCACAGACGCTCCACCGGCACGGGATAGTCGGCGATGATCGAGAGAGTGAGCGCCTGGGCATCGGAAACGACTTCGGTGATGGGCATGGGTCAGTCCGCGGACGGGGTAGGGGATTCGGCAAAGAGCTCGTCGAGCTGCGTCAGGCGGGAAATCCACAGCTGTTCGAGCTGCAGCAGCAGGGTGCGGGCCTGGGCAATGCGTTCCGGGTTGCCGCGCACCAGTCGTTCACGTCCGCGGGCTTCCTTGCTCACCAGCCCCGCCTCTTCGAGTACGGCGACATGTTTTTGCACCGCGGCAAACGACATGTCGTAGCGCGCCGCCAGCGTCGATACCGACGACGGCTCGCCGGCAAGCAGCCGGGCGATGATGTCGCGGCGTGTGCCGTCGGCGAGGGCGCGGAAGAGCTGGTCCAGCTCGGGATCGGTGAGCGACAGACGTGCAACCATATGGTTGTATAATACGGCCAACCCTCCATGCCGCAAGGGGGAAAGCGGATCGGCTCACCGTCAGCGCCATATACTTCGAGGCCGCACATCACCTCCGCCTTCAATTCGCTGCCATGAGCCCCATCGTTCCGGCGCAAGCCATCGAGCTTCCCCACGAAATGACGACGACCGGCTTCGATCTGCCGGGCTACCGGGTGGATCGCAACCTCGGCGTCGTCCGCGGCGTGGTGGTGCGCTCCCGCTCCGTGCTCGGGACCATCGGCGCCGGCTTTCAGACGATTCTTGGCGGCAACATTTCGCTCTTCACCGAATTGGCGGAGCGCACGCGCCAACAGGCGTTCGATACCATGCTGCATCAGGCGCATCTGGCGGGCGCGAATGCGGTCATCGGCATCCGCTACGACGCCAACGAAATCATGAGTGGTGTTACGGAAGTCCTCTGCTACGGCACCGCGGTGCGCGTTTCGCGGACTACGTAAGCGCGCAATCCTTCTTTGCGACGACCTGATGATGACTACCGCCAATGCGTTGCTCGACACGCTCGCCGCACGCTTTGCGAAGCACCCCGCTCGGCATGTCGGACTAACGTGGCAGCGAGTGGTGGCTCGCCTCGAGGGAAATACGGCGGCGCTGAACACGCTTGCCGCCATGGAATCGACCGGCGGTGAGCCCGATGTGATTGGCGAAGACGCCGACGGACGCGTGATTTTCTGCGACTGCGCACCCGAAAGTCCCAGCGGACGCCGGAGTCTGTGCTACGACCGTGGGGCACTCGACGCGCGCAAGGAGAACAAGCCAGCGGGGAACGCCGTCGATGCGGCGGCCGAACTGGGCGTGGAACTGCTCGACGAAGCGCAGTATCGCGCGCTCCAGGAGCTCGGCGCCTTCGACCTCAAGACATCGAGCTGGCTGGCGACACCGACCGCGGTGCGCGCCCTGGGTGGCGCGTTGTTCGGCGACCGGCGCTACGACCGGGTGTTCGTGTACCACAACGGGGTGCAGTCGTACTACGCGGTGCGCGGATTTCGGGGGATGTTGCGGGTGTAGCCAAACACCTCGACGCGCCGTAGGGGGGAGAACGGATTGCTGTGTGTATTGTCTTCACGGACATCCATCTCCCTTTGCATTCGTCGTGCAATTACCGAAACGCATTCCTGATTCTGAACAAGCGATGATCGTCGGACTTCGGTCTGGCGATCTTTCGGTGTTTGAATCGCTGTTCCGGGAAATGCATCGTCCGCTGTGCGCCTTCGTCGCCCGCTACCTTCGCGACAGTGCGCGGGCCGAAGAGATCGTGCAGGACGTCTTCCACGAGCTGTGGGAGCGCCGCGACACGCTGGATGTACGGGGCAGCCTTCGGGGCTACCTCTACACGGCGGCGCGGAACCGCGCCCTGAATGCACGTCGTCGGAGTGCGACGGAACGCGCGTGGGAGGAGGACGAAAGCCACGATGACGTTCGGCTGCTGCATCAGCCACCGGTCCCTCCGGACCGTCTCTATGATCAGGCGGACACGCTGCAGCGGCTGACCGCGGCCTTCGAGTCGCTGCCGGAGCGCTGTCGGGAAACGATGGAGCTGCGCTGGCGCCACGAGTTGAGCTACGCCGAGGTGGCGTCGGCCATGGGTACCGGCGTCAAGGCCGTGGAAAAGCAGCTCGCGCGCGGACTGCGTCTTCTGCGCAACGCGCTGCTCGATCCCTGAAGGGGGGATTCGGCCGCGTTGCGTGTGATGCCAACAGCAGTGTGCATCACCTTCTTCCGCCGCCCCCATGTCTACTGACCATCGGTCGACCGGTTCAGACAGAATTGTGCAGGACCTCGAGCTTGAGCGATCGCTGGTGGACGCCATGGATCGTATGCTCGCGAACACCGGCTCGCAGCAGGACGAGGCCCGGGTCCACGCGTGGATCTCGAGCGCGACATCGCACGCCGCCCTCTGGGAGTTCCTGCAGGCTGAGTACGCGAACGCCGTCGACACACGAGAAGCGGCTACCGATGCGGCGTGGCTGCGGCTGCGCGCTCGGATCTCCGATGGTGTCGCACCTCCCGCACGCCCCGTGCACGACTCCGCGATTGTCGGCACCATCGTTCGCCATGCAACGCCCTCTGGCGTGGCGACCGATGTCCCACGGCAACGTTGGGTGCGACGCCTGGCAGCGGCGGCGGTATTCGTCGGCGCCGCGCTCGCGGGCAACGAATGGATCGCGCGTTTGCCGGTGAGCGTCACCGCGACCCAAGGACAGCGCGTGACGGTCACACTCCCCGATGGCAGTACGATGATTCTTGCGGCGGGCAGCCAGGCCACCTGGCCGCGTCGCTTTACCGGCGCCGAACGTGATGTGGCGCTGGTTGGCGAAGCGTTCTTCGATGTCGTGCACGACACCGATCGTCCATTCCGCGTTCGGGTGCGGGACGCGGTCGCGGAGGATGTCGGCACGCGTTTCCTCGTAAAGGGGTGGCCAGAGCTCGCCAACGTCGAGGTGGCCGTCCATGAAGGGATCGTAGCGCTCAGCGACAGCGCGTCTGGAGTCGCACGCCCGGTCGCGCTGCGCACCCAACTACGCGCAGGCCAACGCGGGCGACTCCTTGCCGACGGAACGGTCCGTGTCACGAACGGCACCGACGCGGAGCTGTCGTGGCTGCGCGGCGAACTGCATTTCGCCGATGCGCCGCTGCGCGAGGTGCTGCCGGTACTTAGTCGCTGGTACGGTGTGACCCTCACCGCCGATTCCACCCTGCTGGATCGCCGCCTTACCGCACGCTTCGTCACGCAGCCCTTTCCGCAGCTGCTCGAATCGCTGCAGCTCGCACTCGGCCTAGGCAGTGAGCGTCGCGGCACGACCATCACCCTGATTCCCACTCCATGACCTGGCGACTCTGCCTTTCCCTCGTGCTGGTGGTCGCCGGGCGGCTGTTGACGGCGCAACCTCCCGCACGCAAAGGGGCCACGCCTTCGATCGCGCCGACGATCCCGGCGGGCTTCGTGCCCATCGAGAGTGTGGCCGCGCCCACCGGTGCTCTCGCGGCGAAGGTCTCGCTGACGCTGTCGAAGGTGCCATTGTCACGCGTGCTCGAAGAGATCGCCATTCAGTCCCGGCTTTCGTTCGCCGCCGATCCGTTACTGCCGGGGCTCAGCACGCCCGTCAATATCCAGCTGCAATCGGTATCGGCGCGCGATGCGCTCGTCCGCGCACTCGCCGGTTCTTCGCTGCGCGCTTTGGTGGGTCCAAACGGGCAGGTGGTGGTCATGCGGAGTGAACCGGCGCCATCTGGCGCCACCACGCCATCGACCACGCGCCTGCGTTTGTCGGGCTACATACGGACCGCCGAGAGCAACGAAGTCATTCGTCGCGCGACGATCCTGGTGGACGACGACGTGACGCGCCGCGAAAGCAACGAAGAAGGCTTTTACATTCTGCTCCTCGCGCCCGGCACGCATCGTCTGCAGTTTCGCGCGCTGGGGGCGGCGCCGCTCGACACCACCATTACGCTCACGGAATCGACCACCCGCGACATCGTGTTGCGTCGCCGCGAAGTGGTGTTGACGGCCATGCGCGTGCAGGCGTCCAAACAGGAGCGCGGCGATCTCGATCCGTCGCTTCCCGATATGAGTGTCACGCGATTGGATCTCGCGACCGTTCGGCAGATTCCTCCGGTGCTTGGCGAAGTCGATCCGATTCGAACACTTACGCTGCTGCCGGGTGTCGCGACCGCCAACGATGCGTCCACGGCGTTCAGCGTGCGCGGGGGTGGCGTCGATCAGAATCTCATTCTGCTCGATGAGAGCACCATCTACAATCCGTCGCATGTGCTCGGGTTTCTGTCCACGTTCAATGCCGACGCCGTCGATGATGTCGTGCTGTACAAAGGGGCCATTCCTGCCCGGTTTGGCGGACGCTTGTCGAGCGTGGTGGATGTTCGGCAACGCGAGGGAAATGCCCGCAGCTTTTCGGCGGTGGCATCCATTGGCCTGCTGGCCAGCCGAGGGCTGGTGGAAGGCCCACTACCCAAGGGCCGCGGCAGTTTCATGGTGGCCGCGCGACGCTCATATGCCGACGCGTTTCTCGGACTCGCGAGCGATACCGCGCTGCGCAGTCAACAGGCGTACTTCTACGATCTGAACGCCAAGATCAATGTGCGTGTGGGGCAGACCGGGAGCGTGATGCTGTCGGGATACGCCGGTCGCGACGCCTTCGGTCAGCCGTCGCAGAACCTTGGGGTGGGTTGGGGAAACCGCTCGGCGACGCTCCGCTGGAACCAGGCCTTCGGCCGACTGTTTTCGAAGGTCACGGCGTCGGCGAGTGACTACGACTACCGGCTGGACTTTCGCCTCGAGCCTCGTGATTCGGCGCGATGGACAGCAAGCATCATCGGCAACAGTCTCAAGGTCGACGAGACATTCCGTCTGACTGGACGACAGACCTTGGAGTTCGGCGGTGAAATCATCGGGCACGAATTCAGCCCGGGAGCGCTCCGGCCGCGCGGCGATACGCTGCAGCTCCGACCTCGCACCATCCAGACGCGGTATGGCACTTCGAGCGCCGCGTATCTGGGTCACGAAATCGAACTGAACTCACGTATCGCGGTGCGCTACGGACTGCGATATGGTGCCTTCGACCGACATGGCCCGGCGACGCGTTACCGATATGCGAACGACGCGCCGGTGGTGTTCAACGCGGCGCTGGGTCGGTACGAGCCTGGACGATTGCTGGACAGTTCGCGGACGACCGGGTCGCAGTCCATCGCCAACTTCTCGGGACTCGAGCCCCGTGCCTCGGTACGCTTTTCGACGGGCGAGAACACCAGCATCAAGGCCAGCTATGCGCGAACCCAGCAGTTTCTGCAGTTGGTCTCCAACACGAACTCGCCCACGCCGCTTGATGTATGGGAGCCAGCCGGTGAGTGGATCAGGCCGCAGCAGGCCGATCAGTATGCGCTGGGGCTGAGCGCCCGTCGCGGCTCGGTAGAGTACACCGTCGAGTCCTACTACAAGGCGGCGCGCAACGTCGTGGACTACATCGATGGCGCCGACGTCGTGCTCAATCCACGCCTCGAGACCATTCTCGTACAGGGGGAAGGACGCGCATACGGCCTTGAGCTGTACGCCAGGCGAAACACCGGGCGGTTGACGGGTTGGGCCTCATACACTCTTGGCCGTTCGGAGCAGCGCTTTCCGGTACCGGCCCGCGCCGGTGCGGTGTCCGGTGGCGGCGTCAATAACGGCGCGTGGTATGTGTCGCCGTTCGACAAGACGCACAGTCTGTCGCTGGTGGGCGTGTACCGGAAGTCCACACGCTGGTCGTTCGGATCGACGTTCATTCTGGCCAGCGGATTGCCGACGACGCTGCCGCAATCCCGCTACGTCATCGATGGATTTCTCGTCGCGGAGTTCGCCCCGCGCAACAGCGAACGGCTGCCGATGTATCACCGACTCGATCTGAGCGCTACTCGCACCATCAAGCGCGGCGAGCTGCAGTTGGGAGTGCTCAACGCGTACAACCGCTTCAATGCGCAGTCGCTTCGTGTCCGGCAGCAGCGAGCGAATCCTCTGGTGGCCGAGGCCGTGCAGGTTTCCATTTTCGGGGTTGTCCCCAGCGTGAACTATGTCTTTCGCTTCTGAGCGCTCCATGCGGTATGCGAGGTATGTCAGCCTGCTGGCGCTGGCGGTGCTCGCTGCGTGCGAACGGGTGGTCGGCATCGATGTGGCCGAAGGTCCGGAGCGGCTCGTGGTAGAAGCCCGCTTGGAGGCGGTGCGTGGGCTCACGGTGACCCGACAGGAGATTCGGCTCTCGACCAGTGCGCCTTACTTCTCCAATACCACCACGCCGCCAGCGCGTGACGCGGTGGTGGAAGTCGTGGACGACCAGAATACACGCGTGCGGTTAGCGGAGACATCGCCGGGTGTGTATCGCACCGACAGTCTTCCGCTGACGGTAGGGCGCAGCTACACCCTCCAGATTCGATGGAAAGGTGATGTGTACGAAGCGACGGAGCGGTTGGTCGAGGTCGCGCCGATTGATACGTTGTACTTTCGTGCGCGTCCCAACCAGAACGCGGCCACCGATGGCGTGCGCGCCACCATCGATCTTCGCGACCCTGCCGGCACCGCCAACTACTATCTGTGGGACCAGTTCATCGACGGGGTGCGTACGGTCGCGCCGGACACCTTGGTCCGTGTCAGGGTTGTGACCAGCGACGAACTGTACAACGGGCGACGCGTGCGTGCGTTTCAGCCGTTCGAGGGCATTGCGGTGCGATCGGGGCAGGAGGTGCGCATTCGGCAGTACTCGATTTCCGAGGCGATGTGGCGTTACTACCAGGCGCTCGGCCAGCAGACCGATGGTGATGCATCGCCGTTCGGTGTTCCGTCGGCGAGTGTGCGGGGCAACGTGGCCAACCGGACGCGCCCGGATGCCCGTGCGCTTGGATACTTCAGCGTGTCGCAGGTTGCGGAGCGTGTGGCGCGGGTGCCGTAGCGAGCAGTCGCGATGTACAACGCCGGCGCATGTGGTCCGCGTTGCTTACCGCGAGAAGCGCAGCAAAACGTTCGACCGGTCTCCCAAAAACAGTCGTGCGTCCTGTCCCGTGAGCGCGCTGGTCCCTTTCATGCCCGCATCACCCAGGGCCTGTACATACCAACTCGATGCCGGTGCGTTGGGCAAATCCTGCAGGCGGAGCGGTACGCGCGGGACGGGCGCGGGTGTGTCGATCGTCGGAAGGTACGTGATGTAGTTGCCTTCTGCGTCGAACACACGAGCGCCTGACACGTTGTTGAGGAGCAAGACAAAGGCGTTGATCTTCGTATTCCACGAGAGCGACGGCCCCCAGAAGCCGCCGCCATCGGCCTGTTGCCATGAGCGTGCCGGGGGCAGAATGGGCGTTGCCTGCCCAATGGGGGTTGGTGTCCACGACTGCCCCACGCGCGGCGAACTGGTGCCCTGCAATCCAGGGCCACGCCATTCGCCATTGTGCCAGCGCAGTGCCTTGCTGCGCCCATCGGGGTGCAGCGGCGCATCGAGGTCTTTCAGGGCAATGCGCGCGAGCTGAATGCCTTGCGTGGCGGGATTGGCGCCGGAGTAGTCGGTAAAGGCGATGTACGCGTACACGCTATCGGGGCCCACGGCCATACTGGGGTCACCGACCCCGCCGGCAAAGAAGCGAATAGGCAGATCGCAGTGAATGGGGAAGCTGCCATCGCTGAGGATGAGCCCGAGATTTTGCCAGCTGCGCCCGTCGTCGGTGGACTTGGCGAGGCCAATGTGCGGCACCGACAGATACGGCCGTTCAAACGGAGCGCCGCAGCGTACGTACGGCCCCTCCTCGGTGTGATACAGCCCGTATAACGCGCCGGTGGACGGGCGGCGATACACCGACTCGATCCAGCGCATGGGGGTGTTGGTGGGCCCTTCGCTGGTGTTGATGTCGTGCACATACCACTGGCGCGTGGAGTCCCAGGCAAAGGTGGGATGGTCATCGGCGAAGCGCGCCAGCGTGAAGTCCTGCGCGCTGGCGGCATCGCGGGCGCCGTTGCTTCGCCACGCGTGCTGGTTGGACACGATTTGGTAGAACGTGTCGCCCACCCAGAACGACGGACGGTTGCAATCACTTCCCACCGGGCTCGTGATGCGGAGCTCCGGTGCTGGCACCAGCGTGAGCGTGGGTGGCACGAAGGGTAGTGCCGCGGGCTCGGGGTTCGTGCAGGCCATGGCCAGTGCCGCAGACGCCATGGCCCCCAGGTGACGCATGGTCATACTCCGCGTAGGGCCTGCTCCAATGCTCGCGCCGAGGCAAAGCGATCTTCGGGCCGTTTGGCGAGACACTGTTGCAGGATGGCGTCGAAGTCAGCCGGCAGCTCCGGCCGCAGTGCGCGCGCCGACGGCGGCGCGTCGTTCATGTGCGCCAACATCATTTGCAACGGTGCGCGCCCCTCGAACGGCGACTGGCCGGTGACGAGGAAGTAGCCAAGCGCCCCGAGGCTGTACAGATCACTGGCGGGGCCGGGCTGTTCGTCGCCCGCGCACTGCTCGGGAGACATGTACGCCGGCGTGCCCAACACCATCCCGACTTGTGTGATACTGCCCGTGACGTCGCTACCAGCTTCACCTGTGGCGTTTTGAGCGGTGACCAGCCCAAAGTCCAAGAGCTTGGCCACGTCGGCCACGCCGCCGCGCTCGCCGAGCATGATGTTGCCGGGTTTGATGTCGCGATGGGTGAGGCCGGCATTGTGTGCTTCGTGCAGCGCACCGGCAATCTGGATGAGCACGTGCGTGGCCCGCTGAGCGTCCATAGGCCCATCGCGCGACACGAGCTGCTCGAGGGTATCGCCGGGCAGGTACTCCATCACGTAGTAGAACGTGCCGTCATCGGTAATGCCGTAGTCGAAAATGGCGATGGTGTTGGGATGCGTGAGCGTGGCGGTGGTTTGCACTTCGCGTTCGAAACGCCGCAGCACGTCCGCGTTACCGGCGTGTTCGGGCCGAATGAGCTTGATGGCGCACGGCCGTCGCAGCAGCCGGTGCTCGGCGCGGTGCACTTCGCCCATGCCGCCGGCCCCAAGCCGTTCCACTAGCACGTACTGGCCCAGGCGCAGCGCATCGCGGGCGACCGCGGTGGCGCGGTCAATGCGGTTCGCGCCGAACAGGGCCATGGTGGTGAAGGCTAGCAGGAACGTCCACTGCGAGCCGAGGAACGTGGCCATGACGTTGGTGGCCACGGCATAGTGGGAGAAGTTCCACAGATTCGTGGCGGCTACAAGAGCGAGCATGAGCCCAATCATCACGGCGGCGCGCTGCCAACGGTTCGGGATGAGGAGCCCATACGAGACGATGAAGAAGCATGGAATGATCGCGTGAGCGAATCCCAGATCGAACGGCGCCGAATCGATGATCGGCACGATGGACGGGAAATCGGCGATCAGCAGCGACTCAAACAGCAGATTGAACGAGATAAACACGCCGCCTTCGACCAGGCGCAGCGCTGCGATGGATCGCGGTGTCCTCGGGAGCAACCACCACGCGAGCAGGGCGACCGGAGGAATAATGCCGCCCATGACGAGCTGGACGGCCTTGAGCGCCGTGCGGGACGCACCCGTTACCTCGGGCATTCGCCAGAGCGCAATGACGGACATCAACAGCCCGATCGCGAGCAATACGACGGTTACCACGTGCAGCCGCGCCTGCAGCGTGACTGCCAGCTCGTCGCGGCCGCTGGTGCGGTCGCCGTCGCCGGAGGCGAAGCGGAACCGCGTGGGGAGGGCTAGCCGGTCGCCGGGTGTCATGGCAGCAAAGGTCGGGGTGCGGCTGGGTATACGCAACTCGTAACCAGATCGCGATCGTGAGGGGCGTGGAGGATGCACACGAGCCGGTCGTGGCGTAACTTTGCGCGCAGTCCCCTTCCACTCGCCATTGTGACTGATCTCTCCACTGTGCTCGCCGCCGTTCTCGGTACCGCCTATCGCCTCGAGCGTGAGCTCGGCGGGGGCGGCATGAGCCGCGTCTTCCTTGCGGAGGAAACAGCACTTGGCCGGCGGGTCGTGATCAAGGTGTTGCCACCCGACACGGCCGCGGGGGTGAACGCCGACCGCTTTCGTCGGGAGATTCAGCTGGCGGCGCAGCTGCAACACCCGGCTATCGTGCCGTTGCTCACTGCGGGGGCGAGTGAGGGGTTGCTCTGGTACGTGATGCCGTTCGTGGAAGGGGCGTCGCTGCGCACGAAGCTGGCGCGCACGCCGCAGTTGCCGCTCGAGGAGGCGGTGCGCGCCTGGCGCGACTTGCTCGAAGCGCTGGAGCACGCGCACGAGCACAACGTGGTGCACCGCGACATCAAGCCCGAGAACATCATGCTGAGTGGGCGCCACGCGGTGGTGCTCGACTTCGGCGTGGCCAAGGCCGTGTCGGCGTCTACCGGGACCGTGGCGGCAGGGATGACGGGCCTGGGCATGGCCATCGGCACACCCGCCTATATGGCGCCGGAGCAGATTGCGGGGGAATCGAACAGCGACGGCCGGCTCGACTTGTATGCGGCCGGGCTCGTGATGTACGAGATGCTGACGGGCCGTGGGCCGTTCGAAGCGACGACCGCCAGCGAGATCATGGCGGCGCATATTGCCAAGGCGCCGGCGCCGCTTGGGACATTGCGCGGTGGGTTGCCGGCATCGCTCGAGCAGCTGGTGATGCAGTGTCTCGAAAAGAGTCCGGCGGCGCGGCCGCGGTCGGCGGGCGATGTGTTGCAGGCGCTCGATGCGCTGAGTGGCGAGATCTCAGGGGCGCGGACGCCGTCGGGGACACCGCGTCCGGGCACTGGTTCGGGCAGCGCGGTGAAACCGCCATCTTCGGCGCGCGCGAAGCGTATGGCGGTGATGCTCGGTGCGGCACTGCTGGTGGGCGCCGCCGCGTACGGCGGCAATCGGTATCGGCTGCAGCAGAGCGAGGCCACCGCGCGGCTGGGGCTCAGTCTCGCCGACTCCTCGCGGCTGTCCACGCTGTTCATGCCCACGGTGCACGATCCGGCCGATAGTGTGTTGGCCCGCAGCTTGGCCAGCGCGTTGCTGAATACGGCACAGAGTGACAAGCGCATCTTGCCATTGGGCGAAGAGCGCGCGGTGTCGATGGCGGTGGAACTTGGGCTCGAGCCGGGCACGGTCAGCAAGGACACGCTGATTGCCATGGCCCGGGACTTGGGGCTGCACACGACGGTGGCGGCGAGTGTCGCGCGCGTGGGCAGCGGCTTTCTGCTGAGCAGCGAAGCGCGGGCGACGGCTAACGATAGTGCACTCTTTCGCGCCGAGGTGACGGCGGAGAACGTGGCGGGGGTGCCGGCGGCCATCAAGGCGCTTGCGGAGAAGAATCGCGCGGGGCTGGTGTCGGCGTTTTCGCGACTGGCGCGACCCAAGGCGTCGGGCAAGCTGATTGGCACTTTGCCTGAGGCCGCGCGGATGTGGACCGAGGGGATCGAACTGATGGATCGCGGCGACTATTTGGCGGCCGCCGAGAAAGCCCGCGCGACGGTTGCCTTGGACACTGCCTTCGCTCCAGGATGGGCCCAGCTTGCGACCTCGCTGGGGAACGCCGGAGTACATCTCCACGAGCAGTTCGTGGCCAAGCGCGAGGCGTTTCGGTTTCGTGACCGCCTGCGCTCCAAGTGGGTGAAGTCGTTGGCGGCGTCGCCTTACCTGCGCGCTGTTGGTCAGAACAGCGAGGCGGTACGCGTGTTGGAGGCGGGGGCGTTGCAGGATCCCGGGCAGTTTCGCGGGATCACCGAGAACGAAATTGCGTTGGCCTATTCCGGCATGCGACGTCAGGATCTTGCAACGCGCTACTACAACAGCAGCCGGGACACCACGTATCGCGCACCGAATGTGCCCGACCGAAACTATCTGTTGTCGCTGCTGGAATTGGGTCGTGTCGAGGATGCTCGCCGCGATCTCGCACGCTATGATTCCGTGGCCGGGGCATCGAACGCCACGCTGCGACGTATGCGCCACGAGCTGACCTTCGCCACGCGCGATGTGGACAGCACGCGCGCGGTGGCGTCCACGCGTTTGGCTGCCGCGCAGACGTCAGCGGGCCGTCTGCAGGCATCGCTCGCGCTGCGCAACGCACTCGTCGCTGCCGGACAGCTCGACTCGGCACGCGCTATCGAAGAACTGCGTCGAAGTATTCTGCGCACGAACACTGACACCGCATCGCTGCTGCTGTCGGAGGTGAACGAAACGCTCATTCGCACGGAATTCGGCGGCGATGCGAACGGCGCCGCGCGGCTTGACCCCGTGCTACGAGACGGGCGCTTGAACGCGCTGCTGCCTCTCGACCGGCCGTACAGCGCGCTCGTCACCACGCTGGCCGCCACGGGCCGCGTGGCCGATGCCAAGCGGGTGCTCGCCGAGTGGGCCACGAGTATTCCGCAGGAATTGTCGCGCGTGCAGGGGTGGAGTATTGCCACGGCACGCGGTGAAGTGCTCCTGGCCGAAAAAAACGGTGCCGGCGCGCTGGCGGCCTTCCGCGCGGGTGATTCAATCAACTGCATCCCTTGCGCCTGGCCCAACTACGCCCGCGCCTACGACGCCATGGGCAAGCGCGACTCGGCGATCTTCTGGTACGAGAAGTATCTGTCGTCGAGTTCCGTGCTGCTCTACAACGCGGCACACGCGCGTCTACTCGCGCAAGCCTATCGCCGGTTGGGTGAATTGCACGAAGACGCCGGTCACACCAAAGAAGCGCTGCAACGCTACAGCGATTTCGTCGCGCTCTGGAAGAACGCCGACGCGTCGTTGCAGCCGGCGGTGAAGTCGGCCAAGGAGCGCATCGCGCGCTTGCAGGCCAAGCGAAACTAAGGAGTTCGTGGTGATGCGCATGAATCGTGTTGTCCGCCCGACTGTCGCACTGGTCGCTCTCGTGGCTGGTGCCTGCGTGCGACCCGGCGCGGCGCCAGTGGGGTCGCCGAGTCCTGCGGCGACAGCGCCGGTCGCCACCGCGCCTGCTGCGGGCGTCACCGCGCGCGCTGCAGCGGTCGTCCCCAATCCCAACGCACCCAAAGTGCTCGTCATTGCAACCGGCGGTACCATTGCCGGTGTGCAGGACGCGCCGGGTACGTTGGGGAGTTATCGCGCCGGCACACTCACCGCCGAGCAGATCACGGCGTCGGTACCGGAGCTCGCACGCTACGCACGTATTGAAACCGAACAGTTCTCCAACGTGGCCAGCACGCTCGTCACGCCGGAGATGTGGGTGAAGCTCGCCAAGCGTATCAACGTGGTGTTGCAGCGCGGTGTCTTGGCCGGCGTGGTGGTCACGCATGGTACCGACCGCCTGGAAGAGACCGCGTTTTTTCTCTACCTCACCGTGCGCTCCAACAAGCCGGTGGTGGTCGTGGGTGCGCAGCGGCCAGCGACGGGGATCAGCCCTGATGGCCCCATCAATTTGCTCAGTGCCGTGCGCACCGCCGCATCACCCAAAGCCGTACAAAAAGGCGTGATGGTGGTCATGGACGACCGCATTCTGTCGGCGCGCGAATCACGCAAGTTGTATCAGCGCACCGGTGGCTTCGATACCGGCGACATGGGGATGCTTGGTGTGGTGGCGTCGCAGGGGCCGGAGTTTTTCTTTGCGCCTGTTCGCCGCTTTGGTGAACGCAGTGAGTTCGACCTCGAGCGCGTGGATACGCTCCCCAAGGTCGAGCTGACGATGTCGTATCCCGGCGGTACGGGGCAGACGTTCACCACCAATCCCAAGGGAGTTGTGGTGGCGACGACGGGGATGACCGCCGCCGAGAACGCGACGTATCGTGCGCTGCGTCAGACGGGCGTGGTCGTCGTCACGTCGTTCACGTCGGGAGAGAACGTGAACGGTGGCGGCGGTGGCGGTGATGGGCCGCCGCCGGCGCGCGTCGATACCACGGCCCGCCGTGATTCCGTCGCGCGCCCGGTCGTCGCGCCCGTGCCGCCAAGCGTGGTGGCGCTGCATCTGACGGCCACCAAAGCGCGCATCTTGCTCATGGTCGCGCTCACCAAGACGAACGATCCGCGCGAAATTCAGCGGATCTTCAACGAGTACTGACGCGACGTCGTGTCTACCGGCGCTTGCGGGCGCTGCATTTGATTTCCACGAGCGCGGCGGGCCGTGGCAGTGCCGTCACCGAGAGCGTGGCCCGCGCGGGCGGTGCGACGGGAAAGAACTCCGAATACACCGTATTCATGGCGGCGTAGTCAGCGATGTCCTTGAGAAAGACGGTGCACTCGTCGACATCGGTCATGGTGGCGCCTCCCGCTTGCAGCGCGGTGCGGATGTTCTCGAGCGTCTGCCGCGTCTGCACGGCCACGCCGCCGGCGACGATATCCTGTGTGCCCGGCTTCATGCCCGTCATCCCCGACACGAAGATCTGATCGCCGGAGCGAATGGCGACGGAGTACGCCGGCACGAGTGGCGCCAGCCCGGGCGGGTTCAGGACCTCGCGGCCGGTGGTGCCAGTCCGGTGCGCGCACGCGGTGGTGACACAGAGCAAGCCGGCCGTTACGGCAAGTCGAATACAGGTCGTCAACTGCGCGCCCTCGAGAGAGTGGGTGCCAACCCGGTCGGCATGGGGGAGCGACCGGGTGGTGATGCCTGGCGCGCATAACGTAGCGCGCGGGGCCGGTGGCTGTTGGCGCGCTGTCGCCGTACCTTCTGCCGATGAACATGCCCCCGTTCGGCCGCCGCGGGTTTCGGGCCTCTACGGCGCTTGCGCTCTGCATTGCCGGAAGCGCCGCCGTGGCTTCGCAAACCAGCGCCGCCCGCGTCTTCGAGCGCGTGCTGTTGCTCGAGACGACCAGCGAAACGTCCGCGAGTGTGAGCCTCGGCGATATCGACGCCAATCGTACGCTCGATGTGATTCTTGCGAAGGGGCGCCATTGGCCGCTGGTCGACCAGGTCTTGCGCAACGACGGCAAGGGGCACTTCACCACGCAGCCCCTCTCGGACGCCCCCGATCGCACCTACTCGGCGGCGCTCGCCGACCTCGATGGCGATGGCGATCTCGATATCGTGGCGAGCAACGACAAGCCAGACCGCAAGCTGATTTATCTCAACGACGGGGCGGGGCACTTTCGCGTGGGCAGTACGTTTGGGGCGCCCGAGTGGAATACGCGCTACGTCACCGTGGCTGACCTGAACGGCGACCAGCGCCCCGACTTGATCGTGGCCAACCGGAGCTCCAACCCCGCGACGCCGCGGCCGAGTTACGTGTGCCTCAACGACGGCGCAGGTGCGTTTCCCGCATGTACGCCGCTCGCGACGCAATCGGCCACCATTGTCGTGGCCAGTGATCTTGACGGTGACGGCAAAACCGACCTCGTGGTGCCGCACCGCGATGGTGGCCAGAACCTGATCTTCTGGAACGACGGCGCGGGCACGTTTCGTGAGCCGCCAATGCCGTTTGGTCCGCCCAAATCGCAGATTCGTGCCGCGGCGGCGGCCGACATCAACGGTGACGGCGTGACCGATGTGGTGGTGGGCGATGAACGCGACGGACTCTTTGTGTATATGGGCGCAGGGCAGCGTACGTTCGATGCGCCGGTGGCGCTGGCTTCAGCGGGCGGGGCGCCCTATTCGGTGGCCATTGCCGACATGAATCGCGACGCGAAGCGTGACCTCGTGGTGGGGCGGCAGGAGGCGGTCGGGTCGGTGCTCTTCAATACCGGCGGGGCGCGTGTGCCGCGCTTTACCGACACGCCGTGGGGAGACGGGAAGGGGTCGGTGTACGGCGTGGCCGTTGGCGATCTCGACGGCGACGGCTGGCCGGACATTGCGGCGGCGCGTTCGGAGGCGCCAAACGCGGTGTGGTTCAGCGGGGCGGCGCGTCGATGATGCGTATCGCGAACTCTGCCCTGGAATGAGCGGCCATAACTCGTGAGAGCAACGGTGCCGAACCGCCGCAACTACTATCGTGTGTTGCACGTGCAGCCCGATGCGCCGCCGGAGGTGGTGCGTGCCGCGTACCGCGCGCTCATGGCGCGGCATCACCCCGACCAGGGGGGTGACCATGAGCAGGCGGTGCTCCTGAACGAGGCGTGGGCCGTGCTCGGCAATGCCACGCGCCGCGCCGAGTATGACGCGCGCCGCGAGCGCGCGGGGCAGCGTCACCGGACGGGAGCAGAAGCGCGGCGGGAGGCGGCTGCCGACAAGGGTCCGCCCCCGCCCCAGGCGTCGGCCGATCAGTGCGCGTTCTGCGACCAAGCCAATACCGTTGGCGCTGTGGTGTGCGCGCGCTGTACGGCACCGCTGGCCCGTCCCACGCGGCCGGCGTCGCACCGGGCGTCGTCGGGAACCGGCGAGCGCCGCACGCTGCCGCGTGTCTCGCGCGCCGATTGGGGGACGGTCCGGGTCCACTGGACGAGCGAACCGTTGGATATCCGGCTGCGCAACCTGTCGGTGGGAGGGGTGAGCTTCTACACGGGGGCACCGCTGGTGGCCGGCGCGCGGGTGCGGGTCACCGCGGCGGCGTTCGATGCCGTGGTGGAGGTGGTGCAGTGCAATCGCCGCGAGAGCGTGTTCGTGGTGCAGGGCGCGTTCGTGACGGTGGGGTTTACTTCACGGCGGCAGAGTCGCTGAACTGAGTCGTTGAAATGACTCTGACCCTGTTAATTATGAGCGATAGACTCTGCCGCTCAATGACGTCCGCGTTTGCTCCCTTCTAAGTGACTGATCTCCGCACCCAACTCCAAACCACGCTTGGCGACGGCTACACCCTCGAGCGCGAGCTCGGTGGTGGCGGGATGTCGCGCGTGTTCGTGGCGCATGAGAATGCGCTGGGGCGCACGGTCGTCGTGAAGGTGATCGCCCCCGAGCTGGCCGAAGGGGTGAGCGCTGAGCGTTTCGCGCGCGAAGTGAAGCTGGCGGCGCGGCTGCAGCAGGCGAACATCGTGCCTGTGCTGAGCACGGGCAGCTCTGGATCATTGCCGTATTACACCATGCCGTTCGTCGCTGGCGAGTCGCTGCGGGCGCGACTGGCCAACGCCGTACCGCTCACGATGTCGCAATCGCTCAACGTGCTGCGCGACGTCGCCCGTGCGCTGTCGTACGCGCATGGACAGGGTGTGGTGCATCGGGACATCAAGCCGGAGAACATCCTGCTGTCGGGTGGCACCGCGGTGGTGACGGACTTCGGCATTGCGAAGGCGCTCAGTGCGTCGCGCACTATCGGCGACGGTGGTGCCGCCGCAGAAACGAGTGCGTCGCTCACGCAAGCGGGTGGGTCAATAGGCACGCCCGCCTACATGGCTCCCGAGCAGGCGGTGGGTGCCGACGTCGATCAGCGGGCCGACATTTACGCGTGGGGTGTGCTGGCGTACGAACTGCTCACGGGCGCTCACCCCTTTTCGGGCAAGGCGAACTCGGCGCAGATGATCGCGGCGCATCTCTCGGAAGTGCCCCTGCCGCTCACGCAGCGCAATACCGCGTTGCCGACAGCACTGAGTGACCTGGTGTTACGGTGTCTCGAGAAGGATGCCGCCCATCGTCCGGCGAATGCGGACGAAGTCTTGCAGAGCCTCGATAGCGTGGTGACACCAACGGGATCGACGGGCTCCCGTACGGGCGGCACGGTGACTCCGGCCCGTGATCGACGTACGACCATGCTGATCGCGGGCGGCGTGCTCGCAGCGGCGGTCGCGGTGGCGCTGATGGTGATGAAGCCCGAGGACACCGCCGCATCGTCCGTGGGCGTGGTGGCCGGCGCGGCGTCGGTCGCACCGAACCGCGCCATCGCGGTGTTGCCACTCGCCAACCTGAGCGGCGACAAGGCCGACGACTTTTTCGGTATTGGCCTTGCCGAGGAGATGACGCGCGCATTGTCGAAGACGGGCGTGCGCGTGATTGGCCGATCGAGTGCCGGTGCCCTGCAAGCGCGCGGCCTCGACGAAAGTGCGATTGCGCGTGAGCTGGGCGTGGGGTCGTTGCTCACCGGCAGCGTGCAGCGAGCCGCAGGGCAGGTGCGGGTGAACGTGTCGCTGGTGTCTGCCACCGACGGTGCCGTGACGTGGACGGAGAAGTACGACCGCCCACTCACCAACGTGTTCGCGCTGCAGGACGAAATCGCGCGTGCGGTGGCCACCAAGCTGCTCGGGACGCTCGGTGGAACGAGCGCGGCGCAGGCCACCCGTGTGGAAACCACCGACCCCGAAGCGTACGCGTGGTATCTGCAAGGCCAAGTACTGTTCGGCCGGCGTACCGCGCAAACCGTACGTCAATCCATCGCGCTGTTCGAGCGCGCGGTCGCGCGTGATCCGCAGTTTGCGCGCGCGCAGGGCGCGCTGGCGTTGGCCATCTCGGCGATCCCGTTCTACGAACAGGGTTCGGCGCGCACCACGGCCCCCATGGCCATTGCCGCGGCCCGACGCGCGATTGCCATCGATTCCACGGTGGCGGAAGCGTGGGGGGCGATTGCCTCCGCTAAGTCGAGTCTGTGGGCGAATCACGAGGCCGACGCCAACTATCGGCGAGCGCAGATGCTCGACTCCAGTATCGCGACTCTGTGGGGTTGGCACGCGCTGAACCTCATTCACATGGGTCGCTTTGAGGAGGCCCGCGAACGGACCGCGCGGGCGGTCGCGGCCGAACCCGCTTCACTCATCGCGCACACGTGGGCTGCGCAGCTGCTCATGACGGAGCGTCGCTACCGTGAGGCCGACTCGGCCACGCGCGCGATTCTGGCGATGGACTCGACGTACGCGTTGGCGCTCGACGCGCGCGGTGAGGTGCTGAGCTACCTCGGCCGGCACGACGAAGCGATCGCGATGCTCACGCGTAACCTCGCTCAGCTCCCCGCCGATCAACCCAACCAGACCGAGGGCATTCTCGCGTATGTGCTAGCGCGTGCGGGAAAGCCCGCCGAGTCGCGCGCCGCCATGAATCATCTGCGTCGCGTGAACGGTGGCGAGCTGCCGGCCATGGCCGTGCTGGCGGCGACGCTCGAGGTGCTTGGTGATCATGCCGGCGCCGTGGAGCTGATCGCGCGGGCCGTGAAGCAGCCGGACAATTGGCTGCAGATGTACAATCGCGCCGAGCGCTATGATGCGCTGCGCAAGGATCCGCGCGCGGATGCGATCATGAAGAGCATCGAGCAGTGAGCGATCTCCGCGCGCAACTCCAATCGACGTTGGGCGACGGCTACACCCTCGAGCGTGAACTCGGCGGTGGCGGCATGTCGCGCGTGTTCGTGGCGCGCGAGAACGCGTTGGGACGCGAAGTAGTCGTGAAGCTACTCTCTCCTGAGCGCGCCGCGTCGCTGAGCGCCGAGCGTTTTGCGCGCGAGATCAAGCTCGCCGCCGCGCTACAGGACCCGCATATCGTGCCGGTGCTGACGGCGGGTACCACCAGCGAAGGGCTGCCCTACTACACCATGCCCTTCGTGCGCGGCGACTCGCTGCGCGCGCGACTCGTGGTCGGTGCGGTGCCGGTGACCGAGGCGCTCGGCATTCTGCGCAACAGCGCGCAGGCGCTGGCGTATGCGCACGAGCGCGGCATCGTGCACCGCGACATCAAGCCGGAGAATGTGCTCTTGTCGCGTGGTACGGCCGTGGTGACCGACTTCGGTATTGCCAAGGCACTGTCGGCCTCCAGCACCAAGGCCGAGGGCAACACGCTCACGTCGCTGGGCACCTCCATTGGCACGCCGGCGTACATGGCACCGGAGCAGGCGCTCGGCGATGCGAACACTGATGCGCGCGCTGATCTGTATGCGTGGGGCGTGGTGGCGTACGAACTGCTGGCGGGCGCGCATCCGTTTGCCGCGCGGACTACGCCGCAGGCGATGGTGGCGGCACACATCAGCGAAGCGCCGGCACCGCTCGATGCTGCGCGCCTTGGTGTGCCGCACGACGTCGCCGCGCTGGTCATGCAGTGTCTCGAAAAGGACCCTGCGAAGCGCCCGCCGAGTGCCGATACGCTGCTCACGCGACTGGCAAACGTACAGACGCCGAGCACCGAAACGCCGGCGTCGCGCCCCACGCGTTCGAACCGATCCGTGCTGGTCGCGGCGAGTCTCGCGGTGCTGCTCGGCGCCGCGGCGCTCTTCGCGTGGGGTGTGCGCACACGGGATCCGGCATCAGCAGACACGGACAGCACGGCGTCGACGGATACCCCCAAGACCATTGAAACCCTCGCGGTGCTGCCGTTCGTGAACGTGGGCGGAGACGCCAAAGACGAGTACTTCTCCGATGGCATCACCGATGAACTCGCCAACGCCCTCGGCAAGCTCCCCGGTCTGCGGTTGGCCGGTCGCAGTTCCGCCTTCGCTTTCAAGGGCAAGAACGTGAGCGCGAAGGAGATCGGCCAGCAGCTGGATGTCGCCGCGCTGATTGAAGGCACGGTGCGTCGCGCCGGCGGCCGGGTGCGCGTCACCGTGCAACTCACCAGTAGTGTCGATGGCAAGGCGCTCTGGCAGAACAGCTACGAAAACGACAAGGGTGACGTGTTTCAGGTGCAGGACGAAGTGACCGCCGCGATCGTGAGTGCCGTGTCGCCCACACTGCGTGGCACGAGCGTCGCCTCGACCGCGGTAGCGAATCGCGGCACACGCGACACCCTCGCGTACGATCTGTACCTGCAAGGGAACTACCTGTTCGCGCGACGCGATCCAGCGTCGCTGTTGCGCGCGATCACGGTCTATCGTGCCGCCATCGCCCGGGATCCGGTGTTCGCCCGCGCCTACGCCGCACTGGGCGGGGTGTACTCCGTATTGCCCGACTACGTGGACACGATCAATGTGAGCGCGTCGATGGCGGAGGCGAAGGCGCAGGCGCGTCGTGCGCTGCAACTCGATTCCACCGTCGCCGACGCCTACCTCGTCCTGGGTGCTGTCGGGATCCGAGAAGGTGAGAGCCTCACGATCGCAGAGATGAACCACAATCGGGCGCTGCGCCTGGAGCCGAACAATCCGTTAGCGCACTTCCGGCTCTCAGTCGCGATGACCATGCGGGGGAATCTCGATTCTGCGTGGGTCGAACTGGGGCGGGCCCGCGCGCTCGATCCGATTTCTGCGCCCATCGCGAATCACGAGGCGCGCCTGCTCCAGTACCGCGGCGATCTTCCGGCGGCGCGTCGATCAGGCGAGCAGCTGCTGCAGCGCGAAGAGCTGAGCGGCTGGCCACGCGTGTTGTTAGCCACCACGTTGACCTTCAGCGGCAGTCCGGATAGCGCGCTCGCTACGGTACGACCAATTCTCGACGTGCTCCCCGAAGCCCGCGGCAGCGAGCTATTTGCCTTGGCGGCTGCCGGACGCTGGAGTGAGGCGGAGCAACGACGCGATCAGATGATGCGCCTCCGTGGCCGGAGCGGATGGCGGGATGACCTGTGGATGGCGGCCATGGTCTTCGGCGAGTACGACCGGGCGATGGATCTGCTGGAGGCCGCATGGGATCGCGACCTGTTTCACCGCTTTTACTTCATCACCCCCACCTGCGACCCGCTCACCATCCCGCTGCGCAACAACCCACGTTTTGTCGCGCTGCTCGCGCGGAGCGGGATGAAGCGCTGTAGCAATACGACGCCAATGAAGTGGCCGATCGCGCCGCGGCGGTGACCACATGACTGACCTCCGCACCCAACTGCAAATCACCCTCGGCGACGGCTACACGCTCGAACGTGAGCTCGGCGGGGGTGGCATGTCGCGCGTGTTCGTGGCGCGCGAGAACGCGTTGGGGCGCGAGGTGGTGGTGAAGGTGCTCTCCCCCGAGCGTGCCGCGTCGCTGAGTGCGGAGCGTTTTGCGCGCGAGATCAAGCTCGCCGCCGCGTTGCAGGACCCGCACATCGTACCGGTGCTCGTAGCGGGCACCACGAGTGAAGGGCTCCCGTATTACACCATGCCCTTCGTGCGCGGCGACTCGCTGCGCGCGCGGATGGTGGCGGGCGCCGTAACGGTGCCCGAGGCCCTTGGCATTCTGCGCAACATCGCGCAGGCGCTGGCCTACGCGCACGAGCGCGGTATCGTGCACCGCGACATCAAGCCGGAGAACGTGCTGCTGTCACGCGGCACGGCGGTGGTCACCGACTTCGGCATTGCGAAGGCACTGTCGGCTTCGACCACCAAGGCCGAGGGCAACACGCTCACGTCGGTGGGCACCTCCATTGGCACGCCGGCGTACATGGCACCGGAGCAGGCGCTGGGCGATGTGAACACCGACGCGCGCGCCGACCTGTATGCGTGGGGCGTGGTGGCGTACGAGCTGCTCACGGGGGCGCATCCGTTTGCCACGCGGAGCACACCGCAGGCCATGGTGGCGGCGCACATCAGTGAAGCGCCGCCGCCGCTCGACGCCGTGCGCCTTGGTGTGCCGCGGGAGGTCGCCGCGCTGGTGATGCAGTGTCTGGAGAAGGACCCGGCGCAGCGCCCCTCGAGTGCCGATGCACTACTCACGCGACTGGCGAATGTGACGTCGGGGAGCGTCGAGCAAGCAGTGGCGCCGAGTCGGCGACGAGGGCCGTGGGTGCTGGGGAGCGTGTCGGTGGCGGTGCTGGCCATTGCCGGCTGGGCACTGCTCCGTCCGCGCGCGACCGCGCCGAGCGCGTCGCAAACGGCGGCCGTCGCGGCCGACAGCGCATCGAATGTTCGGTCGCTCGTGGTGCTCCCCTTCGAAAGCGTGGGCGGCGACACCGCCAATACGTACTTCGCAGAGGGTATGGCGGATGAACTCTCGAACGCCCTCACCAAGGTGCCGGGACTGCAGCTCACGGCCCGTAGTTCTGCCGCGGCATTTCGTGGCAGGAGTGCCTCCGTGCAAGCGATCGGAAGGGCACTGAACGTAGGCGCGGTGCTCGAAGGCTCGGTGCGCCGTGCCGGTGGGAAGCTGCGTGTCTCCACGCAACTCACCAACGCCAGCACGGCCAAGGTGATGTGGAGTGAGAGCTACGAGCGCGATGCGACGGACGTTTTTGCCGTGCAGGATGACATTGCCAAAGCGATTGTCAGCGCGCTGCGCGTCACGTTGGCCGGTGGCAACACAAGCATTGCTCCTGCCGCGCGCGGTACCAGCAATCTCGAGGCGTACGACCTCTACCAGCGCGGCATGTATTTCTACGATCGCCGTGGGCCCGGGCTGTTCAGAGCGCGCGAGTATTTCGAGCAGGCCATTCAACAGGATCCGAGGTTCGCCCGCGCCTATGCGGGGCTGGCATTGACGTGGCTCGCTCTCCCCATCTACACCGATGCGTTGATGCGAGATGCCCTTCCGCCGGCGCTTGACGCGAGTAAGCGGGCGGTGGCGCTCGACTCGATGTCTGCCGAGAGTTGGGTCGCCTTGGGGCTGACGCACACGCATCAACATCAATGGCAAGCGGCCGATGTCGAAACGGCACGTGCTGTGCAACTCGATCCGCGTAACGCGGCCGCCTGGCTCTATCGTCAGGGTCTCCTGAGTGCGATCGGAAGAGTGGCGGAGGCCGCCGAAGCAGCGCGCCGGGCCGCGGCATTGAATCCCATGAGCGTCGGCACCCTGGGCAGCGCCTCGATGGCGCTATCGCTGGCCGGTCGGCATGCGGAGGCGATGGCGCTGAGCGACCGCGCGTGGGAGATCGACTCCACGCTGGGCACGCCGATCACCACCTCTCTCCTCGCCCTCGTGGACGGTGGGCAGCGCGCTGAGGCGTCGCGACGCGCGGAGGTCGTGCTGCGGACCGCGACTCGGCCGCAGGTGCTCGCACGCGCTACGTACGTGCTCGGTGTGGCCGGTGAACGAACGCGCGCATTGACGATGGCACGGCAGTTGACTGAGCGGTTCGCCGGCAGCGATGAGGGAGCGAATAGCCTTGGCGCGGCGTGGTTGGCCGTCGGGGACACCGCCCGCGCGCTGACCTTGCTGGAGCGAGCCGTCGCGATTCCGGACTATTTCGTTCTCTCAAACCTGGGCTTGCGTATGTACGATCCCGTCCGGGCCACCCCGCGCTTCGCGGCCCTGGTACGCAAACTCGGTCTGGACGTGGCGTTGTTCACATCACCCAACGGCGGGCGGCCGCGCTAGACAGCGTACTGGTATCAGGGTATTCTTCAATGCTACCGTTTTTCTTTACTTCTACACCGGTGGAGGCGCCATGGCGGTCAACATCAAGAACGAGCGGGTCGAACGGCTCCTCGACGAGGTCGCTGCCCTGACCGGTGAGACGAAAACCGAGGCGATCCGCCGCTCGCTCGAGGAGCGACGCGATCGTCTGGCGCGCCGCGCGGCCGAGGTCAGTCCCGCCGATCGGTTGCGTCGGTTACTCGAACGCGAAGTGTGGCCCGCCATCCCGGCGTCCGTGCGCGGCACGCGCCTCAGTAAAGCCGAAGAGGAGCAGATCCTCGGCTATGGCCCCGACGGCGTGTGATTGGACCATGATCATCGACAGCTCCGCCCTGGTGGCCATCGTGTTGCAGGAACCCGAGGCCGAGCAGTTGCTCAGCCGCATGCGTGAGGCCTCGACGCTGGCCATCGGTGCCCCGACGCTGCTCGAAACCGGGATCGTGCTTTCGGCGAGACTGCACGACGACGCTCGCGGACTGCTGGCCCGTCTGCTTCAGGAAAGCGGTATCGCGGTGATGGATGTGACCGAGGCGCATTTCGGTGTCGCCATGGATGCCTGGCTGCGCTACGGGAAGGGACGCCACCCGGCGGCGCTCAACTTCGGCGACTGCCTGTCGTACGCGGTCTCCGTGGTGGCCGGTGAGCCGCTGCTTTGTGTCGGCGACGATTTCCCGCAGACGGATTGCGTGCTCGCATGAGCGCGCGCCCATGAGCGATCTCCGCACGCAACTCCAATCCACCCTTGGCGACGGGTACACGCTCGAGCGTGAGCTTGGCGGTGGCGGCATGTCGCGCGTGTTCGTGGCGCGGGAGAACGCGTTGGGGCGCGAGGTGGTGGTGAAGGTGCTGGCGCCTGAGCTCTCAGCGAGTGTGAGCGCCGAGCGCTTCACGCGCGAGATCGCGACGGCGGCACGGTTGCAGCAGGCGAACATCGTGCCGGTGCTGGCGGCGGGTACGTCGGACGGCGTGCCGTACTACACGATGCCGTATGTGAAAGGCGAGTCGCTGCGGGCGCAGATGGCGCGTGGTGTGGTGTTGTCGATGCACGACCGGCTCAACGTATTGCGCGATGTGGCGCGCGCGTTGGCGTATGCGCACGGCGAGGGAGTGATTCACCGCGACATCAAACCGGACAACATCCTGCTGTCGGCCGGCACCGCGGTGGTCACCGACTTCGGCATTGCGAAGGCCATTAGCGCGGCGCGTACCCACGATGGCCCGCCGGCGAGCACCAACGACGGGACGCTCACCCAAGCTGGAAGCAGCATTGGCACCCCTGCGTATATGGCGCCCGAACAGGCGGTGGGTGATGCCGTAGACCATCGCGCCGACATCTACGCATGGGGCGTGGTGGCGTACGAACTGCTCAGCGGGGCGCATCCGTTTGCCGGCAAGACGGGCACGTCGCAACTGATCGCCGCGCATCTCACGGAAACGCCCGTTGCGCTCGCGGTGCGATCGCCGGATGTGCCGCGCGAGGTGGTGGCGCTCGTGATGCAGTGTCTCGCCAAGCATCCGGGTGATCGTCCGGCCTCGGCTCCTTCGCTACTGGAACAGCTTGCCACGGTCTCGACACCCAGTGCCGAGCGCGCGGCTGCGTCGACGGGCGCAGCAACCGGTTCGCGTTCTTTCACGATGGTGGCGGCAGCGATGGTGCTGGTGGCAGGTGCCGCGGCAGTCTGGTTCATGAACGGTCGGGGTGGCGATACCGAGACGCGCACACTCACTGCGGCAGCTGCGCCAACGGAATCGCTCTCATCGCTCGCCGTGCTCCCCTTCGTGAACACGAGCGGCGATGCGAAGGACGAATACTTCAGCGACGGTCTGACCGACGAACTCGCGCATGCGTTGTCCAAGCTGCCCGGGCTGCGTCTGGCGGGTCGCTCCTCAAGCTTCTCGTTCAAAGGCAAGACGATTCTCGCGCCCGACGTGGGCAAGGCGTTGGGTGTAGGCGCAATCGTAGAAGGCACGGTGCGCCGCGCCGGTGATCGCATTCGCCTCACAGCACAGCTCACCAGTACGCGCGACGGACAGGTGCTCTGGAGCGATGCCTTCGAGCGCACCGGCGCCGATGTGTTTGCAGTGCAGGATGCATTTACGACGGCGATTGTAGCAGCGCTCACGCCGAGACTCGCGCAAGCCGCGGGCGTGATCGCGCAGCCCAATCAGGCCAGCGTGGCCGCGCGCGGCACCACCGATGCGGTTGCGTACGATCTCTATCTCAAAGGTCGCTACTACTGGGCGCAGCGAGGCGCCGGTCCACTGGATAGCGCCGTGAAGTATCTGGAGGCGGCGGTACAGCGTGACAGCATGTTCGCGCGCGGCTGGGCGGCATTGGCCTTGGCGTATGTGATCAGGCCCAACTTCAATTCCGACGTGGATTTTGCACCGTCCGATACGAAGGCGGAGGTCGCGGCGCGTCGGGCACTGGCGCTCGATTCCACGAGTGCGGATGCACACGCGGCCGTCGGCTTTGCCGCTATCCGCCAGTTCGACTTTGAGAAGGCCGCGTCATCCATGGCCACCGCGCGACGACTCGAGCCGGCCAGCGCCATTGCCGCGCATTGGTCGGCCATCGCGTATCACGTAGTGGGTGATACGGCGCAGGCCGATGCGCAGATGGAGCGGGCCCTCACGCTGGACCCGCTCTCTCCGACCACGTTCAATACGCGCTCCCGCATGCTCTCGGAGCGGCGGCAGTTCTTGCGGGCCCTCGAGAACGACGCGAAGGCGGCGCAACTGAGCACGACCTTCCTGACCAATTCGGCCCCGCCATTGATTTGGGCAGGAATGGCGGACAGTGCATTTCGCGTGACGAAACGCGCCCCCGCGTCCGATCGGACTCGAGGTCGATTGGGGTACGCCATTCTGGCCGCCGCAGCCGCGGGCGAATGGGACGCCGCGCGTGCGTTGCAGCGGCAGATCGCCGCGCGCGGTCCCGACGTGCGATCGTTCGATCGCGCAGTTGCCGCGCTGGTGTTCGGTGATCGCGCAACGGCAGCCGCCCTGTTCGTCGATCACCTCGAGCATGACGGCGCACTCGCGAACCTGGCCTTCTCCGTTTGCTATCCGCCGTACGACGGCGTTCGCGCCGAGCCCGCGTGGAAAGCATTCCTCGCGCGACACCAGTTGAAGGAGTGCCCGTACAGCTCGCCGTGGCCCATTGGGCCGGCGCCCGCACGGTAACTTCCGTCCAGCGACTTCCTCTCGATCCCACACTCCCCGCCATGGACCGCCGGCACTTTCTCACCGCCACCGCACTCGGCGCGACCGCCAACCAGCTCCTGCCCGGCTTGCTCGACGGGCAGCCCGGCCCTGACCTCGCGGGGAGTGACCCGCAGGCCGCGCTGCAGAAGGCATCGCGGACGTTCCCGACCAACTTCTGGTGGGGAGCGGCGACGGCGGCCTACCAACTCGAAGGCGCTGCCGCCGAGGATGGACGCAAGCCGAGTATCTGGGACACGTTCAGCCACACGAAGGGAAAAGTCGTCAACGGCGACACCGGCGACGTCGCCTGCGATCACTACCATCGTTACAAGGACGATGTGAAGCTGATGGCCGACCTCGGCGTCAAGCACTACCGCTTCAGCGTCTCGTGGCCGCGCGTGATTCCCGACGGACGTGGCGCCGTCAACCAGAAGGGACTCGATTTCTACAAGCGCCTCTGCGACGAGCTGCGCGCACACGGCATCACGCCGCACGCCACGCTCTACCACTGGGATTTGCCGCAGGCGCTGCAGGACAAGTACAAGGGATGGCAGAGTCGCGAGATCGTGAACGACTTCGCCGACTACGCCACCGCGGTGGTGAAGGGACTTGGCGATCGTGTCACGCATTGGATGACACTCAATGAGATCCTGACCTTCTCGGTGGTGGGCTATGGAGTCGGCAACACGGCACCGCATGCGCCGGGACTCGCGCTGGCACGCAAGAAGGACCAGCTTCAGATCATCCACCACGCGCTCTTGGCGCATGGACGCGCCTGCCAAGCCATTCGGGCGGCGGCGCCGGGCAAGTGTTCGGTGGCGATTGCAGAGAACTTCTCGCCGTATGTGCCCGTTGTCGAAACGCCGGAACACATCGAAGCCGCTCGTTTGGCGTTCACCCGCACCGACTTCAACGGGGCGATCATCACGCCGTTGCTCACCGGCAAGTACGACCCGTACTGGCTCGCCCAACAAGGTGCCGAAGCGCCCGACGTGAAAGCCGGTGACATGGAGCTCATTCACCAGAAGCTCGATGCCCTCGGCTTCAACTGCTACACCGGCACGTACGTGCGCGCGGCGAACACGCCCGCGGGCTTCGAGACGCTCGACACGTTCGAAGGCTACCCGCGCATGGCGCTTCCGTGGCTCACCTTGGTGCCCGAGTCGATCTACTGGGGCATCCGCATGATCACCGATGCGCTCAAACAAAACACGTTGCCGATCTTCATCAGCGAGAACGGCTGCGCCGATAGCGGACCGGTGAGCACCACGCGCGAGATGCAGGACATCGACCGCGTGATGTACCTCAGGCAGTACCTGCGGCAAGTGCAGCGCGCCGTGGACGATGGATATCCCGTGGTCGGCTACTTCCCATGGAGCCTGATGGACAACTTCGAGTGGGCCGAAGGCTACACGAAGCGGTTTGGCCTGGTGCACGTGGACTACGCGACCCAGAAGCGTACGCCGAAGCTCAGCTACCGGTGGTTTCAGCAGGTGATCAAGAGCGGGGTGGTGAAATAGTCCGCGTTGCGCTCATCGGGTTCGGTCCCGGCGGCGCGTACTTCCACGCGCCGCTCATCGCGGCGACGCCGGGGCTGACGCTCAGCGTCGTGGTCACGAGCGACGAAGGTCGTCGCGCGCAGGCGCTGCGCGATTATCCCGGCGTTACCGTCGTCGCCTCCGCGGCAGAGTTGTGGGAACGGTCGAGCGAGATCGACCTCGTGGTGATTGCGACGCCGAATCGCACTCATGCTCCGCTCGCAATGGCGGCATTCGACCGCCATATCCATGCGGTCGTCGACAAGCCGTTCGCCGTAACTGCAGCCGAGGGGCGTGCTGCGGCCGACGCCGCGCGCGCTGCGGGGCGATTGCTGATTCCCTATCAGAATCGGCGTTGGGACGGCGACTTCCTCACCGTGCGCGCATTACTCGCACAGGGAGCATTCGGCACCGTCCATCACTTCGAGAGCCGATTCGACCGCTGGCGTCCGCAGGCAACGGGGAGTTGGCGTGAGTCCGGCGAACCAGGCGTGGCCGGTGGCCTGCTCTACGATCTCGGGAGCCATCTCATCGATCAGGCGCTCCTGCTCTTTGGCCCGGTGGCCGCAGTGTACGCCGAGTTGGATATGCGACGGCCGGGCGTTTCGGCAGAGGATGATGTATTCGTGTCGCTCACACACGTGAGTGGCGTGCGGTCGCATCTGCATGCCAGCGCACTCGCGGCGCAGGCCACTCCACGTTTTCGCGTGAGCGGGTCTGCGGCGTCATGGGTGAAGTGGGGCCTCGATGTGCAGGAAGCAGCGCTCAAGGCGGGCGTAACGCCGGGCGGCAACGCGTGGGGTCAGGAGCCGCCTGAACGATGGGGCATGCTTGGCACTGAGAGCTCGAGCGCGCCGGTGCCAACACAACCCGGCGACTATCTGGCGTTCTACGCGGGGGTCGCCGCCGCGATTCGCGACGACGCGCCGCCACCTGTGCAGGTACACGAAGCCATCGCCATGCTCGACGTCATCGAAGCGGCGCAGCGCTCCGCGCGTGAGCGTCGTGTGGTGGAGCTGACACCCGCGAACAGGTAGCAAAAACGCGTGGCGACCGTCAGCCTCGGCTGGCGATCGCCATTGCCAACGCTTCTGCCACTCCGTCCGACTCCACGTCGGCCACGATATGCGCGGCCAGCGCCTTGGCCACCGGCTCGGCGTTGCCCATCGCCACGGGCCACCCCACAATGCCGAGTGCCGGCGTGTCGTTGAGGCCGTCACCCACGTACATCACTTCGTCGAGCGCTACGCCATATTCGGCGGCGATCACGCGCAGCGCATAGCCCTTGTCCACACCGCGTCGGGTGAGATTCACAAACACCTGATCCGGTAGCGCTGGGCCCATCGCCGGTGAAATCTCGAGCCCCTCGTGCGGCTCGGCGACGAGGGCGTCCAGCTCGTGGTGCGCCACGATCCACTGTGCGCGAACGATGGGCGGCGACAGCGATTCGTACGGCTGCGGCGCATAGGGCAAGCCAAGCACTTCGGCATGCACGCGTGCCACGCGCGTCTCACTCTCCGTGACGTACTGCGAGTCGGTATACAGTTCGAGCAGACGATTCTTTTCGCGCGCGCGCGCGATGAGCATCTTGATGATGTCGTCGTCCAGCACCGCCGACTGCGACTGACCATCGTGCAAGCGCACGATGCTGGCGCCGTTCTGGAAGCAGTGCCATCCGGTAGCGTTCACGCGATGCGCCAGTTCGCGCGTGACCCCGAAGCCCGGACGCCCCGAGCACATGGTGAGCTGAATGCCGGCGCCGCGCGCCATCTCCACGGCGTGCCAGACGGCTTCACGTACGGTACCAGATTCACCGAGCATGGTGCCGTCCACATCGAGACACACCATGCGCACGGGGCGCTGCTGTTGTGTGTTGCTCACCGCGATGCGGACATGGAGGGCAACATGGCCGCTGCAATACCGGCGGCGTCTTCGCCAACGATGAGATGCACGACACCACCGTCCACGTGCATCACGCCGCGCATACCGGCCGCCGTGAGCGCGGACTCATTGAGTCGTGACGCGTCGCGCAGCACGACGCGAACACGAGTGAGTGCCACGGCTTCGGACTCGGTGATGTTGTCGATGCCGCCGAGTGCCGCCGTGATGGCGGCGGCGCGAGTGCGATGCCCATTTGTGATGACGACGGCTGGTGCTTCAGTCACGACAGCCGAGGCGGGCGAGGCTACGGACGATGGTACACGCACGGCCGCCACCGGCATGGCGCTCATGTACTCCTCCATATCGGTCTTGAGGTTCTCCGACCGAGTTCCGAAGATCGCTTGCATGCCGTTGCCCACCTGCATCACGCCCGATGCGCCCAACCCCTTGAGGGCCGCGGCACTGGCGCGCGAGACGTCGTGCAGGTCTACGCGCAATCGGGTAATGCAGGCGTCGAGGTTACGTATGTTATCGGCGCCGCCAAAGGCCGCCACCAGTTGCGCCGCGAGACTGCTTTCCGTGCCACTGCCTGCAGCCCCCTCCGTGTTCGCGCTCTCGTCAGATACCGCGGCGCTGTCTTCGACTTCACGCCCCGGAGTCTTGAGGTCGCGCTTGAGGATCATGGTGCGGAACAGCGCGAAGTACATCGCCGCCCACAGGGGGCCGAGCCAGAGGAACCAGAGCCCGCGCGTGGAGTTGGGGAAGAGAACGATGTAGTCGATCAGCCCGTGCGAAAACGTCGTGCCGTGCCGGATGCCCAGCTCCACCGCCACGAAGTACGCCAACGCGGCGAGGGCTGCATGCATGGCATACAGCAGCGGCGCCACGAACATGAACGCGAACTCGATGGGCTCGGTGATACCGGTGAGGAACGACGTGAGCGCCGCCGAGATCATGATGCCGCCCACCTTCGCGCGATTCTCCGGACGCGCGGTGCGCCACATGGCGAGCGCGGCGGCGGGGAGTCCCCACATCTTGAAGAGATAGCCGCCCGCGAGGTAACCCGCGGTGGGATCGCCCGCCGCAAAGCGCGGGATCTCTCCAGTGAGTACTTGCCCAGTGGCCGGATCGGTGAACGATCCCACCTGGAAGAAGAACGGCACGTTCCAGATGTGATGCAGACCGAAGGGAATGAGCGACCGTTCCACAACGCCATACACGGAGAACGCCAAGGCCGGATTGCTACTGGCGGCCCAGTGCGAGAACACATCGATCTGATGACCGATAGGCGGCCATACCACGCTGAGCACGATGCCGGTCACCACCGCCGCGAGGGCGGTGAGAATGGGCACCGACCGCTTGCCGGCAAAAAAGCCCAGATACGACGGCAGCGTGATGCGATAGAACCGATTGAACAGCAGCGCCGCGATCGTGCCAATGAGGATGCCGCCGAACACACCCGTCTCGATGGACGGCATGCCCATGATCTGCTTGGGCTCGTAGCCCACCAGTGGGGCCATGACGCCCATGGTTGCAATCATGACCGCGAAGCCGACCACGGCGGCCAGCGACGCCACACCGTCGTTGCCGGTGAGCCCCAACGCGACCCCGATGGAGAAGATCAACGGTAGGTTGCCGAAGATGGCGCCGCCCGCCTGCGCCATCACGCTCGACATGGCAGCTGGCAAAATGCTGAATTTGGCGCTGCCTACGCCCAGCAAAATGCCCGCGGCCGGGAGCACCGACACGGGGAGCATCAGCGACTTGCCGATTTTCTGCAGCCACCCGAAGGCGGCGCGACCCTGACTCATCTGGATGTACTCCGGTTGGAGAGCGGCGTCATATATCGCGTCATGTATCGCATCATGAATGACGCTGCGTAACGATCGCCCGCACTTCTGCACCATCGCCTGCCTCGAGCGCCAGGCGCGCTGTCTCCCGGCACTCGGCCAGCGAGAGCGAACGTACACGCGCCTTGACGGCTGGCACCAGCGGGATGTCGGCGCTGAGTTCGTCGACGCCGAGCCCGATGAGGATGGGCACCGCGTGCAGATCACCTGCGAGCGCGCCGCATACGCCCACCCAACGCCGGTGGGCGCGAGCGCCCGTCACCGTGCGCTCGATGAGCCGCAACACCGACGGGTGCAGTGCGTCCACCTGCGGTGCGAGCCGCGGGTTGGTGCGATCCATGGCCATCGTGTACTGCGTGAGATCGTTGGTGCCAATCGAGAAGAAGTCGGCCTCGCGCGCGAACTGCTCGGCTATGAGCGCGGCGGCGGGGACTTCCACCATGATGCCCACTTGAATGGGCGCCACGCCCAACGCCTCACGCTCACGCTCCACGAGCGCCTTCGCAGCGCGCCACTCCGCCAGCGTGGCGATCATGGGAAACATCATCGCCACCTTGCCGGACGTGGACGCCCGCAGAATGGCGCGCACCTGCGTACGAAAAAGCTCGGGACGCGCGAGCGTGAGGCGAACCCCTCGCTCACCGAGAAACGGATTGAGTTCGGCAGCGACATCGAGGTACGGCAGTGGCTTGTCGCCGCCAACATCGAGCGTGCGAATGACGAGAATGCGATCAGGACCCAACGCACGGGCCACCGTGGTATAGCTGTTCGTCTGTTCGTCTTCGTCGGGGGCGGTGCGCCGGTCCATGAAGAGGAACTCGCTGCGCAGCAGCCCGACTCCTTCGCCGCCGACGTCGGCGACGCGCGCGCCCTCGCTCACGGCGCCGATGTTGGCCACCACTTCCACGCGATGTCCGTCGGTGGTGGTCGCAGGCTCGAGGGCGACGGCGAGCTCCCGATCACGGCGTTCGCTGTCCACCGCCTGCCGCGCAACGATGCGGCGTTCGTCGTCGGCGCTGGGTGTGGTGTTCACGGTGCCACGGTCGCCGTCGACTACTACGCGAGTACCGGCTGGCACTGCGAGAATGCGAGGGTCCACGCCGGCCACTGCCGGTAGCCCCAGCCCGCGGGCGAGGATGGCCACGTGCGACGTGGCGCTTCCCATGGTGGTGCAGAGCGCGCGCACCTTGGTGCGGTCGAGCGCGGCCGTGTCCGACGGGGTGAGGTCCTCGGCCACGACAATGGAGTCGGCGGGCACGTCCACCGGCGCGGAGCCGCCAACGAGCAGCTGCAGCACCCGGCGCCCTACGTCGCGCAGGTCGGTGGCGCGTCCGCGCATGACGGCGTTGGAGAGCGCCGAGAGTCGATCGGCTTGCGAGGTATAGGCCTGTTGCCACGCCCACGCGGCGGAGTCGCCCGCGCGCACCTGTGCGGCC
>JAIXTI010000076.1 GCA_027484025.1 bacterium
AGGTGAAAACACACGCGGCGCCGACCGTAAGCCGACGCCGCTATCCCGTTAACTTAACGGGAACGCTCCAGACTGGACAAGCTGTTGCCGTTGCGTGACCTACGTGCAATCGGTGACACCCGGCACGTTGCCGACCGTGCCGGCGTTCCCCGCCCCGAACGGGGACAACGCGCAAAAGCCGAGGGCCCCCCCGCGGCGGTCCCCCGACACCGGCATCAGCTGCCAGTGTAGTTCACCGCCACGCTGATCGTCCCAGCGTAGCTCCCCGCGGCCTGGTTGGCTGCCGGCGTGGCCGTGGCGCGGACACGGAGGAAGTAGCTCTGGGAGCTGGCGGCCGCCCCGCCCATCGTGACATTGAGAGCGTTCGCGGTCCCCGTATTCAGCGTGGTCACCGTCCCGGTGGCATCCGCGTCGGTCGTCCCGTGGCGCAGCTCCACCGTGCTCAACGGGATGTTGTTGGCGCCCGCGGAGATGCTCGCCGGAACCGTGATGCTCAGGGCCAGCTCAGCGCCGCCCTCACCCGTGATGGTAAAGCGGGCGCGCCCACCGCTGGCGGCGTTATCCGTCCAGGCAATGGTCTTCGCCGTGAACGGCGAAAAGAGGTTGCCGAAGCGCAACGCCTCATTGCTGGTGATCGCCAACGGCGTGAACACGCGTGCACTGACCTGGGTGGTCGCCGTCTGGGACGGGCTCGCCTGCGCCGACAGGGGCGCGGAGAACGCGAGCGAAAGAGCAATGGCCGTAATAGCGGCGCGCTGGCGGGTAAGGATCATCGTCGGTCCTTGAACATTTGGATGAGTTGTCAGCGAGGAACGTGAGTCCCTGCACTGGTCGGCAGACGTCGCGGAGGTGCCCAGCCACATGGTCCCACTACGCCGTATTGGGAGGTATCGGCCGGTGTCAGAAAAGCTTTAGCGTTGCGTTCATCGTGACAGCTTTTCCGGTTGGGGAACGCCATAAACGCCCCGATTCCGCGGGAATCGTTAAGTCCGGCTCATGACCCGCCGATGCTCCAGCGGACGACCTGATGCGCTCGACCATGTGTGTGGTTCGAAGCGCTCGGATCAGAGGCGAAACGCCCTGTGCACCCCTTCTTGACCTCCCCCATCCAGCGACCGGCGATCATGGCGATTTGGCGTCGCGCGCGTGGGGCACTCGCGCTTTTGGCGGTGATGCCAGCGGGGGTGTCCTTGCGAGCTCAGGCTGCGAGCGTGTCGCCACAAGCGGTGCTGCTGACGGATCGGCGGCCGAGCGGGGCCATTACGGTCCTTAACCCGAATAGCGCGCCGATTGACGTTGCGCTCGGGCTCCGGTACGGGTTCGTGGCGTCCGACAGCGCCACGGGCCGCACGACCGTGACCTTCCCGACCGATAGCGTGCCGGCAAATTCCGCGACGCGCTTGGTGCGCTTCGCACCGGCGCGCTTCAGACTGCCGCCCGGCGCGTCACAAGTCGTCCGATTCGTAGCCGTCGTCCCTCCGGATCTCGACGATGGCGAGTACTGGGGCCGCGTAACGGTAGCGGCCGCAGCGGTGGCCGATGATGGCGCCGGCGACGCGTCAGTTCGCGTCTCGGGAAGTGTCAATATCGAAGTGCAAACGGTCATCCCGCTCTTCTACCGAAAGGGCAAAATGGCAACGGCGCTTCGTGGCAGCGTCGCGAGCGCCTCTCGGCAGGACAGTGTCGTCCGCGTGCAGCCGCATTTCGAGCGGACAGGAAACGCGGTAAGCATTGGCTTGGTACGTCTCGAAGTCCTCGACGCCGCGAACACGGTCTTGCATACCGCATCTCGCCAGCTCGCGGTCTACGACCGACTCGATCCGTTGTACGAACTGGTTCTGCCCAGCGCCGTGGCCAGTCGCGCCGCGCGCGTACGATTGACGGTGACCTCGACCCGTCCCGATCTCCCCGAGGGAATTCCTTTAGCGTTTCCCTCACTGGTTCTTACCCGCGAGATCACCGATCCTCCCCCCGGCCAGGAAAGTCCGCCCGACGCACGGGTTCCGAGTTGGGTGCCGGAGGCTGAGGATGGTGAAGGGGCGCAGCACCCGATGGATACGCCCGAGCCCGAGCCCGGGCCCGTGCACGAGACCGGAGCGCGCGAAGTAGAGCCCGACTCCACCCCCGTCCGCCGACGACCTTCGCCGCCACGGGACACGACCACTATCGGTGCCCTCTCACCCGACCCGCCTGCACGCGGGCCGGGTGATGGCGTTTTGGCAATTCTCGCGGTGTTGATCGGCGATGAGGAGCTCGGGACGCTCCTGACCGAAGACGGAACATCGCCGGAACGTCCGTTCATTCCGCTCACACGATTCGCATCGCTCATCGGGGCGGCAGTGAACGTGGACCAGAGCGGCAGGCAGTGGAACCTAGTCCTCCAAACCGCGGTCCCGGCCCGGGCCACGCTCGACGTCACGACCGGTCGCGCCACCCGTCAACGGGGAGCGGCACGCATTGAGTCGCGCACCTTTCCTGCGCCCTTCGGCCGCCGTGTGCGCGACGAATGGTTCGTGGACATCGCCGTCGTCGAGTGGCTCACGAATATCGGCCTGCGCATCGACGCGCCGACGGCCAGTCTGCTGCTCGACACCCGCCGAGAACGTCTACCACGATTCGCCGCTGAGATTGGACGTCGGGATCGTGGGGGCATCATGTCCGATCAGGTCCTGAATGCCCCACGTCGAGACGGTGAGCGACTCCACTGGAGCGGATGGCTACCCGCCGGCGTGTCGACGACCTACATGCACAGCGTCGACAACCAGCTCGGGGACTTTGCGAGCGCGATGACCGTCGGGACAACGGTGCTGGGCGGCGGGCTCGCGCTGGATGTGCGCGCGAATCGCGCCGGGACCATTTCGCGCACCATCGCCGACGTGAGCTGGATGGGCGGCGCCCCGACCAACAAGTGGATCAGACAGTGGCGCCTCGGCTCCGGGAGCGCGACCGGGCCGGTCGTGATGGCCGGTCGAGGGATCGCGCTGTCGAACTCTCCATTTCTTCGCTCGACTCAGCTCGGCGACATGCGACGCACCGGCATCGCTCCGCCGGGCGCCGAAATCGAACTGTCCCGTAACGGCCAGGTGGTTGGGGTTACCGTGGCCGACAGCAGCGGTCGATGGTCGTTGCCGATGCCCATCGACTTCGGCCAGAACACCATTGAAATCGCGATTTACACGCCCAATGGCGTTACGCGCCACGCGTCACTGCTCACGCTCGAACAAGATCTGATCCCGGCGCGGACGGTGGAATACGGGGTGACGCTGCAGGACAACGACACGCCCGACAGCGACTGCCGTCGACGAATCGGCCCCTGTGGAGTGACGGGTAACGCCGATCTCCGAATCGGCTTGAGTGCCCGATACACGGCGCGGGTGGGCGCTTACGAGTTACGACCGCGTGGCGCGTCGACCGTTGAACGCGTGCCGTACGCCGCACTGGTCGCCTCTCCGGTCGATTGGATGCAACTTCGTGGCGAGGGAACCCGCACGGGATGGTGGCGCGCTCGCGCGGTCATCCAGCCAAGCTTGCACGTGCGCCTCGAAGCCGGCGGTGAGGCCGTTGATTCCACGCGCGTGCCATTCTGGATGCAGCATCAAGCACAATTCCGAACGGCGGAGCGGATGGCCGGCATCACCGTTCGGCCGCTACGCGATCTCGGTAAAGCGTGGATCTCGTCTCAGTGGCGCGGCGCCGATGGGCCGCGGGGTCGCATCGAGACCGTCACGGGGACGCTGGGTGCCCGTATTGGTCGGACGCTCGTTCAAGGCACCTACGATCGCGTTGCCACCAGTGATCCGATCGGTGGCCGTTTCTCGTCGGAGCTACGTGGCGCCACACTCACGTTTCCCCAATTGCCACGTGGACCGGTGTGGCTGCGGCGAAGCTTTCTGTCGGTCGGCACATCGGCTGATGCCCGTTGGCGACCGCGCTACGTCACGGGGCAGATGAGCACCACTCTCGGGCGCCAGTTGTTCGTTCAGGGAGGCATTGACTGGCTGCGTGGTACCGGCGCTCCCTCGTTCCGTACGCAGATTCAGTATCAGGGGTCATTGGCGACTCTCTTTCAGGACATGGCCAGCGGCGTGCGCGGGCGCATGCAGAGTACCACGACGATCATGGGCACGGCGACCGTGGGCAGCCAGGGCGAGGGCCTTCGCCTGAGCGGCGACTTCGTGGCCCTGCGTGCTCGCGTCAGCGGGATCGCATTCGAAGATCGAAATCGTAATGGACGCTTCGATCCCGATGAACCACGCCTTGCGGACGTGACCATCCGGGTCGGCGGGCAGGCTGTGATGACCGACGCGCAAGGGCGATTCCTTATCGCCGGATTACCGGTCCTGGATGCCATTCCGGTGTCGGCCGGGACGGAAACCACACTGTCGGCCGATGGGCGGGTGCTTATGCCTGCCGTCGCGCGCGAGTGGGTGATGCTGGTGCCGTTTGGCGAAAGCCGCATCAACTACGCCTTCGTCGAGGATCTCGCCGAGGGGCAAGGACGCTCCGACCAGACGTCGAGGAAGACACCGTGAAAATGCGTCGTCGGGTTCTACTCGTGCTGGGGACACTGCTCAGTAGCGTGGCCGGATCGGTTGCGCAGGCACACGCCCAGACGCTGCGCATCGTTCCCACGCAGTCGCTGACCTTCGGACAGGTCGCGCCGCGTCAGTCCCGCGTTATCGCAGCAGGAGCCGCGGGGGGCGCGGTGTTCACGGTACAGGGCCCGGCGAATGCGTCGCTCGTCCTCACCATCACGCTCCCTTCGCTGCTCACCGGTACGAGCGGTGCCGCGCTGCAGATCAATGGCTGGACCGGATCGGTCGCGACCGGTGCCAATGGTACCCCGACGTCGGTGATGCCGGTGAGCAACGCGGACATCACGATGATGCTCGACGCCAACGGTGTTGGCGTGCTGCGTCTCGGTGCCACGATTCAGCCCACCCTCGCGACTGCGAGCGGCAGCTATTCCGACGCGATCATCGTGGTCGCCCGCGAGCCGTCGTCCGCGAGACAGAGCCTCACGGCGCAGAGTTTGGTTTCGGCGAGTGTCCTGCAGCCGATCACCATCACGGCCATGCCGATGTCGTTTCCGGCCGTGTACTCGGGGACGCCGGCGACTATCGCGCCGGAAGAGGCGCGCGCAATGCGCGTTCTACTCGATGGCGCGTCGGCATTGTCTGTGGATATCACCTACGAGAACCTACCATCGGTTCTGACGCTGCAGGGCGCCGGCGTCACGCTCCCCATCGGCATGTGGCGTCAGCGTACCGGTCCGAATTGCGATGGATCGAGTAGCGTGGCGCTGCCGGGTGGAACGATGACGCTCGCGCTGTCGCCAACGAGTGGCTCGAATGGGCGTAGCGCGTTGTGCCTCGGCGCCACGGTCTCACCCAGCCCCACGCAGGCCTCGGGAATCTATACCGGCACAGTCACCATTTCTGTGCGGTACACGGGCTCGTGACTATGCGCCAAGATACTCCGGCTAAACGTCCGCAACCGACGTCGGGATCGCGTTCCGGATGGAGAACCTTCATCGCCGCGTCCCTGCTGCTTTGGGGCTGCCGCGGCGATGGCACTGTGCCCGCCGCCCCGGGTGAAACTACCACTGGCCCCCGAAGCAATGCGGCCAACGTCGCCCCCACCGCGCTGTTCACGGTGTCGCCTCGCTGGCCGCGGCCGGGAGACACCGTCACGGTAGACGCATCGTACTCGCTCGATCGCGATGGCAGTGTGGTGGCGTACGAGTGGAATTTGGGGAACGGCTCAACGCAGGTCACGAACGCACAGGCACGAGCCGTGTACGCCAGTGCCGGGAGCTACCCGGTGAGCGTCACCGTCGTCGACGATAGCGGGAGTCGTAGTACGCAGACGCTGTCGCTCGTCGTCTCGGCCACTGGAGCGCCCGCCACGGCCGTTGATAGCGCCCAGTCGTTGGTCGTGGCCGCAGGCACATCGCTGCTCGCGTCGGCCACCACGGTCGTCACCGTGACAACCCGCAACGCACTCGGCCTCCCCGTGCCGAACATACCCGTCTGGCTCAGCGGTCGTGGGCGCGAATGGCGTGTGACGCAGCCGAGCGCGGTCACCTCGTCGTTGGGTATCGCCACCGGCGCAATCGGCAGCGCCCTTACGCAAAATGCACAGATCGTAGCCATCGCCGACTATACTCTGCTCCGCCCAGTGAACGTGAGCATCGGCGCCACGAACCTGAGCCTCACGCGCAGTAGCGTGCGCCTCACCGATCCCATCGTCAGCTCGGCCGGAGATAGCACGCTGTTCGAGGTGACGGCGCGCGACACCGTGGGTAATCCGTTGGTCGGCGCAACCATCACCGTCACGGTCA
>JAIXTI010000004.1 GCA_027484025.1 bacterium
CCGCGCCCGCACTGGCGCGCAGGAATCGCGGCGCATTGCCACTGGTCGCCACCTGCCACCACATCTCCGTGGAGTATCCCACGTGACGATACGCAAACAGGCCGAGCCACACGCTGGCACCAACCACCCCGATCATGGCCACGAGCCAGCCGGGTGTGAGGAAATCCCAGTGCAGAGCGGCGCGTCGATAAAACGCCGGCCGCGCCAGCACGAGGAGGGTGAGCACAACCGCCAGCACCGACGCTTCTTCCCAGTCGAGTCCTTTGAGCAGCGACGCCGCGATCCCGACAGAGAGCACCGCTACGGCAACACCCCACGCCGAGTCGAGCCGCCGGCGCAACGCGGCGCCCAACACCATGAGCCCGACACCAGCCATGCTCGCGGCGAAGTGACTCAGCTCGACGACTCCGAGTGGCAACACCGCCGTGAGGACACGCACGCGGCCATGCACGGCCGGCGTGGCACCGGAAAAGAGGAGCAATGCCCCGCCGATGAATGTGCTGACGCCAATGACCGTAGGAAGCAACGGTTGCAGTGAGCCCCCGACGAACAGCATCCGATTGCGCACTGCCACCGCGGCGCGTCCGGTCGCACGCACGAGCGCCGGTACCTGCGCCCGACGCGTGTGCAGTTCGATGCCTACCATTGTCATGACCGCCAGCACGAACGGCAGCAGATAGTAGATCGCGCGGTACGCCACCAGCGCACCCACCAGTTCTTCCGGCGAGCCAGCCCCGCGAAGTGCCAGAATCATCAACGTTTCGAACACCCCCACACCGCCGGGCACATGACTGATGACACCGGCCAGCTGCGCGAGTGAGAACACGCCAAGAAACGTGAGCAGCGGCATCGTCGAGGTCGGCGGCAGCAGCACATACAACACGACCCCCGCCACCGCCCAGTCGCACAGCGCCAGCAGCACCTGGCTGCCCGCCAGCGCCACACTCGGTACCGGCACCTGGTAGTCACGCCAAGACCAGCCGCGCCCTTTGCGCACGATGGCGACGCCCAAATACGCCACGACGACGCTGCAGAGCAGCGCGCCGCCCACACGCGCCATCCACACGGGGATGTGCAGACTGCGCAGTGTGTCAGCGGGTTCCAGGAGGAAGGCCAACCCGCTGACTGCGGCGACCCCAACCGAAAACGTGGCACCCACGAACGCCGTGGCTTGCGCGATTTCCGGGGCTCCCAGTCCCCAGGCGCTCCAGAAGCGCACGCGGACTGCGCCACCACTGATGAGCGGGAAGCCAAGCGTTTGACTCAACGCATACGCGAGTAACGACGCGAGCGCGGTACGCGCGACGCCAAGCGTAGCCCCCACGTAGCGAAGGGCGAGTAAGTCATACCCGGTGAGGAGTCCATACGCCACGAGCGTCAGCAGCGTAGCCTGCAGCAGCTGCGCGGCGGGGATCGCTTTGAGTGCGAGGGCAATGCGATGATAGCCGGTGGCGGCGAGCTCATGCCGGAGCACCAGGAGCGAGACGCCGAGCACGGTCAGCACGGCGGCGGGCACGAGCCACGCGCGCCACCGAGCGGCGGTCGAGCCGTCTGTCATTGATGACGCACCCGTCGGTCGCGTCGTGGTCGTCGTCGTGGATTGCATGGCAAGCACTCCCAGGCCGTGAATGCCTCCGCTCTTCGTCCGGAGGCGTGACTCGCCACGAAGATGACGCGGGCTCGCTGAATGCTACCTAACAGTGCGTGTTACGGTGTCGTCAGCTGCGCCTCGCACATTCCTCACGTCATCGCTGTCGGCAATCCTCTCATGACTATCCAGAGGGCGTCATGCTGGTTTCCCATTTCCGTATTTCGGCCGCCGTGTGTTGCATGGTGCTAGGCGCGGCAACGCTGTCCGCGCAGACGCGAACGGTGTCCCCATCTGCCGTATCGATCACCGATCTTCCCATTACCGAGGTACCCGGAACTGCCGGCAACACGTTGGCGGTATTCTGGAGCGGCGATGGTGGATGGGCCGAGTTGACGCAGCAAGTATCGGCGAATCTTGCCGCCAGCGGCATGCCGGTCGTCGGCATCAATTCGCGCACGTGGTTGACATCAGCGACCCGTACGCCGGAGGATGCGGCGCGCGATACCGAGCGCGTCTTGCGCCATTATCTGGCGCACTGGTCCCGTTCACGCATCGTGTTGCTTGGATATTCGCGTGGCGCAGGCTTTCTGCCATTGGTCGTGAATCGTCTGCCCGCGGATCTGCGCGAGCGTATCGATCTCGTCGGGCTGATGGGCGTCGAGAATACCGCCAGCTTCGAATTCCATCTCGCCGACCTGTTTCGATCGACCAACCGCGCGAGTGATATCCCTGTGCTTCCCGCACTGCTGCGCATGGACGGCATGCGTACGCTCTGCATATACGGGACGCAGGAAGACGACACCGTGTGTCCAAAACTGACGCGCACGCAGGCCATCGTCGTGGCACGCGTTGGCGATCATCATTTTGATCGCAATTATCCCGCGATTGCCGAGAACATTCGGTCGGCACTCACGGAACCCTGGCCTCCACGGTAAATGCCGTGGAGGCCGAAGGAGTACCCGCTCATGACATGGGTTTCACCGGTCCCGAGACCTGCTTTACCAGCTGATACAGGAAGTCGAGACCGTCGTAGAACGACTTGATGCGAAGCTTCTCGTCGCGACCGTGCGCATTGGTTTCGCCGGGCGATGAAAAAATGCCACTGACCCCGTAGGTGGGAATGCCTGCGGCGCGCAGTCGATAACCATCGGTCGCGCCGGTGCTCATGGTGGGAATAACGGGGACGCCGTTGAACATCTGCTTGGTGAGCGACGTCGTCGCTTGCAGCAGCGTGGCGTTGATCGGCGCCGGCGCACCGTCGCTGCGGTCGGGGCGATCGGTGGTGATCGCGACGGCGGTGTCGCCGATGATGCGCAGGAGCGCCGCCTTCACGGTCGACGCCTTGCTCGTAGGCGCGATGCGGCAGTTCACGTTGGCCGTGGCCGTCTGCGGCAGCGCGTTGGCCGCGTGTCCGCCGTTGAGCATCGTGGCCACGCAGGTGGTGCGCAGCATGCTCGCATAGCGCGGGTCGGTGCTGATGATTCGCGCGGCGGCAGTGTCGGCGGGGTTCGCCGACAGCGCGCGCATTGCTGCGGCAAGCGATGGCATTTCCACCTTCGCCGTCTGCTCGAAGAACGGGCGCGTGACGTCGTTCAGCTCCACCGGGAAAGTGTACTGCTGCACCTTGAGGAGCGCCGCCGCGAGCGAATAGATGGCGTTGTCTTTGCGCGGTACGCTCGAGTGACCGCCGGTGTTGCGCACGGTGAGGGTAAAGTCGGCGTAGACTTTCTCCGCGGCCTGAATGGAGTGAAACAGCGGCTTGTCGTCGGGGCCAAGCGTGCCGCCACCGCCTTCGTTGATCGCGTATTCGGCGTCGATGAGCTCCTTGCGATTGGCAATCAGCCAGCTGACGCCGTTGGCGCCGCCCCCTTCTTCGTCGGCGGTGAGCGCCAGAATGAGATCGCGCTCCGGGATCCAGTTTTCCTGCTTGTAGCGGAGGACATTGGCCGCGAGGATCGCCGCCATGCTCTTGTCGTCGGCCACGCCACGTCCCAGGAAATAGCCGCTCTCTTCGCGCATGACGAACGGATCGCTGGCCCAGTCGCTGCGCTTGGCCTGTACCACGTCGAGATGCGCGAGCAGGAGAATCGGCTTTCCGTTCCCCTTGCCACGGTAGCGCACCACGAGGTTCTGCTTGTCCGGCTTGTCGGCGGGCCCCACCAAGTGGATATCCGCCGCGGGGAACCCGGCGGCCTTGAAGCGGGCCGCGAGCGCCTGGGCCGACTTGGTGACGCTTCCCACGGAGTCGGCCGTGTTGATCTCCACCATCTCTTTGTAGATCGCCCGTGCGGCAGCCTGTTGGGGCGTGAGCGATGTGGGCGCGCCGGGCGCGGGGCGCAGGAGGGGCTGGGCGGCGGCGGTGCCGGAGCAGGCAGCGAGGAGTGCGGCGGTGATCGCCGGGCGAAGCATGGGACGCATGACGAGTTGGGGCCTGAAGGTGGAACGGGAGTCCATCTGCTGAAGATCGGGGACGGAACGCCGCCGCGCCAATCAATAATGCCCGCCCCCAACACGGCCGCGCGCCGACGCGTACATTGGGCAGTCCCCCAACCCCGCCTATGTCCAGATCACGTCGCGACTTTCTGAAGACTGGCGCAACCGTGGCCGCCGGAACCCTGGTTGCCACCTCGCCACTGATGGCCGAGTCGTCCCGACTCATCATCCCCTCCGCCGACCTGCCGCACGCTGATGACCCCGTCATCAAGGCGCTCATGCAGGTGGCGCTCGATGCCGCCAAGTCCGGCGGCGCCAGCTACGCCGACGTGCGCGTGGCTGCACGCCGACAGCAGAACGTCAACACCCGCGACCGTATCGTGCAGGGGGTGAGCGATACCGACACCTTCGGCCTCGGCGTTCGCACGCTCGTCGATGGCGCGTGGGGCTTTGCCGCCACCAGCCGTCTCGACAAGGACAGCGTCGCCAACGCGGCCAAGGCGGCTGTGGGGCAGGCGCGCGCCAATCGCGCGTCGCAGCTGCGCCCGGTGCAGCTCGCGCCCACCCCTGGTAATCAGGTGGGGACGTGGAAGAGCCCCATCAAGACCGATCCGTTCACGGTGCCCATCACCGACAAGGTGGCCTACCTGCTCGCCGCCAACGAAGCGGCGCTCAAGGTGAAGGGCATCCGCAATGTGAACTCGAGCATGTTCTTCCTGCGCGAAGAGAAGACGCTCATGACGAGCGACGGCTCGTACATCGTGCAGACCATCTATCGCACGTCGCCCAGTATGACCGTGACGGCGGTGAGCCCCGACTTCCGCGATTTCCAGTCGGTCGATGGCAACGAAATCGCGCCCATGGGTCTTGGCTACGAGCACGTGGTGGACAGCAAGCTCGCCGAACATGCGCCGCGCTGGGCCGAGCTCGCGGTGCAGAAGCTGAGCGCCAAGCCGGTCGAGCCCGGCCGCTACGACTTGTTGCTGCACCCCTCCAACTTGTGGCTCACGGTGCACGAAGTCATCGCGCACCCCACCGAACTCGATCGCGCGCTGGGCTTCGAAGCCAACTACGCCGGCACGAGCTTCATTGCGCCGCCCAAGGACGTGCTGGGCAAGCTGCGCATCGGCACCGATCTGCTCAATATCGTGGGCGATCGTGAGCAGCCGGGATCGCTCGGCGCCATCGGGTGGGACGACGAAGCGGTGAAGCCAGTCAAGTTCGACATCATCAAGAACGGCGTGTTCGTGGATTACCAGACCACGCGCGAACAGGCCACGATGATGAGCGACTACTACCAGAGTGTGGGCAAGCCCGTGCGCAGCTACGGCTGCTCGTACGCGCAGAGCTGGGCTGATGTGCAGTTCCAGCGCATGCCCAACGTGAGCATGGTGCCGGGCAAGAACGACGATACCTGGGAGAGCATGATCGCCAAGATGGACAAGGGCATCGCCATTGTTGGCGACGGCTCGTTCTCGATCGATCAGCAGCGCTACAACGGGCAGTTCGCCGGCCAGGTGTTCTACGAAGTGAAGGGTGGCAAGATCGTCGGGCAGCTGAAGGATGTGGCGTACCAGTTCCGCACGCCCGATTTCTGGAAGTCGCTCAAGGCCATTGGCGGACCGCGCAGCTATCACCTTGGCGGTGCGTTCGGCGACGCGAAGGGTCAGCCCGGGCAGTCCAACTCCGTGAGCCACGGCTGTGTGCCGTCGCTCTTCCAGCAGGTCAACATCATCAACACCGGGAGGACGGCATGAGCGATTTCCACGCTCCCCGTTCACTCTTCGCGCCGCCGAGCATTCTGTCGCGCATGGAAGCGCAGGAAGTGGCGCAGCGTGTGCTGCGCAATTCGCCGGCGCCGGAAACGCGCGTTACGATCAACAGTTCGGCGCGCGCCGATACGCGATTTGCGCTCAATCAGGTGACGACGTCCGGCGAGAATCAGGACACGTCGGTCACGATCACCGCGTACGACGGCAATCGCGCGGCGAGTGTGAACACCAACCGTCTCGACGAAGCCTCGTTGGCGGCGGCGGCAAAGCAGGCGTACGAAATCGCGAAGCTCGTGCCGCCCAACCCCGAGCGGATGCCGGAGCTTGGCGGCCAGGAGTATCCCACGCTGCGTGAGCGGCAGGTGGTACTTCCCACGCCCGAAGAGCGTGCGGCTGCCGCGAAGATCGTGACGGAGCTCGCGCGCAAGAACGAGCTTATTGCCACGGGCTTTATCGAGTGCCGTGCCGGTGCGACAGCGCTGGCGAACTCGAAGGGGTTGTTCGCCTACGACGGCAGCTCGGCGGTCACCATGACGACCACGGTGCGTTCGCCTGACGGTACGGGCTCCGGATGGGCGTGCACCGATGGCAACAGCTTTGCGGATCTCGACCCGCAAACGCTTGCGGCGACGGCGGTGCAGAAGGCGCGAGACTCGCGTAATCCGGTGGCGATCGAGCCGGGTCGCTACACCACGATTCTCGAGCCCACGGCGGTCGGCAATCTCGTGCAGCTCATCGCGGGCGCCATGCAGGCGCGGGCGGCGGATGAAGGTCGGTCGTTCTTCACCAAGCCCGGCGGTGGCAACAAGATCGGGCTCAAGGTCGTCGACGATCGCGTCACGCTGCTCACCGATCCCGCCGATTCGTCGAGCCTCAACGGGGGCTACGACGACGACGGTCTCGCGCTCGAGAAGGTGGTGTGGATCGAGAACGGTGTCGTGAAGAACCTCAACTACGATCGTTATTGGGCGCAGAAGCAGGGCAAGCAGCCCACGCGCGCTGGTGGTGGCGGTTTCCGCGGCGCCGGTCGTTCGCTGCGCATGATGGGCGGGACGTCGAGTGTCGCCGACATGGTGAAGAGCACCGAGCGCGGTGTGCTGGTCACCCGCTTCTGGTACATCCGCCCGGTCGACGCACGCACCATTCTGTACACGGGACTCACGCGCGACGGCACGTTCCTGGTGGAGAACGGCAAAGTCACGCGCCCCATCAAGAACTTCCGCTTCAACGAGAGCCCCATCTTCTTCCTGAATAATCTGGAAGCGATGGGTCCGAGCATTCGCATCAATGCGAGTGAAAACCTCGGTGCCGGTGGCGCTGTCTACATGCCGGCCATCAAGGTGAGAGACTTTACGTTCTCGTCGCTCTCGGACGCCGTGTAAGGCGGGACTGCAACTGCGGTTCGGGTTTGAACTGCTACTGCGGTGACTGACGTTTACTGCGGTTCTGGACCGCAACCGCAGTTGGGGAGCACTGCAGTTTGGGTCACTATGGAAGCGCCGACTCGGCTTCGCCGGTCGGCGCATTCTTTTGGTGGTTGAACCTTGTGTGGGGGCTACTCGAGTGCTGCCACGAACAATGTCCAACCACCAAAGGAACGCGCCCGGGGGCAGAGCCCCCGGGCGCTTCCATTTGAACCCCAACCGCAGTGTTCCCCAACCGCAGTAGCAGTCCAGAACCGCAGTAAACGTCAGTCACTGCTGTAGCAGTTCAAACCCGAACTGCAGTAGCGGCTACTGCAGTCAGACAGCCTGGATGAAGACGCACCCCGCCTGCTGCGCGAGTACGTTGGCGAAGATGCCGCTGGGCTGCATGATGACGCCCGGGACCATCATGGAGAGCGCCTTCTTGCGCGCGTCGGCCGGGCTGAGCTTGTCCTGCTTGGCGACCAGGCTCACCATGGAGCGGAAGGCCATGTTGCAGCCGAGGGCAATGGCACCAGCGCCGATCTGCTTGTCGAGCAGGTAGTTGTTGAACGGGGCCGGGACGGGCTGGTCACCGCCGGCGAGCGCGGGGTTGAACTTCAGCGGCTTCCCGTCGTCGTCCTTGAGCTTCTCGGCTTCGCCCACGTTGTACGTGGTCCAGAACTCCTGGTTCATGGCGAGCACGATGCCGTTGTGGCGCAGCACGAGAACGCTCGAGACGGCGCTCGCGGGCACCTTGAGCACATCCTTGAACTGCTGTTGCCAGAGTCCTGAGCGGAGCACCCCGACGCCGCCTTCCACTTCGGGCACATCGAACATGGCCTTGTGCGCGCCCGTAATGCGCTTCGTCCACGACGTGTCCCACTCCTCGGCTTGCTGCGACTCGTCCCACGCGGCGGCGTGGGCGCGGATGCGCGCGGCTTCAGACGGTGTCGACGACGACGGCGCATCGGCGGCCGACGCCACGCCAGGGAACACGGCGAACGCCGACGCTGTAAGACCTGCGTGCTTCAAGAACTCGCGACGGGCGCTGGACATACGGCGTGCTCCGGGAAAATGAAGACTGCGTGAACGTCGCATGGCTCAACGATGAAATGGCAATGAAGTGTCGTTGAACCATGTGGACGGGTTGTGTTGTCAGTGCACATGATGGCGCCAGACGCGGCAAATGTCACGTCTACGGGCGCACGCCCTCCCTCTCGCTTCCCCGCCAATGCCTTTTCGTTCCCTATGTCCCCTCGCGGTCCGCCGGCTCGTGATTGCCGGGGCACTGGCGCTCCTCCCGAAAGTTGCAGGCGCCCAGACGACTCCGCCCTCCGCGCCGCCAGCTGCTGGCAGCGCCGCCACCGATACCTCGCAGGCCGCCGCAGTGCGGGTGTTCGTGGACTGCCAAAGCTCGAATTGCGACTTCGATTTCTTTCGCGATCAGATGCGATGGGTGAACTTCGTCCGTGACCGCCTCTTCTCCGACGTCTTGCTGCTGGTCACGACGCTGCGCACCGGCGCCGGAGGGACGGAATACACCATCGCGGCCATTGGGAACGACAAGTATAAAGGTCGTGCAGACACCGCCGTCGTAGTCGCCGCCCCCAACGATGCGCAAGACGTCGTGCGCCGCAACCTCGCCCGTACCTTCTCGCTGCTGCTGGCGCCATACGCTGCCAAGTCGCCACTGGCCTCGCGCATCGATCTCACCTATCGCGCCCCGGTAGGGGCGACCACGAACCCCAAGTCCGTAAAAGACCCGTGGAATTTCTGGGTCTATCGGGTCTCGGCCAACGGCTTCGGCAGCGGAGAGAAACGCCAGCAATTCATGAGCGGATTCCTCAACGCGAGTGCCAACCGTGTCACGGCGGCGTGGAAAGTGAACGTCGGCGCCAACCTCGGCTACGACGAAAGTCGCTTCACCCTCAGTAACGGCAGCACATTCACCAATCTGCTTCGCAATTACGGCGGCAATACCCTCGTCGCCCGCAGCATTGGCAACCACTTCGCCGTTGGCGCGAACGTGAGCGGCAGCTACTCCGACTTCAGCAACTACCGGCTCAATCTGCGCGTCATGCCGGCGCTCGAGTGGAATCTCTTCGACTACAAAGACTTCACGCGTCGCCAGCTCACCACGTATTACGCCCTCGGCGTGGGATCGTATCAGTACAAGCAGCCCACCATTTACGATCGCTACTCGGAGACACGCCCGCTGCATTCCCTCACAGTCGCGTGGAACGCGCGGCAGCCGTGGGGCTCGGTCAACTGGTCGCTCTTCGGTTCGCAGTATCTGCACAACACGCGCTTCAACAGCTACGGCACCAGCGGATTCATTGACCTACGCATCGCGAAAGGGTTGTCCATCAATGTCGGCGGCAATTACTCTCGCGTGAACGACCAGCTCTACCTGCCGCGCGGCACGCTCAACGACAACGAAATCATTGCGCGTCAGCAGGCGCTGGCCACGAACTACCGGTTTTTCCTCAACTTCGGGATGAGCTACACCTTCGGCTCCATCTACAACACCATCGTCAATCCGCGTTTTGGCGGAACCCGCGGTGGCGGGCAGATGATGATGTCCTTCTGATCCTGGACTGCGGAACTGCTACTGCGGTTCGGGTTTGAACCGCCACTGCGGTTGATGGACTGCCACAGCGGTTC
>JAIXTI010000119.1 GCA_027484025.1 bacterium
CGCCGTCCAGAAAGCCATCGCCGAGCTGGGCAGCTCCGCCGAACGCGTGCGCGAAGGTGAAGGGAGTTGTGCGTTGCGCCGTGTTGGAGATTTTCTTTTCGTCAACGACACGCGCCTTCGTCTGACCTTCGATAACTACGCCGCTGTGGCCAGCTTGCTCGGCATGTTCCGCGAAGCGGGCATCGGTGGCATCGGGTTGTTCGACAAGCCGTTGCCGCGAGCGTGGGTGGTGCTGTTGTCGTTCTTGCAATCGCCGCCCCTCGAGTATCCCGAGGAAGAGCGACTCGCGCAGCTCTCAGCGCGTCTCGAGACGGCGCAGGTACACGATTTCGAGCTCTTTCCGGCGACGGACGAACAGGACGAACCGGAGAGCGATCTCGACAGCAAGGAGAAGGCGCGTCAGACGTACGTGCGCTCTCTCGATGTGACGCGCGAAGTCATCACCTCGGCGCGCCTTGGGCGAAGCCCGGGGCTGAAGCGGGTGAAGCGCGCGGTGCAGGGCATCGTCGATTCCATCCTGACCGACTCCGCGTCGATGATGGGTTTGACCACGCTGCGCGACTTCGACGAATACACGTTCGTGCACAGCGTGAATGTCTGCATCCTGGCAGTCGCGCTCGGGCGGCGGCTTGGACTGAGCAAGATCCAGTTGCTCGACCTGGGCTTGGCCGCGCTCCTGCACGATATCGGGAAGTCTCGCATTCCGCTGGAGTTGCTGAACAAGCGCGGACAACTCGACAGCGACGATCGCCTCATCCTGCAGCAGCATACGTGGCAAGGCGTGCTGGCCATGTTCGCCCTGCCAACGGGCGGCGTTCGGCCGTGGCGCTCGATGACGGCGGCGTATGAGCACCACATGCGGACCGATCTGTCGGGGTACCCCAAGGTCTCGCGGCCGCGTAAGCTGTCGCTTTTCAGCAAGATCATTGCGGTCGCCGACGGCTTCGATGCCGCGACAACCACGCGCGTGTACCAGGATTCGCCGTGGACCCCGGCGGATGTCTTGCGCGGTATGCGCGACAATCCGCGCCTGGGGCTCGATCCCGTAGTGGTCAAGGCGTTCATCAATCTCACCGGCATCTACCCGGTTGGCACCGTCGTCGTGCTCGATACCTTCGAACTGGCGATCGTACTGGCGTCGAATCCCGATGAGACGGCGCTTTCTCGTCCCATCATTCGTATTCTGATGGACGATCGTGGTAATCTGGTGGACGATGCTACGCCGCTGGACCTTACGGTACGGGCAGCAAACGGTCAGTTTGCACGCACGATCATTCGTACCGAAGACCCGCAACGCTATGGCATCAACATCGGTGACTATTTCGCCTGACGTCTCATCGCCGTCCGCTTCCCGTTTGACGGCACGTTTTGCGGCCCTTGCTGCCGAAGGGCGCAAAGCGCTGGTCTGTTATGTCACCGCCGGCCATCCGGATCCCGCGCGCAGTGTGGCCCTCATTCGCGGATTGGCAGCGGCTGGCGCGGACGTCATCGAAGTCGGGGTCCCGTTCTCCGATCCCCTCGCCGACGGTCCGGTCATCCAGCAAAGCTCGCAGGCGGCCCTCGATCAGGGTGTCACGCTCGCGCAAACGCTCGAGATCGTTCGTCAGGCGGCGGTCGATGTGCCAATCGTGCTCTTCAGTTACCTCAACCCGATTATCGCCGGCGGCGCTGACGTGCTGGCGCGGGCGCGGAGCGCGGGCGTTGATGGTGTGCTGGTCACCGACCTGCCCGTCGGGGCCGACCCGGTGCGTGAACAGTGGTTCGGTGCGAGCGGGCTCGACTTCGTGCGCTTGGTCGCGCCCACGACGCCGGCGCCACGCATGGAGGAGATCGGTCGCCATGGCGGCGGCTTCGTCTATCTCATCAGCCGATTGGGTGTGACAGGTGAGCAAACGTCGCTGGCAGAGGATCTCCCGCAGACGGTGGCGCGGCTCCGGGCATCGACGACGTTGCCGTTGTGCATCGGCTTCGGTATCTCGACACCGGAGCAGGCACAGGCTGCGGCGCGACTCGGCGATGGCGTGGTCGTCGGCAGTGCGATCGTTCGTGCAGCCGGCCGCAGTGTGGAGGATGCCATCGCGCTGACCGCATCGCTCCGCGCGGCGATCGACGCCATCTGACCCGTCGAGAAGCATGAAGGGCGGATTGCCCGACTGGGCTGTCGTTGGCGACAAACGTCGCGCGCACATCGAACGCGTCGTGTCGTTGCTCGATCGCTGGGCGATGGCGCTCGCGGTGGATGTCGAGACCCGGAGCGCGTGGTGCGACGCTGGATGGTGGCACGACGCCCTTCGTGATGCCGACGAGTCGCAGCTACGCGCGCTGACCGGGGACAGTCAGCGACCGGTGGGGCTGTTGCATGGGCCCGCCGCGGCACTGCGCCTCGAAGCGGTCGGCGAAACGCGCCAGGATGTACTCGAGGCCATTCGATGGCACACCGTTGGGTGCAGTACCTGGAGCCGGACGGGTCGCGCGCTGTATATGGCGGACTTCCTGGAGCCTGGCCGGACGTTCATGCAGGCCGATCGCGCTTTCCTGGCCGACCGCGTTCCGGACGCGTTCGACGCCGTTTTTCGGCAAGTGGTGCGATTGCGTCTGGAGTGGACGATACGCGAAGGAAAGAGCTTGTCTCCCGAGACAGTGGCGCTCTGGAATGATGTGCGCTGAGTCCTCGGGTTCGGGAGTAGGCGCATGAGCATCGGGTTACCGACGTTGCCGCCGGCATCCCCTGCGTCACGCACGCGCGGGCGCGGGGGAGTGGTGGCGCTGGCTTTGGTGGTGATCGTGGTTGCCGGTGCCACGGCGGGATGGTGGAGCCTGCGGCGCACGCCTCCGTCACCGGGGGCCGTCGTCACACCGCGCGCGGCGGCGCTCGCCGACACCGCGGCGCGCGCACCGTCGGGGGTGCGCATTCGCGTGCGCGTCATCAACGTGAGCGGCATTACGGGCTTGGCGCGGCGGACGACGCAGCATCTCCGCGAGTATGGATTCGATGTCGTCGACTTTGGCTCAGGTCCCAAGGACCGCGCGTCGGCGACACGCATTGCTGTGCATACGGGACACGACGCGTGGGCGACGCGCGTCCGCAAAGCGATGGGCGTCGGGGAGATCGTGATCTCCCCCGACAGTTCACGCTATGCCGATCTCACGGTGTTCGTCGGCAGCGATTGGCGCGCGCCGACCGAGACGCTCCGTCCGTAGTTGCCCACATGCCGCGGCGATGTCGAGACCGCGGCTGCGTCGAACGGCGGTCTCCACGCCACGCGCGCGCAGGGCCTTCGCGAAGGCCGTGATGACTGGCGTGGTGGTCGGCGTGAATCCCATCGACCCGCCTGGGTGCAGCGGAATGAGATTCACGAATGCGCGGCAATCCCGCGCCAACTGTGCGAGTTGCGCTGCATGCTCGGGCTGATCGTTCACGCCACCAAGCATCACATACTCGAACGTGACCCGGCGATCGAACTGCTTTGCCGCCTCGATCACGTCGGCGAGTGGATACTTGGTGTTCACCGGCATCAGCGTTTTCCGCAACGCATCGCTAGGCGCGTGAATGGAAATTGCCAGCCGGAATTGTTCGGGACGCTCGGAGAGGGCAATGATACCGGGCAAGACACCGACGGTGGAGATCGTGATGTGCCGGGCCCCAATACCCAACGCGCGCGCGTCGTTCAGCAGCGACAGCGTCGGACCGACCGCCTTCCAATTCATCATCGGCTCACCCATCCCCATGAAAACGATGTTCGTGGGAATGATGGGTGGATTCAACAGGCGCAGTTCACGTACCTGACCGGCGATCTCCGATGGGGCAAGGTTTCGCTGGAACCCCATGGCGCCCGTTGCGCAGAACGCACACTTGAGCGCACAGCCCGCTTGCGACGAAATGCAGAAGGTCATGCGATCCCCATCTGGAATCGCAACCGTTTCGATCAACTGCCCGTCGTGCATTCTGAACAGGAACTTCTCCGTACCGTCGGTCGACTTCTGGCGCGTTGCGAGCTCCAAAGCCGACAACCGAAAGTCCGCCGTCAACGCTTCGCGCAGTGCCTTGGGCAGCTCGGTCATGTCTTCAAAGCTCCGCACCGGTCGCAGCCACAAACGGGCAAACACCTGCGTCGCGCGATACGCGGGTTCTCCGCGCGCCGTCATCCACGCGCGGAGCAGTTCGATCGCCGCGTCGGGATCGAAGTCGAGCAGATCGGGCGTGGTGGGCACTTCCAAGACGGTCACTTGATGAGCGAGCTGAGCGTGAACTGATACACGGGACCAAGTCCCGCCAAACCTTCTTCGCGGGCCACACCCACGACGTAGCGCGCAAAATACAGCGCCAGGCCGGTGCGCATGCGCGTGATGCTGGCGGCGCCCGCCGACGTCCGCATGACGCCCGCCCGCCCTTCAACGCGTTCAAATCGTCCCGAAACGAACGGGCCACGCTCTCTCGCGCCACGATTGACGGCGTTCTCGCTGTACCCGAGGCGGACCTCCCGGATCCGACTCACTCCAAGCAGCCTCAGGTCGGCCGCGGCCATCACCGACGGACGATCCTCGATTTCCCGGCCGGGACGCCAGAGGAAACTCGACAGCGCCACTCGCGCGTCGCGCCACGGGAGGTCATGGAGTACCGCGCCGAAATCCGCAGCGACGGCATTACGGGACAGTTGGTCGGACTGTCCGTTCCGCCACCGGATGGCGGCACCGGCAGTCAGATGGGGCACCAACTCTCTCGATGCCGTCACGCTGAGCAGGGTGGTGTTGTACGCGATGGTGCCCACGGATTGCGGATCGGAATCCGTGCGAACGAGGCCGCCGACAGCCGCCCGCGCCAGTGATACACCGATCGTGGCTCCCGAAGCTCGCCGCCACGCCGCAGCCAGCAGCTGCCCGTCCACGCCCTGCGCATTACCGGTGGCCAGCGAGGCCACGCCAATGCGCATCCGCTCACCTTTCGGCACCGCAATCGTGGCAGGATTCCACAATCC
>JAIXTI010000075.1 GCA_027484025.1 bacterium
GACTTGCCGTTGAACACCCCGCTGGCGTCGCAGGTTCGCGCGCTGGGCATTCGCTATTTCGAGCTGGAGGCGCGTTACCTGGAGCCGATGTTCCCGAGCCCTCTGCGGTCGGCCTATGTGGATTGCGACATGCGCCCGATTATTCGACGGAAGGTTTTCGAGGCCGCCCTGGACGTGGTGAATCTCTCGTTGCAGGAACATCTGGACTGCGATTTCCGGCAGCCCGAACTGGTGACCGCCTGCGAGTCGTGGCTGGAAAAACTCGATCGCGAATCACCGCTGTACTGGTCGGAATGCCAGGACTGGGACGACCAGCGCTGCGAACACTTTCACGATCGATATGAAACATGCGGGCCGCTGCAAGTCCTGCGCGCGATTCAGGCGCATCCCGCAGATTGGCGTCAGGCGGCGGCCTTGCTCCGCGACTGTCCGCCGGCCGAATCCGCCGCGGCGCCGCCCTTGGTGTCAAACTAGCCTCCTGAAGATCCTCACAGATCTTTGACAACAACTTCTTGGAAGGGCGGCCTCAGGAGCTTCACCATGACCACCGCACACGTCACCCCCGATCCCAGGCTTGAGTCCCGGACCCGCCGCCGATTCTCAGCCGCCGAGAAGATCGCCCTGATCGATCAGTTGGATGCCCTCCCGCATGGCGACAAGGGCAGCTGGCTGCGTCAGAACGGACTCTACGCCGCCCAGCTCTCGATCTGGCGCAAGGAGCGCCGCGAGCACGGCGAGACCGCGCTGGAACCCAAGCCGCCGGGCCAGAAGCCCAAGGATCCCCGCGAGGTCCGGATCGAACAGCTGACCCGCGAACTGACCAGGCTCCGCAAGCGTGCGGAGTTGGCCGAAGCCTTGGTCGAGCTCCAAAAAAAAGTCTTGTCCCTGGACGCGTCCGACCCGAGCGACGGGACCTGGTCTTGAAGCTCATCGCCGAACGCCCGTCCTTCGTCCCGCAGGCTCGGGCCTGCGATGCGCTCGGCGTCTCGCGTGCCGTGCTCTATCCGGACCCTCGGAAGCAGCGCAAGCAGGTGCGCAAGCGACGTCGCGGCCGGCGCCGTGATCTCGGTGCGACCGAGCGCGAACAGTTGCTGGCGCTGATGCACGAGCCGCGCTTCTGTGATCAGGCGCCGCGCCAGATCCACGCCACGCTGATGAGCGAGGGCCTGGTGCTGGCCTCGGTCTCCACGCTGTATCGATTGCTGCGCGCCGCCGGCGAGACGCTGGAACGCCGCGCCCAGCGCCCGCCGCAGAAGCACGCGGTGCCGCGGCTGACCGCCGAGCGGCCGAATCAGGTCTGGACCTGGGACATTACGCGGCTGCCGACACCCGAGTCCGGTGTGTTCCTGTTCCTCTACCTGATCCTCGACCTCTACAGCCGCTATGTGGTCGGCTGGATGGTGTCGACGAAGGAGAACGGCGGGTTGGCCCGGCATCTGTTCCAGGAAACACTGACGGCCCATGGTGTAGAGCCGAAGACCTTGACCGTGCATCAGGACCGTGGGGCGCCGATGGTGGCCGAGACCTACCGGGACTTTCTGGACGCCACCGGCGTGGACCTGAGCTATTCGCGACCGCGGGTCAGCAATGACAACGCTTACAGCGAAGCGCACTTCAAGACGCTGAAGTACCGGCCCGACTATCCCGGACGCTTCGCCAGTGCCGACGATGCCCGAGCATGGATCGGCGAATTCATCCGGACCTACCACGAGCGTCCGCATCAGGGACTGGCGCTGTACAGCCCGGCGGACGTGTTTCAGGGCCGGGTCGATGCGGTGCACGCGACCCGACAGAAGGCGCTGGATACGCACCACGCCGCGCATCCGGAGCGCTACGCGAAGCCGCCGAAAGCACACCGACCGCCCCGCAAGGTCACGATCAACCCGCTGGATGCGGCGCCGCAGTCGGCGGAGACGCTGCTGGCCGAGCTGGCGTCCGGGGTTGCTCAGGACGGATTGAAGGAGGCGACCGAAAGTTGAATTGATCCAGCACGCTGTTCGGAGCGCGTTGACACCTTCCGAGGTCGATGCCAAAGGTTACGATAACCATAGGACCTCCCCTTCCGAGTGAATAATGAGAATCGCAACCCCATCATGGCACCTGTTGCCAACTGCCGCTGGCCGGCTCGGGACGGGGAAGTCCCTGTCATTCGTTGGGCCCCATAGTTCATGATCACGCTGTCTTCGTACGCGCTTGACCGCGATTCGATCAAGCTTGATGCCAACCGCTTGATCTGCTTGTTCTACGCAAACAAGGAAATTGCAAGGCGAACTGACCCGACGCACGAGTACCCTGATGCCGCTGCGAAACTGGAGAAGACGTACTTCCCTCGCGAGATGACCAGACTCCTGCTGTCCATTGCCATTGGGCTTCGAACTATTGACGACCAGATGAACCGGCTTCCGGACACGGCATCCGAACGAGTCAAATACTTCGCGGCCCGAGATCGGGCGAACAGGTATCACTGCATGATGTTCGATCAAATGCCTCTCCGCGAGGTGTGCAACAAGATCGTTCACGCGAATGTTGTTGAACCTCACACGAAGAATGGCACCGAGCCGCATGAGTACGATCTTCTCGCGTGGAATGCTAGTCATCTCCACTTCCTCCCACCAACAACAACCCCAGGAAACCTCCATGACCACCTACATGAATCCCGCCGATGTCCACGCCCCGGTCGGCAATTACACCCACACGGCCGTGGTTCCGGCAGGAACCGAACTGGTGTTCGTTTCTGGTCAGGTGGCGATCCGTCCGGATGGCACGGTGCCCAGCGCTTTCGCCGAGCAAGCCGAGGTGGTCTTTGCCAATCTCCGTGCGTGCCTTGCGGCATACGGTCTAGGCATGGAAAGCGTCGTCAAGCTCAATGCCTACCTGGTCGCAGGACAGGACATCCAGGCCATGCGCGAGGTTCGCGCCCGCTACTTCGGCGCGCACAAGCCCACGTCCACGGCGGTGTTCATTCCGGCGCTGGTCAGTCCGGAGTTTTTGCTGGAGGTTGAGGCCATTGCGGAGCGAGGCAGCTTCACGCGGCCATAACCTCATCATGGACGAGGTGCAGCCGGATCTGCGTCGGCCCGTCGCCCTCGTCGAAGTGACAATGCACGGCATCCCGGATCTGCAAGCGCAGTTGCTCCAGCGTGTCGGCCTGCGTGTGGATCGAGGCGCCCATCGC
>JAIXTI010000243.1 GCA_027484025.1 bacterium
ATCAGTCCGAAGGACTATCCCGGCGGACCGCTGGCCGGCATCGACTTCCAGCGTCGCTGGGAACGGCAGGCCTTTGCCCTCGGCGGCGGTGACTACAGCGCACCGGGTCAGCGGGTCGGCGACTTCCTCGCCCGCCGGCCGTCGAAGGCCTTCGGCAGCGTGCAGCCCTCCTACACGCCGGGCGTGTTGCCGACCGACCTCAGCACCGCGCTACCCGACTACGCCATCGTCGCCCTGCGCGAGGCGATTCCCGCGCTCGACCGCCAGCTCAAGGGCTTCGCGATGGCCGATGCACTGCTGACCGGCGTTGAAACCCGCACCTCCTCGCCGATCCGCATCACCCGCGGCGCCGACTACCAGAGCATCAACACCCGCGGCCTGTACCCCGCCGGCGAAGGCGCCGCCTATGCCGGCGGCATCTACTCGGCGGCGATCGACGGCATCGAAGTGGCGCAGGCGGTGGCGCTGGCGATGGTGTGAGGGGCGGTTTGTCCGACGGATCAAGCCATCACGCCAGCGGCAGATCGGAGTGTGCTCGCGTCATCGCATCATGCAGGGCGCGCACCTGCTCGGCCCTCGGGTCGATCTGCGCCACGGCGCCGTAGCTGGCGAGATAGCGGCACGCGGCATAGTCAAGCGACCGCCGCTCGTAGTCCGCGATCCAGGCCAGCCGCTCCGGCAGTCCTGCCTGCGCCGATGACCACGCAGCACGCCGCGGGCGGATGCGCGTGGTCATGCCGATCCGCCACGGTTTCGGCGTGAGGCGTGCCCGAAAGCACTGCTGCATACGACACATCGAAACGTACAGGCCATCGGTCGGCAGGGCCGGGAAGAACTCGCGCAGCACGGCATCCTGTGGCGCAAAGGTCTGCTGCATCGCCAGCAGCCGGAGTCCGGCCGGTGTGCGGTAAGCCCGCAGGTGCCAGTCCGGATGGGCGTCTGTCCAGGCCCGCACTTTCGCCAGCGCACAGGCCTCCAGCCCACCGCGGCGGGCTGTTTGCCAGCGCCGATACCCGGTGCCCAGTGCGTTGACGAGGAGGATCAACAGCCAGGCAGCCAGCAGAGCCGACCACCACCCCCACGAAGCGCTCAACGCCCACGCCACCGCCAGTAGCGCGGGGAGGTAGATCCAGACCGGCAGCGTGAACTCGCTGCGGACCAGATCGAGATCAGCAAACAACACGTCGGGCGTGTTCAGGCAGATGGCCCCGTAGCTGTTGCGGGTCAGCACGACCTCGCCGTGTCGCGCCACGATTTGCTCGCGAATCGGCACGCCCTCGACGCCATACGCCGTTCGCCGCTCGCGCCTGGGCACCTTGCCACCGGCCAGGATGTTGGCAAGAGCTTCCTCGGCCCGGCCCTCGGCATGTGCCTGCGCGGCCGACTCGCTTTCGTCGGACCAGCCAAAGCGGCGCACGGTCACGTTGCGCGCCTGCTGTCGGGCTTGCCGGCGGGCCTCGGCCCAGTAGGACGGGATGATCATTGCGGGTTGGCCGGGATGCAGGGCTGTTGAGCTCAGGCCCCCGACGCCTGATCCACGAACAGCGCCGCGGCCTCTGCCGGCCCGTAGTGGTAGCCCGCATTGCAGAACTCGCAGTGCACGGTGATCGTGCCGGCTTCGGCCAGCGCGGCTTCGATTTCGCTCACCCCGAGGCTCCGCAGCATGCCGTCGACGCGTTCGCGGCTGCAGGGGCAGCCGAAGCTCAGGTCACGGGCGCCGAGCAGCTCGACGCGTTCGTCGGCGAAGTGCGTTTCCATCAGCGCGATCGGGTCGGTGGACAGCAGGGTGGCGTCATCCAGCGCGTCCAGCTGCGCGCGCAGGGCCGGCCAGCCGTCGACGTCGTCGGGCGCGGTCGGCAAGCGCTGCAGCAGCAGGCCGGCGGCACGCTCGCCGTCGGCGACCAGCCGCAGCGCGGTGGTCAGCTGTTCGGACTGCTCGAAATAGGCCTCGCAGCAGCGATCCAGCCGGCCTTCGTCGACAGCAACGATGCCTTGCCAGGGTTCGCCGAGCCGGGCCTTGATGTTGATGGCGAGCAGGGCGTTCTCGGCCGGGCCCGGAAGCTCGGCCGGCGCGTGTTCGCCCTCGCTCAGGCGTGCGAGGCCGCGCAATCGACCGTCACCGAGGTTCTCGGCGAACAGCAGCCTTAGTGCCCCGGCGGACTGCAGCTGCAGCGACACACTGCCGTCCAGCTTCAGGTGCTCGGCAATCAGCGCGACCCCGGCCAGCGCCTCGCCCAGCCAGCGCGCCACCGGCGCCGGATAGTCGCCGCGGCCGAGGACGGCCTGGTACGGCGCCTTCAAGCGCACACCGACGGCTCGCACGCCGCGCTCGCGCAGCAGGAAGCGGAAACACTGATCGCTCATGGCAGCAGGGCTCTGGCGAAACGGGGCGCGAAGTGTTCCATGGGCGGCGCTGCCGGTTGCCGAACCGGGTGCGACTGGAGCGAAGCCTTCTGCTGAGGCTTGATCAGCAAATCGAGCGTGGCGATGGACGATCTGGCGACTGGTCGGTGATCGTCTGCTGCAGCTGTTGCGAGTTGAGGCTGCGAGGCCCCGAGTGGTGGGTGTGGTGTTGACAGTGCTGCCGCCAGTGGGGAGCATGTGTCCATGGACAGCCGGGATGTGATCAGCAGATTGAAGGCCGATGGCTGGGTGCTGGATCGGGTGCGCGGCTCCCACCATCAGTTCACGCATCCATCCCGGTCTGGCCGCGTGACGGTCAAGCACCCCGACAAGGACATTCCGAAGGGAACGCTGGCGAGCATTTTTCGGCAAGCCGGCTGGAAGTGAGAGGGACCATGCGCTACCCCATCGTGCTGCACACCGACGACGGCGTCCGCTACGGCGTGACGGTGCCGGATCTACCGGGCTGCTTTTCCGGCGGCGACACCCTTGACGAAGCGCTGGAATGCGCGACGGAGGCGATTGATCTGCATCTGGAGGGTCTTGCCGATGATGGCGAGGAGCCGCCGCGTCCGCGCCCGCTGGCTGAGCACCTAGGCGATCCCGACTATGCGAACGGTATCTGGGCAGTCGTCCCCGTCGACACCAGCCGCTACTAGAAAAAAAAAAAAAAAATCAACATCACCCTGCCGCGCAAG
>JAIXTI010000264.1 GCA_027484025.1 bacterium
CAGACCGTGTGGAACGAGCCGGCGGCGCGCTTGTTTTCGGGGTTCATCTTCCTCGCGATGTTCGCGTACAGCGCGCAGGATCTCATTCTCGAGCCCTTCGCCGGTATCGCGTTCGGCATGACGCCGGGTGAGAGCACGAAGCTCTCGGGCGCCCATCACGGCGGCGTACTCGCCGGCATGATCGTCGCCGCGTTGCTGGCCACGCGCACGGGACAGCTTCGGCATTGGGCGGCAGCGGGCTGCGGCGCGTCGGCGCTGGCGTATCTCGCGATGGTCGCGTCGCCGGGCTTTTCGAGCGTCCCGGTGTTCACCGCCATCGTGGTCGTACTCGGCCTCTCCAACGGCGTGTTCGCGATTGGCGCGATCGGCTCGATGATGGCGCTCACGGGCGACAAGACGGATGGCCGCGCGGGGTTGCGGTTGGGTGTGTTCGGCGCGGCGCAGGCGTTGGCCTACGCGGTCGGCACGATGAGTGGGGCCGCCGGCGTCGATGCGGCCCGCGCGATTCTCGACTCGCCGGTGCGTGGCTATCTGGCGGTGTTTGCGGTGCAGGCGCTGCTCTTCGGCGCGTCAGCGTGGTTGGCGCTGCGCAGTGCGTCGAGTGAGCGCGCGACCGATGTGTTTCAACAGCGTGGTGAGATGTTGTCGGCGGTGATCCAATGAGCTACACGGAGCGTGACGTATGAACGAGCAGCTGAACGACCTGACTCCCGAAGAAAGCGGTGCCCCTTATCAGGACGGGGAACTGTTCGATGTCGTCGTGGTAGGTGGTGGCCCTGCCGGCGCCACCGCGGCGCACGATCTGGCCTGCGCCGGCCGCAAGGTCTTGTTGCTCGATCGCGCGTGGCGGACGAAACCGTGTGGCGGTGCCGTGCCTCCGCAGTTGCTCCGCGACTTCAGCATTCCGCAGTCGCTGCTCGTGGCGCGGGTGAACACCGCCCGTGTGATCTCGCCGACGGCCAAGCGGGTCGACATTCCCGTGGGTGACGGCTTCGTTGGTATGGTGGACCGCGATGTGTTCGACGAGTGGCTGCGCAACCGCGCCGCCGCCGCCGGCGCCACCCGCCGCACGGGCGCCTTCACGCAGTTCTCGCGTGACACCGATGGCACGGCGATTCTCTCGTACACCGAAGGCCGTTCGCGCCACGGCGCGACGCGCACGGTGCGCGCGAAGTTCGTCGTCGGGGCCGACGGCGCGCTGTCGCCCATTGCCCGTCAGTGCATTCCGGGCTCGCACAAGATCAAGCACGTGTTTGCCTACCACGAGATCGTGAAGTCGCCCACGGTGGACAGCGAGGCGTTCGGGCACGACCGGGTGGATGTGTACTACAACGCCCCGCTCTCCCCCGATTTCTACGCCTGGGTGTTCCCGCACGGCGCGACGACCTCGATTGGCACGGGGACGCTCCAGAAGGGCTTCGGCCTCAAGGAAGCGGTTACCAAGCTCCGGGCCGACACCGGGATGGACAAGCTCGAGACCATCCGGAAGGAAGGCGCGCCCATTCCCATCAAGCCGCTCCCCCGCTGGGACAACGGCCGGGACGTGGTAATTGCGGGAGATGCGGCCGGGGTGGTAGCGCCGGCGAGCGGAGAAGGCATCTTCTACGCCATGACCGGTGGCCGCCTCGCCGCGGACGCGGTCGAACAAGCGTTGCAGACGGGGAAGGCATCGGCGCTCAAGCAGGCGCGCCGGCAATTCATGAAGATGCACGGCCCCGTGTTCTTCGTACTCGATGTGATGCAGAGTTTCTGGTACAGCACCGACAATCGGCGTGAGCGCTTCGTGGCGATCTGCCGTGACCGTGATGTGCAGCAGTTGACGTTCGACGGCTACATGCGCAAGCAGCTGGTCGTCGCGAAGCCCCTGTCTCACGTTCGCATTTTCTTCAAGAACCTGGCGCATCTCGCCGGGCTCGCGCCCGCTTGATTCACGATCCCGCATCCCCTCCCCGATGCTGATCTCGATCGCCATCGATTTCCGTCACGCCGACGTGGCCACTCGTGAGCGCTTCCATCTCTCGGAAGAGCGCCTCACGCAGTTGTATCGCACGGCGCGCACCGAAGTAATCACCGAATCCGCGCTCATCTCCACGTGCAATCGCACGGAGCTGTACGCCTGGGTGGACAGCGACGACCCTGGGGTCATCGAACGCTCCGTTCAGGTGCTCGCTCGCCGGTGGATGCGCACGCGGTCCGAGGGTGATCAGTTGCTGACCACCGCCACCCGACGCGTCGGCAAGGACGCGGCGGAGCACGTGGTCCGCATCGCCTCCGGTCTCGAATCGCAGGTGCTTGGCGACGGGCAGATCCTTGGCCAGCTCAAGGCCGCCTACAAGCGGGCATCACGCGGACAGGCGGCGGGGCCGGTGTTGCATCGCCTCTTCGAGACGGCGCTGCGTGCGGGCAAGCGGGTACAGACGGAAACGTCGCTCACGGCCGGCCGTAATTCGGTTGGGGCTGAAGCCGCGATCACGGCGGCACAGCGCTTCGGCAATCTCGAGAACGCGCGGTGTGTGGTCATTGGTGCGGGCAAGACCGGTGCCCGTTCGGCCAAGCAGCTGCACAAGCTCGGGGCACGCGATATCGTCGTCGTGAACCGCACGCTGCAGAATGCGCAGAGCCTCGCCGGCATGGTGGGTGGTCGCGCGGCGGCGTTCGACACGTTGCATGTCGAAGCGGCCATGGCCGATGTCGTCATCGTCGCCACGGGCAGCGAAGTCCCCGTGCTCGAGGCCGCCGCACTCACGCGTGCTCGCGAAGCATGTGCAGCCAGTGGCTACGCGTTGCTCATGATGGATTTGAGCGTGCCGCGCAACATCGATCCGGCGGTCGCCGACGAAGCCGGCATCACGCTCATCGATCTCGATACGTTGCATCAGCCGGTGCTGTCGGCCGAAGTGATGCGCAAGGATGCCGTCCCGCACGCCGAAACCATTTGCGCGGAAGAGACGAACGCGTTCATGGACTGGATCGCCACGATGCCGGCGCGCGATGCGATCAAGCCACTGCGCGAGGCGCTCGAGGACGTGGCGCGTCGTGAAGTGGCGTTTCACTCGAAGGACGAAGGCATCGCCGAAAAGGCGGCGTCGCGTATTGTGGCCAAGCTGCTCGCTGGCCCAATGGCGGCGCTGCGTCGCGCGCTGCAACGTGGCGAACCGCTCGATCAGCACGCCATGATGCTCCTCGAGATGTTCGCGCCAGCCGAAGGGGCTGGCGCGTCGCAGAGCCGTCGTACTACCGGAACACACCGTGCGGTGCCGGCCCCGGCACCCGCTCCCCGTGCCACGGCGCCATTGGAGCGGTCGGCCCGCGCGGATTCGCGGCTGTCGCCCGCGCCGACCTCGCACCCCGCGGTCCCGCTCGTCACCACCCAGCAGTTCACCTGATGCCGTTGGCCCCGCGACGCACGGCCCTCGGGCGGCGCGTCGCGGGGGAGTTCGTACGGCCCTCGAGTTTCTCGAATCGAGTTGCTTGAGATCACCCGGGCTCTCCCCAGCCCGCCTCTCCCCAGAGTATGAACGACCTGTTGTTGCGCGCGCTGCGCCGCGAAACCGTGGAACGCCCCCCGGTGTGGATGATGCGGCAAGCCGGACGCTACCTCTCCGAATACCGCGCCGTGCGGGCCAAGTCGGATTTTCTGACGATGTGCCGCACGCCGGAACTCGCTACCGAGGTCACGCTACAGCCGATCGATCTCGTGGGCGTCGATGCCGCGATCATCTTCAGCGACATCCTGGTCATCCCCGAAGCCATGGGGATGCACCTCACCCTCGACGAAGGGGTCGGCCCGCAGTTCCCGTCGCCGATTCGCTCGATGGACGATCTCAAGCGTCTCAATCCCGTGGAGCCGCGCGATCAGCTGAGCTACATGCTCGACGCGCTACGCATGACCAAGGGCGCGCTCAACGGACGCGTGCCGCTCATCGGCTTCGCCGGTGCGCCGTGGACGCTGGCGGCATACATGGTGGAAGGCAAAGGGACCAAGCAGTTTGCCGTCGCCAAGAAAATGCTCTTCGAAAATCCCACGCTGGCACACGCGCTGCTCGATCAACTCGCGACCGCAGTTGGCGATTTTCTCGTGGCGCAGGTGGAAGCGGGGGCGCAGGTCGTCCAGCTCTTCGAGTCGTGGGCAGGCGCCCTCGGCCCGCACGAGTTCCGCACCTTTGCCCTGCCCTACTTGGCCAAGGCGGCGCTGCGTGCCCGCGAAGCAGGCGTGCCGGTCATCGTGTTTGCGCCCGGTGGCGGGTGGGCCATGAGCGAGATCGCCGCGGCGACGCAGGCCGATGCCATTGGTGTCGACTGGCACACCACGCCTCAGGATGCGCGCCGGCAGACGGAACCGTTCAACGTGGCGCTGCAGGGCAATCTCGATCCGTGCACGCTGTACGCGTCACCGGCCGAGATCCGCGCCAAGACGCACGAGATGATCAGTGCCTTCGGACCGGTGGGCCATGTGGCCAACCTCGGCCACGGCATTCTCCCGGACATGAAGCCCGACCACGCGCGGGCGTTCATCGACGCGGTGAAGGAATGGGAGTGGACGGAAGAGCGTCTCGCCGCCTCGCGCGCCGCCCAACCGCAGACGATTCAACTGGCAGGCGTCTCGTGACAGCCGTGCACACCGAAGAGACGCACGCGACCGCGACGGTGGCCAACCGCCGCAGCGAAGTCACGCGGTGGATTGCCGGCCTGCACGATGAGCTGACGTCGTTCTTCGGCCGTCTCGATCGCGGCGGCACTTTCATCGAAGACCGCTGGGAGCGTCCGGGCGGTGGTGGCGGTGTCGCGCGCGTCATGACCGACGGCGTCACCTTCGAGAAGGCTGGCATCAATCGTTCGGCCGTCATGGGCGAACTGCCGGAAGCGGCGGCGCGACGGCTCGGTGGTCGCGGCGCGGCGTCCGGGACGACGCACTTCTTTGCCACCGGCGTGAGTCTCGTGGTGCATCCGCGCAGCCCGAAGGTGCCTACGGTGCATCTCAATGTGCGCTACTTCGAGCTCACCGATGAGCATGGACAGCTCACCGACTGCTGGTTTGGTGGCGGAACGGATTTGACGCCGTTCTATCCGCACCTCGACGATGCCCGCACCTTTCACGGCGCCTTGCACGCGATGTGCAACCGGCACCACGATGCGCTGTATCCCGACTTCAAGAAGTGGTGCGACGAGTACTTCGTGAATACGCACCGCGACAACGAAGCGCGTGGTGTGGGTGGTATCTTCTTCGATCACCTGCGCGCCGGCGACAGCGAATACGGCCTCGACTTCGAAGCCGCGCAGGCATTCGTCACCGATGTGGCCCGTGTCCTGCGACAGGCGTACGAACCGATCGTCGATCGCCGCCGTGACGAAGGCTTCAACGACGCCGAGCGGGAGTTTCAGTTGGTGCGTCGCGGCCGGTACGTGGAGTTCAATCTCGTGCACGATCGCGGCACCACCTTCGGTTTGCAGACCAATGCCCGCGTGGAAAGCGTTCTCATGAGTCTTCCACCGTTGGCGATGTGGCAGTATGCCCCACGTTATACCCCCAATTCGTTCGAAGCTCGACTGGTGCAGATGCTCGAGCCCCGCGATTGGGTTACGGACATCGCTGGAGCGTGATTTATGCGGGTGCTCGCTGATATGACCGGCAACCTGACGCCCACCGAGGGCGACGGCAGCGACGTCCGCTCGGTCGCGGTGGTGGGCGCCGGCGTGACTGGCTTGGTCGCAGCGTACGAGCTGCGACGTCGTGGAGTGAACGTCACGCTGTACGAAGCCAGCGGCCACGCCGGCGGCGCCATACGCACCACGCACGCCGACGGGTTTCTGGCTGAGCACGGGCCCAACTCGTTCGTCACGTCGGCCGCGGTCGACACGCTGCTGCAGCAACTCGACCTGCAGGACGACGTCGTCGAGGCCAACCCCGAGGCCAACAAGCGCTACGTCGTGAGGAGCAGCGTGATGACGCCGTTCCCGCTCACGCCAGGCGCCATGCTCGGCACGAGCCTGCTGTCGTTCAAGGCCAAGCTGCGGGTGCTGCTCGAGCCGCTGGTGCGGACCCGGTTACAGGATACCGACGAATCGGTGGCGAGCTTCGTTCGCCGCCGGCTCGGCCATGAGGTGCTCGACTACGCGGTCGACCCGTTCATCTCCGGCATCTTTGCCGGTGATCCGGAGACGCTGAGCATGGCCCACGCGTTTCCGCGCGTCGCCGAGTTGGAGCGTCAGTATGGGTCGCTGTCGAAGGGGCTGATGATGCAGCGCAAGCGCTTCAGCAGCGGCGAGACCAACCCGGCGACGCACGAAGGGCATCTCACGTCGTCCCCCGCCGCGCGGGCGCGGCTCATCAGTTTCGTGGACGGCATGCAGACGCTCACGGATGCCCTCGAGGCGTCCATTGCGGGCACGTTGCGACTCGGCTGCCCCGTTCGGCTCGTGCACCGTCAGGAAGCCCGCTGGGTGGTCGACGCGGGCCAGGATGGCGCGTCGCGTTCCCGGACGGTCGATGCCGTGGTGATGGCCACACCGGCCCACGTGTTGGCGGCCATGGAAATGCCGGCCCCCATGCGCAAGTTTGCCGCGCCCATCGAGCGGGTGGAGTATCCGCCGGTGAGCACGCTGACGCTCGGCTTCCGGCGCGAAGATGTCGCGCACCGGCTCGACGGGTTCGGGGTGCTCGTGCCCGCCACGGAGCGTCGCAACATTCTGGGGGCGCTCTTCAGCTCGTCGCTCTTCCCCAGTCGTGCGCCGGATGACTGCGTGACGATCACCTGCTTCGTTGGTGGTGCGCGTCAGGCCGAGCGGGCGCGCGAGGACACGGATTTGCTCGTTGAGCGCGTATTGCTCGACTTGCGGCAGCTGCTGGGGGTGCGCGGCGAGCCGGTGTTCGCCAAGCACGTGTACTGGCCCCGCGCGATTCCGCAGTACACGGTGGGCTATCAGGCCGTGAAGGACGCGGCGGACACCACGGAGCAGCAGAACCCCGGGTTGTATCTCGCGGGCAACTATCGCAACGGTGTGTCGGTGGGTGACTGTGTGGCCAGTGGACAGCAGGTGGCGGAACGCGTGGCGGCGTACCGGACCCGCGCCGGCTGATTCGCCGCTCGTCGTGGAGATGCGCCCGTGATGTCACGGGCGCATCTTTGTGTATATGGCACTCGATCTGTTGGCTATCGGTCCACATCGCGACGATGTGGAGCTTACATGTGGCGGCACACTCATCAAGGCGGTTGATGACGGCCGCATGGTGGGCATTCTCGACCTGACGCAGGGCGAGATGGGAACACGCGGCAGCGCGGAGTTGCGCGCACAGGAGGCGGAGACCGCGCGTCAGCTCATGGGTGTGCACGTGCGCGAGAATCTCGGGCTCCCCGACGCCGGCATTCGCAACGACGACGATACACGCGCTACGCTCGTGCAGGTCATTCGGAAGCTGCGGCCACGGGTCGTGATCGCGCCGGCGCCGCGCGGCCGGCACCCCGATCACCGTCGCACGACGGAACTGGTGCGCGACGCCTGCTTTCTGGCGGGGCTGCGGAAGTACGCGCCCGGTGATCACGAGCCATTCCGTCCGTTCAAGCTGCTGCATGTCATCACGTATCGTGAGGACTATACCAAGCCCACGTTCGTCGTCGATATCTCGGCGCAGTTCGAGCGAAAGCTCGCGGCCATACAGGTGTATGGTTCGCAGTTCGACGGCCTGACGCAGGCGGGTGAGGTGTACCCCAATGGCGAGCCGCTGTACGACATCGTGCGTCATCATGCAGCGCACTACGGGTCGCTCATTCGCGTGCAATACGGCGAACCGTTTTTCACCGACGAAACCATGGACGTGCGCGACGTGACGTCGCTTGGCGTCTCCACGTTCTGACCAGGGCTTCGCATGCTGCATGACATTTCCATTCCCATGGGCGCACAGACCCCGGAATGGCCCGGCGATCAGGCATTCGAGTGCGGTTGGACCTGTCGCCGCGAGAATGGCGAAAGCGTCAACCTGGCGGCCGTCACCACCAGCTTTCATGTGGGCACACATGCCGATGCGCCACTGCACGTACATTCGGCGTGGCCGGCGTCGGAAGCGCTGGAGCTCGACGCGTTCGTGGGGCCAGCGCGTGTGATCGAACTCCCACGTGGTCACGATATCGCGCGTGATCTCGAAGTGGAGCAGATGATCGACCTGCTTGGTGGCATCGTGCCGTTGCGTGTGCTGCTGCGCACTGGCGTGTCGGTGGCGGGCGGCGCGTTTCCCGGTGACTGGCCCTGTTTATCGACGTCGGCCGCAGAATGGCTGGTGAGCCAGGGGCTGCGCCTGTGGGGTGTGGATGCGCCGAGTGTGGACCGGCGTGAGAGCAAGACCCTGGACGTGCACCATGCCCTGCTCGGACGGAATGCGTTCGTGCTGGAGAATCTCGATTTGCGCGACGTGCCGGCGGGTCAGTACGAACTGATCGCGCCGCCGCTGCTGGTGCACGGCGCCGATGCGGCGCCGGTGCGGGCGTTACTGCGGAGTGTGGTGCGGCACTGATCGCGCCGGTTACTCCGGCGCGCGTGTATCGCGCAGGTCGTCGAGCTTGCGCTGCACGTCGGCCGGCACGAGTAGCGCATCGGCGATGCGTGCCACGCCTTCGGCCTCGGCCCAGGCACGTTCGAGGGTGGCGAGTTCGCCGTCCATCGCCTGACGTTCGGCATCTTCGAAGACCGCCATCTCGAACGCGAGCCGCGCGGCGGCTGGTATGTAGTTGAAGTCGCCGGTATCGCCGAAGGTCTGCTTTGCTGCCCATTCTCCACGCATGGCTGCAGCCCACCGTGCAAAGTGCTCCGGGCCGCCGGCGTTGTCGATCAGCGACACGCTGTCACGGATGAGTGTACCGACCGCACCGCTCCGGTTGATCACCGGCAGAAACTCCCGTAGCAGCGGCACGGCGTCATTGCCGAACAGTTGCACGCGCCCCATTTCATTTTTCCCTTCGTTGCTGTCGAAGCCTTTGTCACCCCAGAAGAGATGCGACGGGCGAGTGTCCTGCGCGTCGCGTTTGCGCGTGTAGCCAATGTCCACGCCCCACCCAGCTTGTGTTGGCGCCGCGATCAGTCGGGGCATGCCAATGGGCTCGAAGAATCCGCCGTCGGGAAGTGCCATGCGCCGCCCTTTGCGCCCCATCGCGGCGAGCAGCATCGTCATGTTCACGACATGAATGAGCGGAGCGGCGGCTGCGAGCCCAATGCCAAGGCTGACTGCACCGGCGACCAGTGCACCAGCGCCGGCAGTCGCCGCCACCGCCATCGCTGTATATCGGCGTCGCCGCCGCCCGAATTGGTCGCCGTAGCGCCACGCCGCGAACTCGGGGCGTAGCGGTTTGCCAATGCGCACGATCTCGGTCCCTTCGCGCAACCGCGCGAGACCGATGTTCTCGGTACTGACGCGCACCCGCGTGTCGCGAAAGGCACGTTCTGCCTGTTCGATCGCTTCCCATCGTTCGTCGAACGGCGTGAGGTTCCACCGTTCACACGAACGGCACACGACCCACAATCGGCCACGTTTCGCGTCAACCGCGACGCGCCGGCCGATGGGCAACGCTTCGATGGACTCGTTGCGGCCGAGGGGCTCACGGCAATGCAGACATGTCGCGTACATGGGTCGTCAGGATGTCCGGCGGATTTCCGCCAACCGCGCTTCGATGTCGGCCGGCGTAAACATGGCATCGGCGATCTTCGCGATTTCCTCCGCTTCGCGCCACGCCGTTTCGAGCAGATGCAACTCACCTTCCATCGCGCGCCGTTCGGATTCCTCGTGCAGCGCCATTTCGAGCGCGAGGCGTTCGCCTACGCTGACGGTATGCAGCGCGCCAGGAAGCTTGCGAATGTATTTCCGCGAGCTATTGCCGTCAGTCCAATTGCCCCCACCCCATCGTTTGTCACCAGACGTCCAACCATGTCGCTGTTGCACTGTTTTCCAGACGCGGAGCGGATCCCCCGCGCTCTCCAGCAACCGTACCGCGTCCTGCACGTTGGCCTTTGTACCACCAAAGCGATTTACCGTCGGCATGAGCCGATGCGCGGCCTTCATCGCGTCTTCGCCCGTGAGCAGGTGCGTCCCCTGCGTACTCTCCAACCGCAGGTGGAGTTCGTCATTCCGACTGCGTACGAGTGCGCTCATGCGCGCGTGCCGACGCTGCAAGCCCACGACGCGACCATCCGGGAGCGCAATGTGCCCAATCGACTTGCTCGGACGGCCGTGAATGAGCATGTCCCAGACGTCGCTGTTGGCGTACACGCCGGCAAAGCTGGCGATGCTCGCCCCCGCCGCCATGATGCCGCCCATGATGGCCACCGCACTGCCAACGACGGCGCCCGACACGAGCAGCTGCCGGTTCCGCCGCCGGCCAAACTGATCGCCGTAGCGCCATGCCGCCATTTCGGGCCGTTGTGGCTCCCCAATGCGAATGAGGTCCACTCCTTCGCGCAGCCGTGCAAGCCCCACGTGGTCGGTGCTCACCCGCAACCGCGTGTCCCGAAAGCGCGCCTCCATGGCCTCGATCGCCTCCCACCGCTCATCCAGCGGCGACAGGTTCCACCGGCCGCACCCCCCACAGATCACCCACAACCGCCCCAGCCGCGCATCAAACGCCAGCCGCGACCCCACCGGGAACAGTTCAAACGCCTCATTGCTGCCCAGACTGCCGTTGCAGTGAATGCAGGTGGTGAACATCCCCCAAGATAACCGTAGTTGCCCTCCCGTAGTCGCCCTCCCGTAGTTGTCCTCCCGTAGTCCCCCTCCCGTAGTTCCCCTCCCGTAGTCCCCCTCCCGTAGTCCCCCCACCGCAGTTCCGCTATTTTCGAGGATGTCCCTCGCCCCCGTCTATCTCGACCACGCCGCCACCACGCCGGTGCGCGACGAGGTCTTCGCCGCCATGGCCCCCTTCTTCGGGCCCCGTTTCGGCAATCCCAGCAGCGTCCACCGCTGGGGACGAGAAGCGCGCGTGGCCCTCGACGAAGCGCGCGAGCGCTTGGCGGTTTGCCTGGGCGCCAACGCCGACGAAGTCTGCTTCACGTCGGGCGGGACCGAAGGCGACAACTTTGCCATCCTGGGCGTGTACCGTACGCTGCGGCATCAGGGGCGGACCGCCGCCATCACCACCCCTATCGAGCACAAGGCCATCCTCGCCGCCGCACACCAGGTGGTGCACGAAGGCGGTGAAGAGCGGCTCGTGCGTGTCGACGGGAACGGTCTGGTCGACAGCGCGCACTTCGCCGAGCTGCTCGACGATCGCGCCGCCGTGGCCAGCATCATGTGGGTGAACAACGAAGTCGGCGTCATTCAGGACATTCCGGCGCTCGCCGCACAGGCCAAGGCCGCCGGCGTCGTGTTTCACACCGACGGCGTGCAGGCGTTCGGCAAAGTCCCCGTCAACGCGCGCACGCAGCCGTTCGACCTGCTCACGATTTCGGGACACAAGATCGGAGCCCCCAAGGGGATCGGCGCGCTCTACATCCGACGTGACACGCCCCTCGAGCCGCTGTTGCATGGGGGCTCACAGGATCGCGGTCGTCGCCCGGGCACGGAGAACGTGGCGTTTGCGGTCGGACTCGCGACGGCGGCCGAACTGTTGATCGCCGAACACGAGCAGGAGCATGTGCGCCTCATGGCGCTGCGCACCGCGCTCGAAGAGGGACTGCGCGCGCGCATCCCTGGCGCCGTCATTCATGGCGCCGGCGCGCCGCGCGCCGTGCACGTGGTGAACGTCTCCATTCCCGGCACCAACAGCGAGTCACTGCTCATGGCGCTCGACCTGCGCGGCATTGCCTGCAGCGCGGGTTCGGCGTGTCAGAGCGGCAGCGTGTCGGCGTCGCATGTGTTGAGCGCGATGCACGTGTCGCCCGAACTCGCCAACGCCGCGCTGCGTCTCTCGCTCGGCGCGCTCAGTACGCCCGAGTGCATCGCGCGCACCGTCGACGTGCTCGGCTCGCTCGCCGACAAGGTGCGCCAGCCAAAGGCGGCGCCGGTGTTCGAAACCGTCGAGTTCTGAGTCGTCGGGAGATCACCTCATGACGAGACAGCCCGCTCTCCCCTTCACGCCGCAGCGCGGCGACCGCGTCCTCGTCGCCATGAGTGGCGGCGTCGATTCGAGCGTGGCTGCTGCGCTGCTCGTCGATGCCGGCTGCGAGGTGGTGGGCGTCACGATGAAGCTGCATGGCGACGGCGCTGATGTGCCGGATCGGCCCTGCTGCTCACTCGACGCCACCAGCGACGCGCGACGGGTGTGCGAGAAGCTCGGCATCCCGCACTACGTGACCAACCTGGTGGACAACTTCGGGCACGATGTGCTCGACGACTTCGTGCAGGAGTATGCGCGCGGACGCACGCCCATCCCGTGCGTGCGCTGCAACACGTTCACGAAGTTCCGCGACTTGCTCGTCAAGGCCGACGCCATCGACGCGAAATGGCTCGCCACGGGTCACTATGCGCGCATGGGCCGCGTGGGGGAACACGCGGTGATGCTGCGCGGTCTCGATGCCGGCAAGGACCAGAGCTATTTCCTCTGGGGAATCGAGCGTCCGGTGCTCGAGCGACTCGTGCTCCCGATCGGCACGCAAACCAAAGCGGAGACGCGCGAGATCGCGCGCCGTTTTGGCTTGCGTACTGCCGAGAAGATCGAGAGCCAGGATATCTGCTTCGTGCCGGACGGTGACCACGTGCGCGTGATCGCCGAACACCTTGGCGCCGACGCCCCGGCGTTGCAGCCCGGGCCGCTTCGTCTCGTAAATGGCGACGTGATTGGCGAACACCAGGGCTTTGCGCGCTACACCATCGGGCAGCGCAAAGGGCTGCCTGGTGGATTTGCCGAGCCGATGTTCGTCGTGGAGATCGTGCCGGGTGATCGGGCCGTGGTCATCGGGCCGCGCGAGGCGTTGCTCGGGCGCGGGGTGGAAGCGCGCGAGATCAACTGGCTCGCCGATGCGCCTGCTGTCGGTGCGAGTATTCAGGTGCAGGTGCGCAATCGCGCACGGCCGAGTGCGGCCACCGTGGTGCGGCTCGACGGTGATGTGATCGAACTCGCGCTCGACGAACCCATTCAGGCCATTTCACCGGGACAGTCGCTGGTGATGTACGACGGCGATGTCGTACTGGGCGGTGGCGTGATCGAGCGCGGAATGGTGGGGGCACCGCGGTCGCGGCGATTGCCGTTGCTGGTGGGATGAACGACGGGGGTTTGGTCCGGCGGTCAACGCTGTACGGATCGAGCCCTCAGGGAAAAGAACGCAAGCGCACAGGGAGAAGCGCGGTGCCGTTCACAAGAACTGCAACCGCCGTCCCCAGTGGACCAAACCGCGCTTCCCCCTGTGCGCTTGCGTTCTTTCCCCTGAGGGCTAGTGCCGTCGCCGGTTAATGGTCGGACCAACGACCGTCGTTACCGGCCGGACCAGCGACCCGTAGTTCACCCGCGCGCCGTCGCCGGCCCCGTCATCACGGCAACGTACATATCCGCCGTCACGTTCAGCAGCGTCTTGAACATGTCGGGGAGCGTATCGAGCGCGATGAGAATGCCGATACCTTCGACGGGCAAACCGATGCTCGCATACAACGGCACCTGCAGCAGCATGCCACCGCTCGGGATGCCTGGCGTGCTGAAGTTGAGCACCACACTCGATGCCGCCACCAGCGCGAGATTGGCGGTGCTGAGATCGATGCCGTACAGCTTCGCAATGAAGAGCGCACCGACCACCCAGTACACCGCGCTCGTAAGTTTGAACACGCTGGCACACAGTGGCAGCACGAACCCGGTCGCGGTTGGCGGCAAACGCAGCACATCGGTTGCTCCCTTCACCATGGCGGGCAGACTCGCGAGCGAGCTGCGCGAGCCCATACCCACCACGCTTGCCGGCACGAGAGCGCGCGCAAAATCGCGCACCGACACGCGCCCGCTGAACGCCACCGCGACATAGATACCGGCGGTCGCGATGAAGTGCAGCACGATGTTCACCACGAAATAGAACCCGATGGCACCGAGCACGTTGGTCCCGAGCTTTTGCCCGAGCACCGTAGCGAGTGCAAAGATGCCCACGCCGCCCAGCGCGAGCATCCAGCGCACCACCACGAGCATCGTGTCGGCCATTCCGCGGAAGAACGCGAGCTGGGCACTGCGCGATGCTTCCTGCACTTTGCCGAGCGCAAAGGCATAGAGCAGCGTGAACAGCACCACCGGCAGCAGCGTGCCATCGGCGGCGGCCTTGATGGGATTGAGCGGAATGAGCGACAGAATGAAGGTGCGCACCGAAAGCGCATCGCCGGGCGGCACATCGATCTTGGCCGATTCGCGCAGGCGCGTCGTGGCCGCAGGATCGAGCACCAGCGATTCGAACCACACGCTCGACGCCACACTCGAGAACACGGCACAGGCCACGAGCAGCACCAGCATCCAACCGAACGCCTTTGCGCCCACGGTCCCGGTTGCACGCAGGTCATCACCACCGGCCACCCCGACGATGAGCAGCGGCACCACCAGCGGAATGACGGTCATGCGGACGGCGTTGATCCACGCGGTGCCGATGACCTCGAGTGTGGCCAGCAATCCGCCCGTGAATGGGGACGGCGTGGCCTGCTGCGAGAGCAGCATACCCAGTGCGAGGCCGCCAATCAGACCAAGCGTGACCTGCAGGCCCTGAGATGCGAGCGGTGAACGGCGGGGAGAGACGTCGGACATGCGCGCGAACCTAGCCCGCGGCGCACGCGCGCGCCATGACTCCGGTCAGCGTCCGGTACTTAGAAGCCGAAGCCCGTCGACCAGGTGACCATGCCGCGACCGCGGCTGAGCCCCGCCGGATCTGCACCAACGCGCGTGTAGTACCCCAGCTCGCCGCCGAGCGCGAGCAGCGGCCACAGGTGCACACTGCCGCCCACATACGTGCGCTTGGCGGTCGCGCCCATGGGGTCGTTGAACGTGCGCAGGAGCCCCGCCGTAACCGCCGTACCACTGCCCCAATGTCCCAGCGAATTGGCGAGCCCCACGTTCACGCTCGCACCGCCGAATCCGACTTTGGCCGCGCCGAGAAAACACCAGTCGCGCTTTTCGCTTTCCCGCACGAAGCCCATGCCGTACGCGAGCGCCCACTTGAACGGTGCGCCGTAGCTGAGGCCACCCATGCATTGCTCGAACTGCCAGCGTGTCGTGGGCGTGCGCGTGACGCTGTCGGGCTGCGCCGCACGTGCGCTTTGCGCGGAGCCCTTGGCAGGCGCCGCGCTGAGCGATCCGGCTACGCACGCCAGCGCTATCGTGACACGCATCCCCCGACATGTCGTCATCAGTACTTCAACCCGCTCGCATCGGCGAAGTCACGCATGGCCTTCTCCTGTGCCTCCGTGAGGCTGTCCGGGACGGTGATGGTGATCTCCACCAGCAGATCGCCCTTTTTGCCTTCTTTTTCGATGCCTTGCCCCGACACCTTGAACCGTCGTCCGGCCGACGTGCCGGCGGGAATACGGAGAGCGACTTTCTTACCATCGAGGGTTTTGACACTTACACGTGAGCCAAGTGTCGCCTGCGCCACGTTGATGGGTACCGTCGCAATCAGGTCGAGCCCGTCACGCTTGTAGAATCGGTCGCTCTGCACGTTGAAGGTGATGACCAGGTCGCCAGGCTGACCGCCTGCGGCCCCTTTGCCCCCCTGTCCGCGCAGCCGCACCTTGCTCCCCGATTCGGCGCCCGCCGGAACCGTGATGTTCACGGTGCGACGCGCCCGTGCCTCTCCGGTACCACGGCAAGTCGCGCACCGTTCCGTAGGCACACTCCCTCGGCCCATGCACACCGGGCACGGCCGGTTCACGGCGAAGCTCCCCTGCCCGAACGAAATCACACCGCGCCCACTGCACTCACCGCACGGTTTGATCTGCGCACCAGGTGCCGCGCCGTTGCCGTGGCACATCATGCACTCTTCGTTCACCTCGAGCTCGACCGGCACCTTGCCACCAGTGGCCGCGACACGAAACGGAACTTCCACGATCTGCTCGATGGATTGCCCCTTTTCCGGCCCCTGGCTGCGCGTATTGCGCGCGCCCGCCGCCCCTGCGCCGCCGAACATCGACGAGAAGAGATCGCCAAGCCCGCCAATGCCGCCGACATCGAAGTCGGTGAAGGTGCCCGCGCCGGACTGCCCAGGCCCCGTTGATCCGAATCCACCGGGACGCGACTGCGGGCGCGACGCGCCGCCGCCGAAGCCGACGCCACCGAAGGCGCCCAGTCGACGCATCTCGTCGTACTGTTTCCGCTTCGCCGGATCGCCAAGCACGTTGTGTGCTTCGGAGATTTCCTTGAAGCGCTCGGCCGCTTTCGGATCGTTCTGATTCGCGTCGGGATGATACTGCTTGGCAAGTCGACGGTACTGCTTTTTGATCTCGTCGGCCGTAGCGGACGACGAGACGCCGAGGACTGCGTAGAAATCGGTGCCGTTGGCCATGCTGTGCGTTCAGGCCTGGGAAATGGCGCGAGAGCGGAGACTCAGGCGCCGGTCCACTGCTTGACGATCACGCGCGCGGGACGCAGCACGAGACCGTTGATGACGTAACCCGCCTGGAAGCAGACGGCGACGGTGCCGTCTTCTTCGGGCGCCGACGCGGGCGCCGTACTCACTGCTTCGTGCAGGTTGGGATCGAACGCGTGACCGGTGGGATCGACGACTTCGAACCCATGTCCCGCGAGCGACTTGAACAGCTTCTTCTCCACGAGCAGCACGCCGTCGAC
>JAIXTI010000084.1 GCA_027484025.1 bacterium
GAATGGGTGGAAGTCGGCGGACAGCGACGCCACGTGAACGGCTATCTGCAGGACTTCCTCTTCTCGCAGGAGCGCGCCCGGACTCCGGTGCGCGCACTGAGCGGCGGAGAGCGCAACCGTCTGTTGCTGGCGCGGCTGTTCACGCGCTCATTCAACGTACTGGTGCTCGACGAACCCACCAATGATCTCGACATGGAGACATTGGATGTGCTCGAGCAGCTGCTGATCGATTTCAGTGGGACGCTGCTGCTCGTCTCACACGACCGTGCGTTTATCGATGCGGTGGTGACCAGCACCATTGTTTTCGAAGGAAAGCACGAGGTGCGCGAGTACGCGGGTGGTTTCACCGACTGGGTACGCCAACGTCCGGCGCCCGTCGAGCCGGTCGTCCCCGCCAAGGCTGCGGCCCCCCCAAAGGTGACCGACGCGCCGCGCACCAAGGCGCGGAAGCTCAATTACAAGGAGACGCAGGAGCTCGCGACGCTTCCCGATCGCATCGCCGAGGCCGAGGTGGCACGGGATGCGCTGTTGGCGCAGCTCTCCGATCCGTTGGTGCTCCGTGACGGCCTCCGCGTCATCGCGCTCAACGCAGAACTCACGGCCGCGGAGGCCGGGCTGACCTCGCTCATGGAACGGTGGGAAGCGCTCGAAACCATCGCGGCCGAGGCGCAGCGCTGACGAGCGGTGCACCGAAAGGGGGTAGGGTGATGCCAAATCGGGCACGCGGCGACAAGTTGTAGCCGTGGCTCGCCGGCAGGTGCCGTGATGGGCCGAGCCCGTGCCCCCCGCTCCGGAGTCTGTTGTGCTCTCTCGTCGTATCGCGCCGGCCTGTATGCTCGCGGCCATGTTGCTGCCCGCTGCCGTGCAGGCGCAGGATGGTATTCCGCGCTCGACCCGTCAGACCTTCCCGACCGATCCCACGGCGAGCGTCCCGCCGCTGACGCAGCTCATGGGCACGACGACCAGTGAGCTGGCCGATGTGATTGCCCGCTTTTCTGCCGACCAGACGTCGTTGCAGCGGCGGTATGATGCCCCCGACTCCAAGTCGCAGCGCGCCCGCATGCGCGCCTTTTACACCACATGGCGGGAGCGGCTCACACAACTCGATTTCGGCAAACTCTCGCAAGAGGGGAAAGTCGACTATGTGCTGCTCGACAATCACCTGCGCTACCAGCTCGAGCTGATGGCGCGTGAAGACGTGCAGACGCAGGAGATGGCGCCGCTCATGCCCTTTGCCGATCGCCTGCTGGAGTTGCACGATGCACGTCGCGATCTCGTGTCGGTCAACGGACAGGCCGCCGCACGCACACTGGCCGAAGTGACGCGTGTGGTGGACAGCATGCGGACGCTGCTCGAACCTCCCGCCGGTGGCGCTCGCGCCGCCGGTGACAGCACGCGCCCCCGAGCAGTCGCGCCGAAGGTGTCGCGCACGGTCGGCAATCGGGCCGCCGACCAGCTCGATCAGATTCGCAATGTGGTCTCGCAGTGGTATCGCTTCTCCAGCGGCTACGATCCGCTGTTCACGTGGTGGGCCGCCAACCCGTATCAGAAGCTCGATGAATCGATGCGTCGCTACGCGCAGACCATTCGGCAGCGCATCGTCGGTATCTCGGTGGCGGCGCCCGTCGTCGCGGCCGCAGGTGGTGCGGGCGGTGGCGGTGGTGGCGGCGTTGCCGCGGCCGCAGCACAGGCGCCGCGTAATGCCGCATCGGCTAATGAGCCCATCATCGGCGATCCCATTGGCGCCGAAGGACTCGCCATCGATTTGCGTCACGCCATGATTCCGTACACCGCCGACGAACTCGTGGCGATTGCGGAGCGCGAGTACGCGTTCAGCGAAGCGGAAGCCAAGAAGGCCGCGCGTCAGATGGGCTTTGGCGACGACTGGAAGAAGGCGATGGAGAAGGTGAAAAACATGTACGTCGAGCCGGGCGAGCAGCCCGATCTCATTCGCGATCTCGCCAACGAAGCCGAAGCATTCTTCGGCAAGCACGACTGGGTCACCATTCCGGCGCTGGCGCGCGAAGACTGGCGCATGGAAATGCTCTCGCCCGAACGACAGCGTGTCAGCCCATTCTTCCTCGGCGGCGAAAGCATCCTCGTGTCGTATCCCACCAACGACATGACCGACGAAGAGAAGATGATGAGCATGCGCGGCAACAACCCGCACTTCTCACGCGCCACGGTCTTTCACGAGCTCAACCCCGGGCATCACCTGCAGGGGTTCATGACGGCGCGCTACAACACGCATCGCCGCATGTTCAACACACCCTTCTGGAATGAAGGGATGGCGCTCTACTGGGAAATGTTCCTCTGGGATCACGACTTCCATGTGCGCCCCGAAGACCGCCTTGGGGCGTTGGCGTGGCGCATGCACCGCAGTGCGCGCATTGTCTTTTCGCTCAGCTTCCACCTCGGCAAGATGACGCCGGAGCAGTGCATCGAGTACCTGGTGGACAAGGTGCCGTTCGAACGTGCGAACTCCGAAGCCGAAGTCCGTCGCTCGTTCAACGGCTCATACTCGCCCATCTATCAGGCGGCGTATATGCTTGGCGGGTTGCAGCTTCGCGCGCTGTACAAGGAGCTCGTGATGAGTGGCCGCATGAAGGACCGCGAGTTCCACGACGCCCTGTATGTGGGCGGCCCCATGCCCATTGCCATGGTGCGTGCGCGCATTGCCAAGACTCCGCTCACGCGCGAGGGTGCGGCGCCTTGGAAGTTCGCCGAGCAGCTGCCGGCGCCGCGCCCCTTTCCCGTGAAGTGAGCCGAAGAGCGGCTTACTTCACCGGGAGCACTTCGAGCGTGCGAGTGGCTTTCGGCGGAACGGGGTCGTACGCGTCCGCCGCGAACATCGTACTCCATCGCGTGATGGCGGCGACCACCGCGGGTGCATTGGGATCGACGGGCGGCGGTACCACTTCCCACGTGCGGTCGCTCCCCGCCGTGGGGGTGATGGGTTCGCGGCGTGCGCTCACCACGAGCATGGGGGTGCCCGTGGTGCGCTGCGCGTCGAGGAGTGACTCAAGGCGCGGCTGAGCCGCTTGCCAGGCACGAAAGCTCCACCGCGTCGTCAGCTCGCGTCCGCTGCTTTCCTGCGAGGCGACGTCGAGTCCCTCACCCACCGTGACGCCGGCAGCACGCAGCGCCTCAAGCGTGCGAAGACGTCGCGACATGAGGAGCAGGGGGCGGCCATTGGCCACGCGCATCGTTCCCGCGGTATCCACCTCCATCGCGATGATGCCATCGGGCGCGGGGAGCCCCATGGTGCTGCGCAGTCGTTCGTACGCGGCGGTAACTCCCAGCCCGCCATGAGAGGCCAACAGGATAACGGGCCCGCTCGGCTGGCGACGCTTCAACTCTTTGATGGCGCCGCCAAGGTCGATCGCGAAGTGCTCGGCGGCGTCGCCGCGCCCGATCGAGTCCCGGGAGGTCCCGTTACCGCGTAAGGCCACGCCAATCACGTTCATGCTGCTCGCCGCATTGAGGGCGAGCGCCCACTGATTGAAGAGCGAGTCGGGCTCTGCCAATCCGTGCACCAGAATGACCGTGCCGCGTGACTGGACGACGAGTTGGACACCGTTGAGGCGTACGCTGTCTCTGGTGTCGAAGGTGCGCAGATTGCCCGAGGGGAGCGACGCGGAGCGCAGTGTGCCGGCACGCGTTGCCTCACGGCGTACCGCGCCCGGCCCCAACAGCACGGCGAGCGCGCCGCCGCACGTGACTGCAGCGGCGACGACGCCAATTACCACCCATCGAACGGCGCGGGAATTCCGGGTCACTGCGGTGTGGGTTCCACACCGAGCTCATGGAAGACGAAGCTGTACACGTCGGCCATCTCTTCGATCTGCTTGGTGAGCGACGAGCTGCCGTGCCCCGACTTGGTTTCGATGCGAATGAGGACCGGCGTATTGCCCGCGTGCGCCTCCTGCAATCGCGCCGCGAACTTGAACGAGTGCGCCGGAACCACACGGTCGTCATGATCGGCCGTGGTGATGAGCGTGGCCGGGTATGCCACGCCGTCGCGCAGGTTGTGCAGCGGCGAGTACGCGTGCAGGTATCGGAACCCTTCGGGATCGTCGCTGGATCCGTAATCGGCAATCCAGTTCCACCCGATGGTGAAGGTATGGAAGCGGAGCATGTCCATCACGCCGACCGCGGGGAGCGCCACGCGGGTAAGCTCCGGTCGCTGTGTCATGATGGCGCCGACCAGCAGGCCGCCATTCGAACCACCCTGCATGGCCAGCTTGTCGCTGCGCGTATACCCCTTGGCAATGAGCCACTCCGCCACGGCCACGAAATCATCGAAGACGTTCTGCTTGCGTTCCTTCATGCCACCTTGGTGCCACGCCTCGCCGTACTCACCACCACCACGAAGGTTGGCCTGCACGTACACGCCACCTTGCTCCAGGAAGGCCACGCGTAATGCGCTGAACGACGGGGGCAGCGACACATTGAACCCACCGTATCCGTACACCAGCGTGGGGTTGTTGCCATCCAGCACGAGCCCCTTCTTCGCGACGATGAAGGCCGGGACTCGCGTGCCGTCCTTGCTCGTCACGAACACCTGCGTGGTTTCGAATTGCGACGGATCGAAGGGCAGCGCCACCGCGCGGTACACGGTGCTCGCACCACTGGCGATGACATAGCGATAGACCGTGGCCGGTGCCGTGAACGACGTGTACGTGTAGAACAGCGACGTGGCGTCACGCTCGCCGCTGAAGCCGACGATGGTGCCGAGGCCGGGCAGTACGACCTCGCGCTCGAGCGCGCCGTCGTAGTGGTGCACGAACACGCGTGACGTTACGTCCTTGAGATACTGGGCAAAGAGTCGTCCCCCGGCGGTCCCGACCCCTTCGAGCGGCTCTTCGCGCTCTGCAATCACCGTGACCCAGTGCGCTTCGTCCGGCTGCTGCAGGTCAATCCGCACGACGCGTTGATTGGGGGCATGGCGATTGGTAAGAACGAGGAACGCATCGCCATCGTTGTCGAGCACCGTGAGCTGGTCGTCGAACTCTGTCCAGAGCGGCACGAACACGCTGTCCGGCGCACGCAGATCCTTTACAAAAAGTGCGTTGCCGTCTTTCCCCTTGCCGCGGTCGCTGATGGAGAGCACGGCAAAGCGCTCGTCTTCGGTGGTGCCGACAATGTGAAAGCGCTGCAGGTTCTCCGCGTCGTGATAGACGAGCGTATCGGCGTCCTGCGTCGTCCCCAGCCGGTGGAAGAACACCTGGTGGTCGTCGTTTTTGGCCGAGTAGGCGGCATCCCCCTCCGCGGGCTCGGGGTAGCGGCTGTAGAAGAACCCGTCGCCATGCCACGCAATCGCCGAGACTTTGACCCAATCCACGACATCGGGGAGCGTTTCGCGGGTCTCGAGGTCGAGCACCCGGATCTGCTGCCAGTCGGAGCCGGCGTGACTGACCATATACGCGATGTAGCGCGCCGCATGGTCGAAGGTGAGGCCCGCGACGCGCGTGGTGCCGTCCGGCGAAAGGGTATTGGGGTCGAGCAGCACCTCAGCATCCCCATCCTCGCCGCGCTGAAGGCAGTACACGGGCTGATTCTGGAGCCCGTCATTGCGGGCAAAGAGCAGCC
>JAIXTI010000209.1 GCA_027484025.1 bacterium
CCGAAGCGCCAGCGAGCGTACCTCTTCCGCCACGACAGCAAAGCCGCGGCCGGCGTCGCCAGCCCGCGCGGCTTCGACGGCGGCATTGAGCGCCAGCAGATTCGTCTGAAACGCGATCTCCTCGATAGAACGCACGACACGCGCGCTCTCCTGCGTGGACTGCCGGACGCGATTCACACGCTCTGCCAGTTCCAGTACGTCATCGGACCCCGCGCTCACTTGCTCACTGACGGTGCCCGCCTCCTCACGCGACTGCCGCATGACGTCGGCAGTCGAGACCATTCGCTCGACGATGCCCCGCAGGCTGTTGCCGAGCTGCTTCATCTGTGCCACACGCTCCGCCGCCGCGTCACGGAGCGCTTCGTTTTCGCTGAGCACTTCGTGGGCATGCTGGCGCGTCTCCTGCGCCGCGCCACGAATCTCCACGAGCGTATCGCTGAGCTGTTGCAGGGCGCTGTTCATCGTATCCGCGAAACGTCCGTACTCACCGGGCATACCTGACGGCATCCGATGCCGTAGATCACCCGATGCCATCGTCAGCATGACCGCCCGCGCTGACTGCAGCGGCCCGGCCACGGCCACGATCGCCGCCGCCACCGAGCGAGAGACGTCACCGTACACGCCGGGGAGTTCGTGCGCCGCGAGTGGCTCAAGATTTCCGCTCTCGACGCGCGCAATCCGGGTCCGCGTATCAGCGAGTGCCGCTTCGAGTGTCCGCATGCCGTTGTCGATCCCACGCGCGACCTCCGCCAACTGCGTCGCGATTGCGTCCGAGGCCGCCGCGATGGTCCCGACTTCATCATTCCGCTCGAGCGCCAGCGGCGCGACCTCCGGCAGGGTGACACGCTGCAGTTGGCCGTGTGCCAGCGCCTCGGACTGGCTGGTGACTGCGCCAATCAAGTCTCGGCTCACCACGTCGAGCTGAGTGGCCACCCTGACCACGGGACGGCTGATGCTTGCGATGGCGCGCCATCCCAGAAACGCCATGGACACGCAAACCACCAGCGCCAGAATAAGCAGGAACTCCTGATCTTTCTCCAACTGGCGTTGTTGGGCGGCGACCGTGCCTTCGAGGTGCGCGACAACGGATTCAGTCAGAGAGTCGAGCGTCGCGGTGGGCGCCCGGTCAATCCCCTTCACGGCGCCGTCGGCCACAGCAGCCACGCGCAGTGTGTCACGCTCGAAATCCGCCATGGCCGCGGTGTAGCGCTGCTCGAGCGTGGCGTGTGTGGTCAGGAATCGCTGAAGGAATGCGCGTTCGGCGTTATTCGCCAGCAGTGGCTGCAGCGAATCAGCCAGAGCCCGTACCCGCGCGGACTCGCCGAGAAATTGTGCTCGATACTTCTTCAGGTTGTCGTCGCTGCTGCCGCGCAGCAGCACGTTCTTCCACTCCTGCACCTGCGTTTTGAAGGCGACCTGCGCCCGCCGGGTCAGCAGCGCCGCTGCCACGTCCCGGTTGAACAGCGCCTGCCCGTCGCTACGAATCTTCCGGACATGCAACAGGGTGAGTGCAATCACTACGGAAACCGCAGTGAGGCCGAGCGTCAGCGCACGGCCCAGTCGGGCAGCAATCGAGGATCGCATAAAGTGGCAGCAGCGTGAGAGACAGAAGAGACGATGATGGGTTTCGTCTGAGCGCTGCCGGCGCTTGAGATCGTTTTGCCTACTGTTACAGAGGCGTTGCCAATGATGGACCAAGGACGTACTGGATACGCGCCTGATCAAGCCCGCACAACCGATTCAGGTCAGCGGCGTCCGCGCGTCGCATTCCCACTGCACGCTGGGGTCTACGGTTCGCCGAGGAGCGCGCGCACGCCCGCGTAGTCCCCATCCACCGCCGCGGCCACCACCGCGCGTGCACTCAGCGCGCCAATCACGTTGCCGGTCCCACTGTAACCGCCCAGCGCCCACACGTTCTCGCGCACCTGCTCGATCACGGGCAGCCCTGTACTCGTGTACCCCGCCGAGGCCGCCCAGCGGTGTGAAATTGGCGCCTTCACACCAAGATGCTCGCGCAAGAATCGCTCGAGCTGCGCCTGCACCACCTCCGACGGCGTCGTGTCAGGCGTCCACTCGCCGTCACCGCCGTGATCGCGAAAGCCGCCGAGGGCGATGCGCCCGTCAGGCGTCTGCTGCCAGTACTCGAAACCTTCGCGGTAATACATGGGGCACGGCACCGTGATCTCGGTCGTGGGCGCCGTGGCCAGCATCTGCAGTCGTGCGGTGCGCACGCGCGGCGCCATTTCCGGGAGCAAGCGCTCCAAGCGTCCATCCACCGCCACGAACACACGCCCCGCGTGGACGGTGCCGTGTGCCGTGACCACGCGCGTGCCGGTGATCTCGAGCACCGGCGACTGCCCATGCAACGTCGCCCCCTCATCGCGCGCGCGCTGCGCGAGCAATCGACAGCGGCGCAGCGGATCGAAGGCGCCGTCCGTGGGAATGAATAGCCCCTGCCCGTCGGCGCCCTCATACCACTCGCACGGCCAGCCATCGGCACGCATGGCGTCGAACTGCACGCGACAGTCGCCGAGCTCCGCGTCCGACGCAGCAATGCGCTTTGATCCCACGAAACGCACCGTTCCGGGCGCGGCCTCGGCAATCCGCGGCATCTCCCGAAGGGTCGCGGCATAAATCGCGCGCGCACGCTCATGCCCATGACGACGAATGGCGTCATGATAGAAGTCGTATGTGCCCGCCAGCAGAAATCCGCCGTTGCGCCCAGCGGCACCGCCACCGACATCGTGTGCATCAATACCGATGACGCGTTCCGAGCGGCGGAGCAGTTCCTCAATAAGCGTCAGTCCGCTCCCACCAAGCCCGATCACGCACGAGTCCGCGCTGTGATCGCCCAGTAACGGCGCGAGCGGCGTCCAGCGGCCGTCGTCCCACACGGGGAGATTCGGCGTGTTCGTCGCAGACTCCACGATGGACTCGCGCTTCAACGAAGCGGGGGCTGCGGCCGCGGCGCCGCGTGAGGCTCTTCGTGGTCGTCATGCTGACGCACGGGTCCATCGCCCACCGTCGTCATGCGATACACGCCAGTGCGCTCGCCCAGATATCCCACGGCCACATCGATGAGCGGGTCGCGTTCACGATCGTAGTGCACGGCTCCCCAACTCACCGCAATGTGCGGCGCAATGCCACGCCACTCGATCGGCTGTTTGTCGGGGCCGTACTCCATCCATCGCGGTACGGTGAACTGCCAGCCGTTGCCAAGCGCGTAGGTGGCCGGATTCCCCGACGCGCCCCCCGTCGTATCGCCAATGACGGTCACCTGCGGCAACGTGCGCATGGCGGCGACAAAACTTTCGGTAGCGCTGAAGCCCCCACGTCCGCTGAGCACGACCACGGGACGCGTGTATTGCCAGCTCCCCTTGGGCGTAATCGTCCGGGCCAGTGGCATCTCGACCCCCGTCACCCGCGGGTCCGTGTTGATGCGCACATACGAGGCCGCAAACGCCTTGCGCGTAAACCGGCTCGCGAAGTTGAGGGCAAGCGCATCGCTGCCGCCGGCGTTCACGCGCACATCGATGATGAGCCCCTGCGCGTCGCGCGCGCGCTCGAGCATGCCTTCGAGCACCGCATCAGTCAGCGGCGCCTTCCACGTCCCAATGTGAAAGTACGCATAACCGCCAATGACCGCGTCGCCGACATCAGGACTGCGGGTGACATAGCTCGCCTCGCGCAGCGCCGATTCCCAGCGCGCCTGATCGAAGTTCTGCACAGCGGCCGGCCGGTAGGTGGGCACCACCTGTCCACGCGGATCGACGAGCCACACGTGCAGATCACGCAGCGGTGCGAGCATCTCGAGCATGACCGCCACCAGCTGGTCCTGGCTACGCGCCCGTTCGGCACGCGGACGATAGCGCGCACGCTGTTCGCGCCAGTCGATCTGCTTGTACGCGAAGGACGGATAGACGTCCTGAAAGCGCGTCCAGAGCGAATCGAATTGCGCAACGTACGACGTGGCGTGCGGTGCGGCGCCGGGAGAGAGTGGAGCCGGTGTGCGCACGCAGGAGGATGCGAGCGCCGCCGCAACAATGGCGAACGCTGCCAGGGAGTGCCCTGCGCGATGCATACGAGAAGGATGGGGGTCGGACAGCCCCCGGTCCAGAGCCGAGGGACGAAAGGAAGACGATTATCCGGTGCCTTTCGTCCCACGGGATGCGCCCGCGCCCGCTGAGCCCGCCCGTTCAGCCGTGCAGGACGGCGGACACCTGCCGGGCGATCACCGCCAGCGCTGGCGAATGCTGCAGCGCGTCGGCAAAGAGCCGCTGGAACGCGTCCCCTTCGGGATCGGCCTTGAGGAGGGCCTTGGCCCGGTCCAGCAGGGCGCGCGCCTCGTCGCTCCCCAACGGCGACTTCTTGTCGGCGGTACGCTCGTCGATGAGCAGGACCATCTGCGCCATGGGGCGCAGCCAGTCGAACCACGGGTCATTGATGACGAGCTGCAGGAACGCGCTGTTGTTCTCGATGCGCCCCCGGGCCTTCTCGTAGCGCACCCGCTCAGCCTCCAGCAGCGCCCGGTGCACCTTGAGGAGCAACGTCCGCGCGACGTCCAGCCGCTGCAGCTCGGCCGGCGAGGCCTTGGGCAGCTCTACCGGCATTACGCCGTCCGCTGCCGGTTCCCCGACCGGGGTCCCCTGATTCTCGTCGGGGGCGCCGCCCCCCCCTGCTACCGCGTCAAACATCGTCTAGGACTCCTGTCCAGCACCCGCTGGTTTCGAATAACGCCGGGATGGTTTCGGATGTAACGTATCGGTGCCGGCAAGCGTTTTCCTGCCCCTCCGCGTTGTTGAATCGCCGGGGCGCCTGCCCCCTTACGTCCCCCACCGCTTCCGAGGCACCCGAACGTGCAGATGCCCCGCCCAACCTCCGAGTCCCTCAGATCACTGGCCCTGCTCGGCCTGCTGGCGCTCCCCGCCGCCTTCCCGGCGACGGCCGCCGCGCAGAACCAGGCCAGCACGAACGGCGCCGCGGCCAAGGGGGACCTGCTGGCCGAAGAAGGCTATGTCACGCCCCCCGAAGCCATCGCCAAACTCGTCACGACGCCGCGCGACAAGAATGTCAGCTTCACGTCGCCAAGCCCGGGGGCCCGTCAGTATTTCATGCGCACGCTGAGCGATGGCCTGCCGTCGCTCAAGTACGTGGGCAAGGCGCACCACAATCTTGGCGGCTTCCAGATCGATCAGCAGGGCAATCGCGAGCGCGCGTTGACCATGCGCAGCACCGCCGGCATCGAAGTGACCGAGTGGGCCACGGGGAAGCGGATCCCGGTCTCCATTCCGGTGGGCGCGCGCGTGGGGGCACCGGTCTGGTCGCCCGATGGCACGCAGATCGCTTTTTTCGCGCTGTATGACGACGCCACGCAGCTCTACGTTGCCGACGCTGCCACCGGCAAGTCACGCCCTGTCTCGCCGCGCACGGTGCTCGCCACGGCCATCACGCAGCCCGAGTGGACTGCCGACGGCGTGTCGATCGTGACGGTGCTCGTGCCCGATGGGCGCGGCCCCGAACCGAAGGAGCCGGCCCTGGCCAACGGCCCCATGGTGCGCCTCAATGAGAACAACAAGCTCAAGACGCGCACGTACGCCGATCTCGTCATGACGCCGTTCGAGAAGGATCTGCTGGCGTATCACATGAACGGGCAGCTCGCCGTCGTGAACACGAAGACGAAAGCGGTGCGCAAAGTCGGCGCGCCCGGTCTCATTCGTGCCATCGATGCGTCGCCCGATGGGCAGTACTTCAAGGTGACGTACGTGGAGAAGCCGTTCTCGTACGCTCTTCCGGTGGTTTCGTATGGCGCCCGCGACGTGGTGCTCGATGCCAGCGGCACCGTCGTAAAGGAAGTGGCAAAGCGCCCGTTGCGTGAGAGTGACGACCCGTCCGACCCCATGGCCGCTCGCGGCCGCGCCACGGTCGACACGAGCAAGCGCGACATTCGCTTCCACCCGTTTGCGCCGGGCCTGCTCTACACGCAGGTCGCCCCGGTGGCAGCACGTGGACGCGCCGGTGCGGGTACCGGCACCGCTCCAGCGGCCCAGGCGCGCACCGACAGCGCCCCGGCCGCACGTCGCAACGACCGTCTCATGCACTGGAAGGCGCCGTTCGATTCCAGCAGCGCCACCGTGCTGTACGAAACGGCCAATCGCATTACCGCCACCCGCTTCAACGATGCCGGCACCATTCTCTTCGTCACCGAGAGCGGTACCGCGGGCACGTTCGAACAGGCGGTGTTCCTCACCGAGAACAACGCCAAGTACACCGTAGTCACGCCGCGGCGCGGCGCCGACACCACGCAGGTGCGCGGCGGATTTGGTGGTCGTCAGCCCGATGGTCTGATCACGCGCCCGGGGAAGAAGGGCGTGCCGGTGGTGATGGTCTCCACCGACGGAAAATTCGTCTTCCGCATGGGTACGGCAGCCGACACGGCCAAGGTGCAGAACACGTGGGTGGAGAAGATCGAAATCAAGACGGGGAGCATGTCGCGCCTCTATGAAAGCGACGGCAGGATCGTCGAAACGATCTCGGCGCCGCTCGACGATGATTTCTCCAAGGCCGTCATTCAGCGCGAATCGGCCACGATGCTGCCGCAGTCGTACGTGCTGACGCTGGCCACCAAAGAGGCCAAGCAGCTCACGCAGAACGTCGACCTCATGCCGGAGCTGTCAGCCGCGGTCAAGAAGAACATCGTGGCACGTCGAGCCGACGGCTACACGTTCAACGTGAAGGTGACGCTCCCCGCCGACTACAAGGAAGGCACGCGTCTCCCCGCCATGTTCTGGTTCTACCCGTACGAGTATGACAACCAGGCCGCCTACGATCGTGCCGCCACGCAGAACGCGCAGCGTGACCGCCGCTATACCACGTACGGCCCGCGATCACTGGCGTTCCTCGTCACGCAGGGCTACGCCGTCGTCGAACCCGATGCGCCGATCTTTGCCAGCGAAGGGCAGTTGCCGAACGACAACTACGTCGCCGACTTGCGCAACAACCTGTCGGCCGTCATCGACGCCCTCGACACGCTCGCGATCGTCGATCGTCATCGCCTCGGCCTCGGCGGCCACAGCTACGGCGCCTTCAGCACGGTGAACGCCATGGTGCACACGCCGTTCTTCAAGGCAGGCATCGCGGGCGACGGCGCGTACAACCGCACGCTGACGCCCAATGGTTTCCAGTCGGAACGCCGCGACATCTGGGCCGGTCGTCAGACGTATCTCGACATGTCGCCGTTCCTGTACGCCGATCAGCTCAACGGCGCGCTGCTCATGTATCACAGCACCGAAGACCAGAACGTCGGCACCGACCCGATCAACTCCACGCGCATGTACCACGCGCTCATGGGGCTCGGCAAGACGACGTCGCTGTACATGTACCCGTACGAAGACCACGGGCCGATTGCCAAGGAAACGGTACTCGACCAGTGGGGTCGCTGGGTGGCGTGGCTCGACAAGTACGTGAAGAACGCCAACGCGCCCAAGAAGCCGTCGGCGATGTAAACGTCGTTCCCTGTGAGACATCTCCAAGTTCGTCCCGTCTCGCTGGTTTTCTCCCTGTTGCTGTGCGCGCCGAGTGCGCTCACAGCGCAGGAGAGGCCGCAACGACTTCCCGGCAGCCGACTCCAGTGGCACGGCGCAGTTACCAGCGCCGTATCCACCAGAACGGCGTCGCACAACGAGTTCATCGACGGCAATCTGAGCGCGGTCGCGGTGCAGGCCGCCAAACCGCTCTTCCGGTGGCAAGGGGCGACGTTCTCGTGGCTCTTCGAAGTCCAGCCCGTCATCCGCGTGACTTCGGGTGCTCCGCCAGAGCGGGTCCCTACCCTGGCGAATGATCCGGCCGAAGCCGGAAACCCCGAGCGGCTGGCGCGCTATGCGCTGCGCAGCGGTTTGGGAGTTGGGGTGGCTCCCTTTGGCGCCGAAGCGAACCTGCCCGTCCGGCCCAGCACACACGTCGTGCTCAACGTCACATCGGGCGGCGCGTGGTTCAATCAGGTGGTGCCGTATGGCAAAGCCACGCAAGCCAATTTCACGGTGGCACCCGGCATTGCGCTACAGCAGCAGGTGGGAGCACGGGATCTGCTCGCGGTGGGCTATGCGCTTCATCATTTGTCGAACGCGAGCATGGGAGGTGCGAATCCCGGAATGAATTCGCACCTCCTGTTCATGCGCTGGGGACGTCGTCGCTGACGTTCCCCGCGCGCGTGAACACAGTGAGCCTTACGGGACGATGACTTTGGGCTTGGCCGGCTTCGTGCCGTTCAAGCGCGGCCGCGGGCCGTTGGCCACATCGAGCGTGATGTCGCGAATGTAGTTCGCGATACGCGCATAGTGCGGGTAGTCGATCTGGTCGGGCTCGTCGGTGCGCTGGTGATAGTCGCCGTGCAACCCGGTAAAGAAGAAGGCGATGGGCACCCCTTGCTGCGCATAGCGGAAATGATCGCTGCGCCCGTAGATGTTGTTGTATCCGGACCACTCGCTCGGCTTGTCGAACTGATAGTCGAGCGCCAGCGGCTTGCTCTGCGTGGTGTTGATGCGCGCCACGGTCTCGCCGAGGTCCTTGGAGTCGAAGAGCGAGCCGACCACCGCGACGTAGTCATCGCTGCCGCCCGGAAGATCCTCAGTGCGGCCGCGGCCAATCATGTCGATGTTGAGCTGCGCGACGATGGAGTCGATGGGCACCGTGGGGTTGCGCGTGAAGTGCGCTGCGCCCAGCAAGCCGGCTTCCTCACCGGTGTGCCACACGAACAGAATCGAACGTTTGGGCTTCACCGGCATCGCCATGATGGCTTCGGCAATTTCGAGCACACCCATGGAGCCCGAGCCGTCGTCGTCGGCGCCATTGTTGATCGAGTCGAGACGCGGCTTGGGATACAGCTTGCGGATGCTGTCCATGTTGACGGTGATCTTCGACGTCAACTCCGGCCCGAGCGGTTTCATCCCGTTGGCGAGCAAGAGCTTGTTGCGCGCGTCGTTGAATGCCTTGAGTGAATCCTTGTCGACCGGCGTCGTCATTCCCACGTGATCGTTGTGGGCGCCCACGGCGACATACTGCGACCGCAGCTTGGGATCACTGCCGGGAATGATGCCGATCACGTTGCGCGCAAAGTCGGTGGGAAGCTCCACGAAGTCGAGCGCGGTGTTCACCAGTCCCCCCTTCGCGCCCGGTGCAAGTGCGTCGACCGACTGCCCCTTGAACAGCTGTGCCGCGCCGGCGCGCGTGAGGCGAAAGCTCGGCTGCGGCTGCAGTGCGGCGAGTTCGCGCTTGAGGAGCGTGAGCGAATCGACCGTAGCGCCCGCAGCACCACCCGCTCGTGCAGGCGCGTTCTGTTGCGCCACCACAGGCTCGTTGATGGCCGCGCGCTGCGCCGCCGTGAGATTGTCGAGATCGATGACCGCAACGGCCGCCGCATCAGCGAAGCGCGACGGGGCCTGCGTGAAACCCTGACGCACCGCAAAGCCCTGTCCCTGCCCGCCACGGGTGCCGGCTGCTGGCAGCAGCACGACGAACTTGCCGACGGCGTCCTTCGCCGGGATCTGCAGCGTGGTGTCACCCTGTGTCCCTCCGAACACGACTTCGGCGTCGTTGACGGTGCGCGGCGCCCGCAACCCCGGAACCGCTACGATGTCCGTGTTCCACCCCATCGGGTTACCGTCGACGGTCACCCGCGAGTGTTCGGTGAACTTGCGCAGGTGGAAGGGCAAATTCTGAAAGTAGGTGCCGTCCACGCCGCCCGGTACGAGCCCAAGGCGCTTGAGCTCCGCGGCGATGAAATCGGTACCCTTCTTATTGCCGACGCGTCCGACCTGGCGCCCCATCATGGAATCGTCCGCAAACTGGTACAGTCGGATTTGCAGGTCGCGTGGCGTAATCGCCGCCGCGGTGGGGGCCGGCTTGAGCTTTTCGGGATTGCCGAAGCGATTGACCTTGGGGGTCCCCTGCGCGGCAAGCGCGGGAGCAAGAGTCGGGAGCAGCATGGCGCCGGCAAAGGCGCCACGACGCAGGGATGACCGCATGAACGTTCTCCGTGTTTCGGGGCGAAGCATGGAAGTTACGCCGGACGCGCGCCGAAGGGCATATTTGCGGAGCATTATCACCCTCTTGTCGAGTATCGCCCATGTGGTCGTTGGCCTCCCTGCTGCTCCGTAGCGCCGCCGTCTCCGCATCCCTCGCCGCGCCCGTGCTCCAACCGCCGGCGCCGACGCCGTACCAGGTCATGGTCGCGGAGCACGCCCGCCTGACCGATCTGCCCACCATCGAGCGCGCCATCGCATCGGGGGATACCGTGCTGCAACGGCTCGCGGCCCGTGCGCTCGGCCGCACCGATGACCAACGGTGGGCGCCCATGCTCGACCGGCTCATGGACAGCCCGGCGGCATCGGTTCGCCTGGAGGCGGTGCGCGCCGCGGCGCAGCTGAAGACAGCGGCCATGGTGATGCACGAGCGAAGCTTCCCGTTCTCCAAAGAGGCGCATCCGGCAGTACGCGCCGAGCTGTACGAAACGCTCGGGCGCGGCGGCATAGCGTCACTCCAAGTGGAGGAGACGCTTCGCGGGGGATTGTCGGATACGTCGCTGGCGGTGCGGCGCGGTGCGGCGCGCGGATTCGAAGTCTTCTTGCGGCGCAATGCCCGCAGCGGGTTTCGTGCGACGCCGCCGACGCTGGCCGCCATAGCGGGTACCGTGGTCTCCGACCGCGATTCCGAACTGCGATACGCGCTTCTTCAGGCGCTCAACGCGGTGTCGCACCGGGACACCGCGGCCATTCGCGCCGGTCTCGCCGACACCGACCCCGATGTCCGCCGTGTGGCGGTCATGCTGGGCCGCGCGTGGGTAACCGACACGTCGGCGATGGTACGCTGGCAGGCGCTCCGCAGCGCCGGCACCTGCGACCGGGCGTTGCAGCATGTGCGCGACCGCAGTGAGCATGTACGTCTGCTCGCTATCGATCTCCTGGGTACACTGCGCTGTTCCCCCGCACCGCTGTACGCGCTGGCACGACCGTCCACCCCGTGGCGCTCCCGCGCGCATGCCGTGTTCGCGCTCACGTATGCCGACAGCGCCAAGGCGCAACGTGCCGTACGCGCGCTATCGAAGGGTGAGCCGTGGCAGGCTCGCGCTTGGGCCGCCCGCGCGGCGCGACGCCTCAACGACAGCGTCACGCTCGCGCGGCTCGCCAACGACGTTGAACCCAACGTGCGCATCGATGCCATCACGACGCGCGCCGAGGCCGTGAACGCGCTGCGCGCCGATCACGCGGGGCTCTTGCTGCAGGCGGCGACCATTCTCAAGCGCGTGGCCTCTGGTGCCACGCGCGCCGAGTTGGATGCGGCGGTGGCCAGCTTCGAACGCATCAGCCGAACAAAGCCGCTGCGCTGGCGTGATCCGCGCGAAGTGCTGCTCCCCTTCATCATCGATGCGGATCAGGCCCACATGGCGTACGGCGGCGAGTGGCTCACGCAGTGGCTGCGCGACGGCGATCCGGTCATTCAACGCATTGCGCTCGACGCCATTCCGGCGTTCCGTCCGCTTCAGCCCGCCGGTGCGACGATGTTCGTGCCACCGTTGCAGCCCCCGCCGTTCCCCACGGAGGCGCAGCTCCGCGCCCTCGACGGCGCAACGGCCGTGGTCACCATTCGCGGGCGTGGACGCATGGAGCTCGCGTTGCTCCCCGAGGTGGCGCCGGCCGCGGTGCACACCTTCGTGGGTCTCGCTGAACGTGGTGCGTACAATGGCAAGACCTGGCATCGCATCGTGCCGAACTTCGTCGTACAGGGCGGCAGCCCGGGCGCCGACGAATACGACCCTGCCACGCCGTACTTCATGCGCGATGAAGTTGGCGCCCGCAACCTGCGCGGGACCTTCGGCATCTCCACGCGCGGCCGGGATACGGGCGACGGGCAGCTGTACATCAATCACGTGAACAACATGCGACTCGATCACGATTACACCGTGTTCGCGACGACGACGCGCGGGCTCGACGTGCTCGACGCCATACAGGAGGGCGACGTGATCGAATCGGTGGTGATCCGTCGCCGCGGCACACGGAGAGCGCGGTAATGCGCAAGGTAATGTGCACGTTCACGATCGCGCGCGCCTTTGCCGTCCTGTTCGCGGCGTCCGCCATGCCGTTCGCGTCATCCTCCGGACAGTCCGCCGTCGTGTCGACCCGCAAGCCAACGCTGTCGTCACGTGGCGATCTCGTCGTCGAGCGGCAGGGGCTGCTTTATCTGGTCGGCGCCAACGGCACGACCACAATGCTCTCCTCTGGGAGCGCGTACCATCGCGATCCGTTCTGGGCGGGCAATACGCTCTATTGGGCGGCCGACTCCGGCGGAAACTACGCCATCTACGCGCGTACTCGCGACAGTGCGACGGGCTCGTGGACGGAGGCCGCGCGCCGAATCACGAACGGCGCGGTTCATGAGGTGGCCCCCACAGCGGGCGGCGCGCGGTTCGCCTTTCAGCGTGGCCTCGGCAATGCCTCGCGTGTTTGGGTACGCGAGGGCAACAGCGCCGAGCGTCGAGCGTCCACGTCAGAGCAAACCGAACGGCGACCGCGCCTGTCGGCCGATGGCAAGGTGCTCGCTTACATCGTGGAGACGGAGACGGGCCGAAAGGTCGTCGCCAACGACCGCACGGTGTACACCGACAACGGGATCGAGGACATCGCGCTCTCACCGGCTGGCGATCGGATTGCCGTCTCCACGCGTACTGGTGTGGTGGTGGTTCCGGTAAGCGGTGAACCGTATACGAATCTCATCTCGCGCACGCATGGCGACGTGGATTGGTCGGCCGATGGGCAGACGATCAGCATCGCTGAATTTCGCGAAATCACAGTGAGCTACAACGGGGATCCAGACCGCGGGGTCGATCGTACCGCGCACGAGAAGACCGCGCTGTCCTCGTCAGCCACGCCATTGTCGCTGCATCGCCTCCCAGCGCCGGTCGCTCCCGACGCGCGCCGCGTAGCCGTTACGGCCTCGATGCCCGCTGATCGGTCGCTGCTCAACGCCGCGGCGTTCGATCGCGTGTGGGAGCGCAGTGCGCGTCTGTACTACGGCGCCAACGCACCGGCGGAGGCGCGCGCGCAATGGAGTGCCGCGCGTGACCGCCTGCGCCCACAGGCCGTGAAAGCGGAAAGCGACAGCGCATTGCAAGCCTCCATCTACACGCTGCTACAAGCCGCTCCGCCCCGCCGCCGCGAAGCGACGGGCAAGGCGGCGGTGTCGAGCGCACATCCCGTCGCCACTGACGCCGGGCTCGAGATCTTCCGGCTCGGTGGCAACGCCGTCGATGCGGCGGTGGCCGTGAGCTTTGCACTCGGCGTGGTGGAGCCGGATGCGAGCGGCATTGGCGGCTACGGCGAGATGGTCATTGCACTCAAGGGTAAGCAGCCGACGCTCATCGAGTTCATGAGCCGCGTCCCCGAAGAGGGCGGGCTCACCAACAACTCACTGCTGGTGAATGGCCGCTATCCCAGCGATGGCCCCGTGCTGGTGAATGTGCCGGGCACCGTGGCTGGGATGTATCTGGCGTGGCAGCAGCATGGCAGCAAGAAGGTCACGTGGGCACAACTCGTGGCGCCGGCCATTCGGGTAGCGCGCAACGGCTACGAAGTGAGCGAAGGGCTGGCGACCACGCTGGCGACTGAACGCGAACACTTTGCCAAGTACGAAGGCAGCCGCGCGCTCTTCTTTCGCAACGGCGTACCCATGCAGCGCGGCGACACCGTTCGCAACGCCGACCTTGCCTGGGTGCTCGAGCAGATTGCGGCCCGTGGTGCCGATGGTTTTTACAAGGGTGAGGTAGCGGCGAAGTATGCCGGTGATTTGCGGGCGAAGGGGAACGCCATGAAGGTGAGCGATCTGGCGCGCTACTTTGCCAACGAACGCGCGCCCGTATGCGGCACCTATCGCCGCTATCGTGTCTGCTCGAGTGCGCCGCCGGTGAGCGGCGGTGCAGACCTCGTGGCGCGACTCAATCTGCTGGAGCGGTTCCCGACACCGCGGCCATATCCCGACGATGCGGCCACGATGCACGCGATGCTATCGGCATGGTTCCTCACACCTTCCTCGCGCAACAAGATCGCCGACCCAGCGATGTGGCCCGTGGACGTCGCGAGCATCGTGAACAAGGACACGGCGGCCGTTCGCTGGCAGTGTTACTCTGCCGACCGTGCGCTGACCCCACGCCTCACGCGGGGCGATACGCTGGAGTGTCTCAAGCCGCGTCCGGCCTCGCCTGCGACGCCGGCGGCTCCACCCGCAAACGGGTTGAGCGACGATGCCACTGCGCCCGACAACAGCGGCCCCTGTGACGACGAACATGCACGCGAAATGACCGTGTGCCACGCCGCCGGGACCACCGCCTACACCGTCGCCGATGCCGATGGCAATGCAGTCGCGGTGACGCAAACACTCGGCACCTGGGGCGGAAATTTCTACGTGACGCCGGGGCTGGGTTTTCTGAGCAACGACAAGCTCACGTCGTACGGCACCGACGCCACGCAGTACGGGTCACGGCTCCCCTTTGCGCGGCACGGCAGCACACTCGCGCCGACCATCGCCTTCGAGGGCACGCGTCCCGTGTTCGCCGTGGGCGCGGCGGGGAACGCGTGGATTACGAGCGCGGTGTACCAGACGCTGGTGGGCGCGCTCGACTTCGGTCTTGGTGCACAGGCGGCGCTGGAGCTGCCGAGGTTCCTCCCCAGCGGCACTGGTGCCACGCCGGCTGGCGCCGCACCCGGCACGGCGCCCTTCAACATTCAGCTGGAAGACGGCTTCGCGCCGCAGGTCACGGAGCGTCTGCGGACGCTGGGCTACGAACTCACGTTCGTGACCGCGCGTGGCGAAATTCGCGAGGGCTACGGCGGCGCCATTCGCATTGGACGCCGCGCGGTGACGGCCGGTGCGGACCCGCGACGCGCCGGTGCGGCCGGCGCCATTCGCTGACGCGTTCGCCTGTACCGATGGCTCGTGAGCCGGTCAGCGCAATGCCGGCACCGGCTCACGATTCCACACGAAGCGCTTGAGAAAGACACCCATGCGGTCGAAGGTGTCGATCCAGTTGGCGTGTAGCATGGACTCGTGCAGATCATCGGGCACGACGATGAGTTCGTGATACACATTGCGCGCACGCAGCAGCTGTACCAACCCGACGGTTTGTGCGAAGTCGACGTTGCGATCATCATCGCCGTGCACCAAAAACACCGGGCTCTTCCAGCCTTCAATCGCCCCCACTGCGGCCGACTTGAACGCGCTGCTCGTGGAGTCGAACGCGTAGTCGTATTGGTGTACACCGGCCATATCGACGCCGGCCACAAAAGTGTCACTGTTCCGCGCCAGTGCCTGTGACGCGAGCAGGCCACCGTACGACAGTCCCCAGATGCCTACGCGCTTCGCATCGACATCGGCGCGCTGTTGCAGGTATTTGGCACCGGCCACCACGTCGAGATACTCACTGTTGCCCCTGTCACGTGCGTTGGGCGCATCACGAAAGCTCTTGCCGTATCCGACGCCACGTCGGTAGTTGACCGACAGCACGATGTAGCCCTGGTCGGCGAGCCACTGATTCGCGGCGTACGACCAGTGATAGAACTGCATGTAGTGATACGCTGGGAGCATCTGCCGACGTGGTCCGCCGTGCACGAACACGATGGCTGGACGCTTCTCACCCGGTTTGAGATTGCGCGGCAGGAACAGTTGATTGCTGATCTCCAGCCCGTCTTCAGCCTTGGTCTTGACGATCTGCGGGTCCACGTGCGCGGCCGTCGGGAAACTGGGCGGCAGTACAGGGAAAATGATGCGCGGCGCGCCACCGCTGGTCGGCACCAGCGCCACCGATGCCGGCGTGCGCGCTCCGAATTCCAGCACAGCTACAGACCGTCCGCTCGCAAGTGGTTGCGGCGACGTCTCCACCCCATCGCCGCTGCTGATCCGTACCGGCTCGCCCCCATTGCTCGGCACCGACCAGATATGCCGGCGCTCGATGTCACCCGCGTTGGTGGTGTAGAACATCGTGCGTCCGCCATCACGCGACCACGCCACCGAAGTTTCGTCTTCGATGAGTCCATCGGTGGTCGTCAGGCGTATCGGGTCGCCGCCGTTGACGTTGACGGCATACCACCGGTCGAACTCATCCTTCGGCACGTTCACCGGAAACGCGATCTGCTCACCGGCCCACGTCATGTCCGTCAGCGACGTGAACACGCTGTCGCCCACCGCGTTGTGCCACACTTCACGCGCCGGAATCTGCGCCGTCACCATGGGCGACGTGATGTTCTTCGCTCCGCCGATGTCGGCGACCATGAGCGCCAGTCGATAGCCGCCCGGCAACTGCGAGGTGAGGAAGCCTGGGGCACGCACCGTGGTTGCCTGCAGCGCCACTGCGGGCGCGGCGCCCGCCGCCCCTGGGCTATTACCACAGCCGCCCGCCGGGTTCTGCGCACCGGGCGGCGTGCGTTGCTGCCTGCCGAAGGGCGTCCCCGGGCGCCGCGAGAAGGCGAGATACCGGCCGTCGGGCGACCACGCCGGCGTCCCATCACAATCCACACTCGGCGCCACGTACTGCACCGTGCGCGAGCGCACATCATACACCACGATGAACGCGTGATGTTCGCGATCGCTCACGAAGGCGATGCGCTTGCCGTCGGGCGACCAAGTGGGCGAGCCGTTGCGCCCCCAGAGCCGAATGAATGGTACGCCGCCGGTATCCATCGGTGTTGGCGCCGCCGAACGGGCAACACGTGCGCGGTAGATCTGTCCCTCTTTGGAAAACAGTACCCACTGTCCGTCGGGCGACAGGACGGGCGCCGCACCGGCCGCTACACGCCAAGCTGGCCCGCCCGCGGTGCGCACCGCCCAGATGGCACGCTCTGCGCCGCGGGGATCGTGATTGGGGTTGGCCACCCATCCCCAGCGGTTGGGCGCCGACCCACGCACAAAAACGATAGTGCTGCCGTCATCAGACAGCTGCACGTCGGTGAGGTCGATACCGTCGTCGGTCGTGAAGCTGGTAAGCCGCCGAGCGCGAAAATCCGGTGCCGCCGCGCTGTACACGTTGCGCATGCCGCGTTCGTACACGATGAACGCCAGCCGGTCGGCGCGCCGTGCCGATACGAGCGACAGCGGCGACGCGGGCGACATCCACGGGGCAATGCTGGGGACCGTGCGCTCGGGCTGCCCGAGCGCCACTCGCGGAGAGCTCGTGATGCCGACGATGGCCAGCAGTGCGCTGGCAACTCCGTTGCGGAAAACGAATGACGGCATAGTGAGCTCGTGGCGAAAGACGGTAAGGCGGCACGACCGCGTGCGAGACGCGCGATCAATGCGCCGACGATGTGACTCGCAGCAAGACGCTCTGGCGCTGAGGGGCGGTGCTGGTGGCGGTAAATCCAACGAGCAGTGTCACGAAACCGCTGTCAGGCGCTGTCAGCGACGACGTCGTGCCGAGCTTCGACTCGGCACCAGCCATGACGAGCCTCACGGACGCTTCGCTGCCGGGCAGCGACACCGATGCCGCGATGCGGTCACCCTTGTCGACCAGCACGCGGATGGCTTTCTCCGTGCCGGCATTGACGTCGGTACGGAAAGTGGCGTCGCGACACGCCGTCGAGAAGCCAATGGGGAAGAATGGCACGTCGCGCACGAGGCGTACCGCGCGGCTAGTCTCAACGCTGTCGCTCGGCCCACGGGTCGAAGCCCAGGCGGCGCGCTTTCCGTCATCGCGGTAGCGTAGCGCGGTGACGAGCGAATCAAGGGTAGCGGGTGCCGGCGAGAGTACCGCTTCGATCTCCGGGTCCGAGGCGGTGGCCGGTACCGGACCGCTCGACCGGACGGGCCACCGTACGCTCACCCGTGTTCCACCATCGGTCGTGAAGCCTTCGAAGTGATATGCCGCATTCACCCCGGGTACGAGCAGGCGCACGCCATAGACGTCACCGCCGGCAAGGATCTTGGGCGCCAAGTGTGGCAGCATGCTGTCGACGGACCACGCAAAGGGCAGCCGCTCCGTCAGTCGACTGCGACCCACCAACACGCCGCACAGCCGTGCCGTCGCGTCGTCGTCAGTACGAGGCGCCGAGCGGAGGCGGATCTCACCATCCGTCGAGGCAACGCCTTCCTGACCGTTGGCGGCATCGCGCAGTGTGAGTGATGTCGCGGCGGGCGCCCCCACAAACGTCAATGGCGTCGCGCCCGACGTCGCCGACGGCTCAGCACACGCAGTCACTGCAGCCAGCCCCGCAGCAATGGTCAACACGCACACACGACGAATCTCCACCGTGCGGTATCGTCGCGACTCTGGCACATCCCCCTGCATACGATCTCCATCCATGCTGAATTTCCGTGAACCACGTCATCTGGACCCTGGACAACATCACAGAAAACTGCTGCGATCCGACTACAAATGCGACGGTGGCGCCTTTGAACGTAGGGCGGCGGCTATTGCCCCTTCACGCCCAGATCGATCGTGCGCCACTTGCCTTGCTCGAAGCGCCACACACTCAGCACACATCGCGTTGCGTGACCCATGACGATCGCGGTCCACACATGCCACGTCTGCAAGGATTGTGTTGCCTGCACGTACGTCAGGAAGCCAATGGGGATCGCGAACTGCGACACGAGCGTGATGAACAACGGACTGCGGGTATCGCCCGTCCCCTGCAGCCCACCGGTAAAGGTGAGCGCGACGGTGATGAACACCCCCGACACTGACAGGAAGAGGAGCAACTCGCGGCCAATGCCCACCACCACCGGCTCCGTCATGCCGAAGAGCCCCAGCAACACGCCAGGGATGGTCACGAAGAGCGCCCCCACAAAGACCGCGATACCCACACCGAAGCGCGCCGACAGTCGCACCGCAGCGCGCGTACGGTCGGGGAAGCCGGCGCCGAGATTCTGCCCGGCCACCGTGGCGGCCGCCCCCATGAGCCCTACCGATGTCCACGTGACGAGCGAGAAGAGCTGGCTGTATCCCACGACGTACGCGGCCTGCGCCTCGGCGCTCTGCGCCGTCGATCCGATGAATCGCAGCAGCATCACGCCCGCCACATTCATGGCAATGCCCTGCACGCCCGTTGGCAAACCAAAGCGGAAGAGCGCGCGAATGATCTCCCAATCGGGCTTCCACGACATGCCACGGAAGTCGATGACCCACGCGCCGCTGAACAACTTCCAAATGGCATACACCGACACGAGCGCGCTCGAAATCATGATGCCCGCGGCGGCGCCGGCGGTCCCCATGCGCGGGAACGGCCCGTACCCGCGGATGAGCAGCACATTGAACACCACGTTCCCGATCGTAAGTGCAATGCCGAGTCGAAGCGGCGTTCTCGCGTCACCGGCGCTGCGCAACGCGCCACCCAGCATGAAGAACATCATCATGCCGAAGCCGAAGACGAACATGATGCGCAAGTACGGCAGTGCTTCCACCTGCACCGCCGCGGAGGCGTTCACGAGCCCCAGCAACGTAGGAGCGAGGAAATAGCCGATCGGCGCCAGCACCCCCAACGAGAGCACCAGCGCCAGCAGAAACGCCTGGGACGCGGCACGATTCATCCCTGCTTCGTCGCCGGCACCAGCGAAGCGGGCCACCAACACGCCCATCCCGCTGAACAGCGACGACACGAACACCATCACCACGAGAAAAATCTGAAAGCCCACGCCAATGGCGGCATTGCCGGCAAAACCGACGAAGTGCCCCACGAGCGCGTGATCGATCATCCCTTGAATCCCGCTGATGACATTTTGCAGCACCGTCGGCCACGCCACCCGCCAGACGGCGGGGCCGATCGGTCCCTCGACAATCGAGCGGTCGATCTTGCGCGTGGCGGTCTTCGTGGTGGATACCGCGGCCGGGGTCGTCACGTGGTGTCGTTAACTCACGCGGCGTGCGATGCCATCGTCGGCGCGCCTTCGCTCCGCCGGACGAGCGTGAGAATGGAGTACACCGCCACGGCTTCGCCATGCTGGTTCATGACCTCCACATCCCACTCCACGACCCCCTGCGGAATCGTCCCTTCGGGCGTGTCTTTCGCCGTCTTCTGCTTGACGGTGAGTCGCACGTGAATGGTATCGCCCGGGTACACGGGCTTGGTGAAACGCAGCTTCTCGAGGCCGTAGTTGGCGAGTACGGGGCCGAGATCGGGATCGACGAACAGGCCGGCCGCCGCCGAGACGATGAAGTACCCGTGCGCCACGCGCCCTTCGAAGACCCCGTTGCTGCGCGCTTCGTCGTCGTTCATGTGCGCGTAGAAGGTATCGCCACTGAGCTTGGCGAACGCCTCGACGTCTTCGAGAGTGATCGTCCGCGTTTTGGTGATGATCGTGTCGCCCACCACCAGTTCATCGAACGTCTTGCGGAAGGGATGCACCGTATCGGTCTTCTCTTCGGCCCCCTTGGTCCACTCGCGCGTGATGGCGGTAAGCATGCTGGGGCTGCCCTGCAAGGCGACGCGCTGCAGATAGTGCGTCACCCCTCGTGCACCGCCCATTTCTTCGCCACCACCAGCGCGTCCGGGCCCGCCGTGCACCAGGTTGGGGAGCGGAGATCCGTGGCCGGTGCTCTCCTTCGCGCTCGTACGGTCGAGCACCAGCATGCGGCCGTGATAGCAGGCGGCGCCAAGGATGATCTCCTGCGCGACTTTGGGGTCGTGCGTGATGAGCGAACCCACGAGCGAGCCGCGTCCCATGCGGGCAAGCTGCACGGCTTCGCCAAGATCGCGGTACGGCATAACCGTGTTGACGGGGCCGAATGCTTCGATGTCATGCGGCTCGAGGCGATTGAGTGCATCGGCGCAGTAGAGCAACTCGGGCGCAAAGAACGCCCCCTTGTCGCGGTCGGCCCCAACCACCTGAAAGTCACCGCCACCGTACACACGTTCGGCCGCCGCACGAATCGCCTGGGCGCTCGAAGCCACCGACGCCATCTGCCCGCGTGAGGCCAGCGGGCCCATGCGAACGCCTTCCGTGGTGGGGTCACCAATGCTGGTGCTCGCGAGACGCTTGGAGAGCGCCTGAATGACCGCCTCTTCAAGACCGGCCGGGACGATGGTGCGACGGATGGCCGTGCACTTCTGCCCCGCCTTCGTGGTCATCTCGCGTGTGACTTCCTTGATGAACAGGTCGAACTCTTCGGTACCTGGTACGGCATCGGGCCCCAAAATCGAGCAGTTGAGCGAGTCGGCTTCCATGTTGAAGCGCACCGAATGCTGCATGATGCTGGGCGCCGATTTGAGCTTCTGGCCGGTCGCGGCCGAGCCGGTGAAGGCGACGATGTCCTGCTCTTCGACGTGCTCAAGCAACGTGCGCGCTTCACCGCAAATGAGCTGCAACGCCCCCTTGGGAAACTCGTTCGTCTCGATGATCGCCTTGAACACGGCGTGCGTGAGATGGCTGCCGGTAGTGCTCGGCTTCACGATGCACGGCACGCCCGCGAGCAACGCCGGCGCGAGCTTCTCGAGCATCCCCCACACGGGAAAGTTGAAGGCGTTGATATGCACCGCCGCGCCTTCCATCGGCACGAGAATGTGTCGGCCGACGAACGTGCCGTTCTTGGAGAGCGGCTCGGTGGGGCCTTCCACGTGGAAACGTTCGTTGGTGAACTCGCGACGCCCACGACTGGCGTAGGCAAAGAAGGTGGCAATGCCGCCTTCGATATCGACCCACGAGTCGGCACGCGTGGCACCGGTCATGTACGAGAGCGGATAGAACTCTTCTTTGCGCTCCATGAGCGCGATCGCCACGCGCTTGAGCATCAGCGCGCGCTGATGGAAGGTGTACGAGCGCAACACCGGGCCGCCGACGCGGCGCGCGTACTGCAACATGGTCTTGAAGTCGAGGCCATGACTGGACGTCTCACCGATCACATCACCGGTGACGGCGTGAATGAGTTCGGTCTTGGGTGCCAGACCTTCCACCCACTCACCAAGCGCAAAGTTCTGCAAGTGCAACATCACCGGGTCTCCGTGCTGGAACGCTGAGTGTCTTTCCAATTCTTCAGGATGGCCGACTGCACTGGGCGGTCGGCCGGGATTTCACGTAGCGGCTCTACCGGATGCCACGCACCGCGCATGGCGGCAGGCAACTGCTGATAGAGCGCGGTGCCTTCGGACTTCCACGCGAGCATCTCATCGCTCACGTCTTTCACGATCTTGGCGGGGTTACCCACCACGACCTTCCGATCGGGGACAACCATATCGGTGGGGACGAAGCACAGCGCTCCCACCACGCAGCCGCTGCCAATGACCGCGTTGTCCATGATCACGGCGTTCATCCCCACCAGCGAGTTCGCCCCGATGCGCGCGCCATGCACGATGGCCCCATGCCCGATATGCGCCCCCGCCTCGAGCGTCACCACCACACCGGGAAACATGTGAATCGTGCAGTTCTCCTGCACGTTGCACCCGTCCTCGATCACGATGCCACCCCAGTCGCCACGAATCGCGGCACCAGGACCCACATACACGTCACGCCCAATGACGACGTTGCCCGTGACCGAAGCCTGCGGATGCACGAAGGCACTCTCGTGGACGACGGGGATGAATCCTTCAAAGGCGTACATCATACTGAGAACTGAGTTCTGAGAGGTGAGACTGAGAGCTGAGAGCTCGGAATCGAGACGTTGATAGGAGTGAGAGTCGAGCTGGCCAGCGGCGAGAAGCGAGATGTACTGCGGTGGTGGTACCCCTGGCTTCTCGCTGCTGGCCAGCTCGACTCTCACCGCCTATCCAGAACTCAGTTCTGAGCTCTGAGCTCCGAGTTCACAGTTCTCAGCCCTCAGCTCTCAGTTCGCGCGTTCGAGAAGAACGGCGAACCCTTGTCCCACCCCGATGCACATGGTGCAGAGGGCGTATCGTCCGCGGGTTAGCTGCAACTGTCTGGCGGCGGTGAGTGCGAGTCGTGCGCCGCTCATGCCGAGTGGGTGCCCGAGGGCGATGGCGCCGCCGTTGGGGTTGACGCGGGGGTCGTCGTCGGCAATTCCCAGTTCACGAAGGCAGGCGAGCCCCTGCGCGGCGAAGGCTTCGTTGAGTTCGATCACGTCCATCTGATCGAGCGTGAGGCCTGCCCGCTCGAGAACGAGGCGTGTGGCGGGGACGGGGCCCATGCCCATGATGCGCGGCTCCACGCCCGCGGCGGCGCTCGCAACCACGCGCGCGAGGGGTGTGAGGCCGAAGCGCGATAACGCGGCGTCGCCGGCGAGTAGCAGGGCGGCAGCACCGTCGTTGAGGCCACTGGCGTTGCCGGCGGTCACGCTTCCCTGTCCGTCATGGCGGAATGCCGGCTTGAGACGCGCGAGCGTCTCGAGCGTGGTGTCCGGACGGAGAAACTCGTCCTGTGCCACCACGACCGCCTCACCCTTCTTCTGTGGAATGGTGACCGGAATGATCTCGGTGGCGAATCGCCCCGCCGCGCGTGCCGCGGCGGCCTTCTGCTGTGAACGCAGGGCAAAGGCATCCTGATCGGCGCGCGAGACCCCATACTGCGCCGCGACGTTCTCTGCGGTCTCGCCCATGCTGTCGGTACCGTGCATGGCCTTCATGGCGGGGTTCACGAAGCGCCAGCCGAGGCTCGTGTCGAACAGTTGCACATCGCGCGCGAAGGGCGTGCTGCCCTTGCTCAAGACGAACGGCGCGCGCGTCATGCTCTCGACACCGCCGGCGATGTACACGTCGCCTTCCCCGGCGCGAATCGCCCGCGCCGCGCCAGCCACAGCCGACAAGCCCGAGGCGCACAGCCGGTTCACCGTCTCGCCCGGTACCGTGACCGGGAGGCCCGCGAGCAGCGCCGACATGCGCGCCACGTTGCGATTATCCTCGCCGGCCTGATTGGCACAGCCCATGATCACGTCAGCCACGGCGGCTGCATCGAACCCCGGCGCCTGTGCCGTCACCTGCGCCACGAGCGCCTTGATGACGTGCGCGCCGAGATCGTCGGCGCGGATGCTGCTCAACGCCCCACCGAGGTTGCCGATGGGCGTACGTACACCATCGACCAGCCACGCCTGCGTGGCGCCCGTATGTCCTGCGGCCATCACGAATCTCCGAAAGCGAAGGCGAGGTGGATCATGTTCCCAGCTCGTGTGTGCGCGTCGTGCGGTACACCGTGCCTCGGAAATAGCCCACCGGAATGTCGTCCTGATTACGAATGGTCACGTCGACGAACGCCAACCGATTGGTGGTGCTCTGTTCGACGGCGGTCGCGATCAGCACATCACCCGGGCGCGATGCCACGGGAATACTGAGCGTCATGTCGATCGCGACGCTGAGTGTGCCGCCGGCGTTGGTGGCAAAGGCGAACGCGCTGTCGGCCAGCGAAAAGAGCGCCCCGCCGTGCAGCGTGCCGAAACCGTTCACCATGTCATCGCGCACCTGCATGCGCACGACCGCCTGTCCAACAGCTGAAGACAGCACTTCCATACCCATCAGCTGCGAAAAGGCATCGCGTTGCATGAGATGGGCAACAACGACCTCGGGCGCGTGACTCATGAGGCGCGCGCCGGATCGAGCAGCGACCGTCCCGCCTGCACGGCACGACGCAAACGCACACTGGGGCGGTACCGGTCATCACCCGTTTCGAACTGCAGCGCCTGCAATCGCGCGAGCACATTGGCGGGGCCGAGCTCGTCGCCCCAGGCCAACAGTCCCTTGGGATAGTTCACTCCGGTCGTCATCGCGAGCTCCACATCGGCAATGCTGCATACGTTGAGATGCACGGCGTCGACCGCTTCGTTCACCAGCATTGCCAACACGCGGTGCACAATGGCTTCGGCCAATACCGGATCTTCCGTTGGCGCGGGCTGTACCGCGCCTTCGGCGTAGTCATAAAAGCCGCGACCGCTCTTGCGCCCGAGCCATCCCGCTTCGACCAGCCGCTGCTGCTGCAGACTCGGACGATAGCGGGGGTCGTGAAACATGCTGTCGAACACCGACCGCGTCACGGCGAAGTTGATGTCGTGTCCGATGAAATCCATGAGCTCGAACGGGCCCATGCGAAAGCCGCCCACCGTCCTGAGCGCCCAGTCTATCGTGGCGCAATCGGCGAGACCTTCTTCACGCATGCGCAGTGCTTCGCCGTAAAACGGGCGGGCCACGCGATTGACAATGAAGCCGGGCGTGTCGGCCGCGACGACTGTCACCTTCTTCCACGAGGCCGCAAGCGCACGAGCGGTCTCCGCCGTCTCCGGCGATGTACTGATCGCGGGGATGATCTCCACCAGCGGCATGATCGGCGCCGGATTGAAGAAGTGCACCCCCACCACCCGCGCCTTGTGCTCGCAGGCCCCGGCAAGCGCCGCAATCGACAACGACGACGTGTTCGATGCCAGGATCGTCGCCGGCGTCACGACCCGCTCCAGCGTGCGCAGGAGCTCCTGTTTCGCATCCAGGCGTTCGACGATCGCTTCGATCACCATCACACAGCTCGCCATCGGCGCCAGCGCCTCGGCCGTCACCTGTTCGACATACGTGATCCGCCCCAGGATGGCGTCGGCCGCTTCGCGCGTGAGGCGCCCCTTCTCCACGTCACGCGCGACAGCGCGCTCGTGGCCACTTCGCGCGCGCGCCACAGCGGCCGGCATCGCATCGGCGAGCACCACCTGGTGTCCGTGCATCGCGGCCACCTGCGCGATGCCCGCCCCCATGGCGCCGGCACCGACAACGCCGATCGGTGCACGCATACTGTCTGTCGATCCGGTCACCGGCGTCATTTCCCCTGATACACCGGGGCGCGCTTCTCGAGGAACGCACGCACCCCTTCTTCGTAGTCGGCAGTGCGTCCCGCCTCGTGCATCGCCTGCGCCTCGACGTCGAGCTGCGCGTCGAGCGAGTTCGCGAAGCTGGCGTTGAGGGCGCGTTTGGTGAGGCCAAATCCGCGTGTCGCTTGCGACGCGAGCTGGGTGGCGAGTTGCGAGACGGTGGGCATGAGCGCGTCGCGGGGCACCACGTCCCAAATGAGCCCCCACTCTTTGGCCTTCGCCGCCGGCATCTTCTCCGCGAGGAAGAACATCCCGGTCGCGCGCTGCATCCCCACGAGCCGCGGTACGAAGAAGGTGCCGCTGGTATCGGGAATGAGCCCGAGCTTGGCAAAGCTCTCTACGAAGCTCGCCTCCTCCGCTGCGATCGTCAGGTCGCAGGCAAACGCGAGATTGGCGCCGGCACCGGCCGCAATGCCGTTCACCGCGCAGAGCACCGGCTTTTCGAGAGTCCGAATGGCGCGGATGATCGGGTTGTAGCTGGCCTTGACGATCTCGCCGATATCCGGAATGGGCCCGCCGTCTCGCGGCAGCGCTTCTGCCAGATCCTGCCCGGCACAGAAGCCTCGACCGGCGCCGGTGAGCACGACGGCACGAACTTGATCGTCGGCCGCGGCGTCGGCGAGCGCCGACTGCAGCGCCAACGCCATCTCGCGGGTAAAGCTGTTCAGCACGTCGGGGCGATTGAGCGTCAGCGTAAGGACGCCCTGCGCCTGCTCGACGAGGAGGGAGGCCGAGGAATAGGACATCCCCGAAAGCTAGCACGGAGGCGCAGACTGGGGACCGTGCCGCCCTGTTTCATGTGGTGTTTCCTTCATGGAGATTCGCCTCGCGCTTTTGCGGTCCGGAGCGTACGATCTACGCGTCATCCCACCCCCACGAGGGAGCGTCCCATGGATACGTCGCTTTTGCAGTGGCTTGCGGGCATCGGCTGGACGGCATTTTCCTGGGCGCTGGCGGGGCTCCTCCTGCTCAACGCGACGGCCGTTGTCGCCTTGATCGTCAGCCGCGACCGCACCCTGGTCCAGCGCTTCACCTCCCTGTGGCTTGCCGGCAACCTGGTGCTCCTCTGCATCGGTGTCGGCGTTCCCAGTGTCACGGCCGTGGCACGTCTCGCCATCATGGGCGCGAAAGCCGTGACGCCCAACGCCGTCTCCTTCGCCGCCAACGCTCCCGATTCGGAGAAGTAGTTGGCAGATTAGTAGGCTATGCCTGCCAAGACTGCCGCGCGGCCCGTCGTTCGTGAGTCGTCCGCCACTGCTGTATCTCCTCGTGCCGGATTCGACTGGCGCCGTATCGCATACAACACGCTCGTGTCTCGTGCGCTCGACGATGTCGAAGAGCAGACGAACAAGCAGCGCGCCAACGTCCCCCGCGAACATCTGGTGCTCTACCAGTTCTCGGCGCGCGGTCACGACATGGCGCAGAGTATTCTGGGCTCGCTCCTCACGGGAGCGCATGACGGGGCGGGCGCGTACTATCGCTCACGACCGCTGCTGCTCTCGATCGGACTGAGCATCGAGGATGCCCTGGCCAGCCCACTTGGCCGCTCCGGCGGCTTCAGCGATGGCCGCGACATCGGCGTGGTGTGCAACCTCCCCAACAACAACGGCTGCACCGTGTTGCCCATGGCCGGCGATGTCGGTTCGCAATACACGCCGGCCGCCGGATGGGCGCAGAGCATCGTCTATCATCGCGACACGTTGGCCGACGAGAGCTACCGTGATTGCCTGAGTGTGGCGCTCGGCGGCGACGGCTCAGTCGCCACCAACGGATTCTGGGCAGCGCTCACGATGGCGACGACGCTCAAGTTGCCGATGCTATTCTACATCGAAGACAACGACCTCGGGATCAGCGTTCGTGGCGGTATGCAAACGCCGGGCGGCGATATCGCG
>JAIXTI010000289.1 GCA_027484025.1 bacterium
ACGGTCGGACGCCCGCAGAATCTGTCCGCGCACTTCGCCGTTGGTGAGCGCGGCGACGGCGAGGAAGCCGCTCTTCTGGAAGATCGCTTCGGCACCGACTTCGGTCGTGAAGGCATCCATGATGGCGTTGCCGACGAGCGGGTTGTACAGCACCTGGCCGTTGTCCGACCGCTTGAAGTGAAAGTCGCCGTAGTTCACTTCGAAGTGGCCGATCTTGACGGTCGTGTACTTCATGATCGTGTTGAGGATCGGCAGATCGATGGGTGATTCGTCAATCTGAATGAAGCCGTCCTTCACCCACGTTTCGTTGTGGTGACGCGCCGAGAGATAGCTGGTGAGCTGAATGCGAATTCCCTTGGCGAGCTGCGCGTGCAGGTACGCGTTGGCGACGGCGTTGTTGAAACCATTGCCGATCGCCTGCAGCCGGTTGCGATTCGCCACCGCCGCAGCGCCGGCCACACCGGGGCCTACTGGAGACGCCGCCTGGAAGGCGGAGTCGGCGGTGTTGCTGTGCGTCAATCCCTGAAACTGCTGCGCAAACGCCGCGCCCCACTGAATCTTGAAGCCGTTGTAATCCGCACCGGCAGCCTTGGGCGTTTCGAACATGTTGATGCCGCGCTGATCCTGCGGCCGCAGATACTGAATTTCGATCTTGCGCTGTGATACGCCCGCGCTATCGGTGACAGATTGCGCGCCGATCGGATTGAACGCGGCCGTGAGGCCGGCGGCGGCAAGGAAGAGTCGGGTGCGAGTCATAAAATCGTGTCTCGGAGAGATATTGAGGGGAGTGATTTACTGTGCTACGGAAGAGCCTTTCTGCAGCTGCAGATCGAAATTCACCGTGACGACGGGGCCGACCTTGATGGAGCCGAGCATCAGCGTGGGCGGCTTGATGCCCCATTCGGTCATCGTCACCGGGACTTTGCCGGTGACGCGAAGCGCGCCGTCGGCAGCCGTCCCGAATGTGACCGGAACGGAAATCGGCATCGTCTTGCCGGAGAGCTGGAGCGTGCCCTGCAGCGTACCGGTGACGGCACTGCCCTTCGCCACCTGATAGCTCGTCATCGTGAAGCGGATGTTCGAGAACTCCTTGGTCTTGAGCGCTTTGCCCATGTGCTCGTTCATCGTGCCGTTCTTGCACTCGAGCTTGCTGGCCGGGAAATCCACCTGCACGGTGCCGGCGACTTCCTTGCCGTCGAGCGTGCTGGCAATGACGGATTCGTCCGGCGTGCTCAGCGTCGCGTCGATCCTGTCGGCCGTGCAGCTCCAGCTGCGCAACGTGGAGGTGCCGTCAAACCAGAGCTTGCTGCCTTCGCGCAAGGTGAGCGACCCGGTGGTCACGCGTGGTGTGGCCGCAATGAGCGCGAGTGCCGCGGCGGTTATGGCGAGATGCGAAAACGGGGAGCGCATCGTGATGTCCTCAGTGGATCAGGGAAAGTGGGTGACGCATCGTGTCACCTCTGGAGATGAGATTCGCCTCGGGACCAGCATCGCATGGTCGGGGCACTCCGGATCTTTGGTGAGGAGTCTGATGTCGTACCTGTAGGGTGATATCCGACTCGATTCCGGCGTGTGTACGACAGGTCGTCACGGTTCACACCGTCCCGCGGGATCGTTGCGACGTATAAGCGTGAGCGTGGTGGTGCCGACAATCGGCATGCGACTCACGATGCGCACCGGCAGTCGGCACGCCGACGTGTCGAGATTGATCTTGATGAGTCCCACGCCCTTGTAGTGCTTGGGGTCGCGCACGTGCATGATGACGGCGCGTGTGGTGAAGCTCCCAAGGGGGGTCTCGACGACTTCTTCCGCGCCGACGGTCACCATGGTCGGATTGCGCGCTTCGTCGAAATGTCTGTTGAAGTGGTGCGTGCTTTCCTTGTCCAGCGGCAACGTGCGCAGGAAATACAAAAAGGAGAGTTCGTCGAGTGGGAATTGCGACGCGAGGACCTGCACCTCCCCCTTCGCTTCGCGCCAGGTGCCGGCGGCGATATCCATCTCGATGAGCTCGTTCGAATTCGAGAGGGGGTGCCGTTCGATTTTTTCGAAGCGGGTCGTGGCGAAGCGCACCGGATCGATCCACGACGTGGTGCGATCGGTGGCTTTGACGAAGGCGCGCTTGGCTTTCATTTCCGACACCAGCCGCCAGGTGACGATGCCGCGTTCGAGGACGGGGCCTTCGACGCGCATCTGTCCCTGCCCGATGTTGCCGCCCAACGACACGTTCAGTTGGTACTCCAGCACTTCGCCCATGGCGAAGGGGAGCCGTATGCCGTGCGTGGTGTCGCGAGGGGCCGCCGGCTGCGCTTGCGATCGCGCAGGAGACGCGAACACAAGCGCACCAGCGAAGGCGGCGACGGAGAAGCGGAGGCGGGAGACCATGTACCGCGAAGAGTGCGTCGACCTCCTTCGCGATATCAGCGGGTGAAAGCCCCCACCTGCGTGGGGATTCTCCCGACAGGTCGGCGCGTCTGCGCCGACCTCGAGCGGAACAGACTAGTGGCCGGTGTGCGCGGCGAGTCGCGGCGACACCTGAAATACCGGCACCGACGGGAACCAGAGCGTGGCGAGCGTGTGTCGCGCATTCGTCAACATCACGCGGACATACCGGCCTGTGTGGAGTGGCAGCGGCTCGGCGGCGTGTGCGCCATCGTCGAGCAATCCGACAATACCGGCTACGCTGAGGTAGAGCTCGTTGACGTGCACGCGCACATCGGCATCATTGGCAACGGCGGCGGGCACGCCGGCGTGCAGCTGCAGCGCCTGCAGCACGCGCTGCGCGTCGACGCGCAGGTGCATCAGCGCACCGGCCCATTCGTGTGCCCGTCGCACCGACGGGGGCAACACGGCGCTCAAGAGCGCGCGGGCTTCCGTGAGAAGGTCGTATGCGTCCGGGGAAACGGACGCGCGGGTAGTACCGGCGGTCAGTCGACTGTCGTCCTGGGTTGGCAACGGGGCTCCGGAGGGTGGTGCCGCGGGCGCCGCTCGACGCCCGGTTCAACATCGGGTGATACGGATGGGGAGGTCCGATTACCGCATCCTAATGCGCTGCACGCGCTTTTGCGCTATCCGGAGACGCCAGTTCGAAATGCGCCCGCAGCAGTTCCCGCATGGCGCCGGCCACGGTGTCTTCCATGGCAAAGAGGTCGGTCCGCGAACCCTCGAGTCGATCCGCGAAGAGCGTAAAGCCCGTGCGTGCGTCGACCAGACGCACGGTAAGGCGTACCCGGTTCTGCTGCACCTCGACGACGCCTTCCACCAGCGTCCGTACATTGGTGCGCGATGTGTCCCCCTCAGCCAGCCGTCGTTGCAGCGCTTCCGACGCCGCCCCCGAGCTCACGCGCAGCCCTCGCTCGAGCGAGAGGGCGCTGGTGATGGCTTCGGTAATGGCGGCTGCCGTGAAGCGCTGCGACGAATCGGCGCTCAGATAGGCGAAGGGGAGGACGGCCACGCTGGGCGTCGTGTCCGGTACCGCAGCGGGCACTGTAGGCGCATTCGAACCGGTGGCGACGCCGGCCACCGCTTCCCCGTCGCGCATGCCGGCATACCAGGCCAGCGACGCCAGCACGACCGCGCCCACGGCGGCAATGGCTACGCGCGGCCACATACCCGCGCCCCGACTTTGCGCAGCGGGCTGCGCGCCGGTAAGAGCCCGCAGCGCATACTGTCCGGTGCCGTCGTCGACGACCGGGGTGAAGCTGCCGCTCACGACCTGCGGGTCTTCGAGCGCATCCACGAGCGCCGCGGCATTCACGGGCCGGCGCGCGGGATCTTTCTCGAGGCACTGCATGACCAGCGCGGCCAGCGCGGGCGGCGTATCGGGACGCAGTTGCGCCACCGGGACCGGGAGCTCGGCGATATGCGCGGCCATCACCTGCTGCGGCGAGCGGCCCGAGAACGGAGGGGTCCCGACGAGCATCTCATACGCCAGCACCCCCACCGCGTAGATGTCGACCGGGAACGAGGCCTGCGGGTCGGCGGCCACCTGCTCGGGGGCCATGTACGCGGGGGTGCCCAGCGACATGCCTTCGGTGGTGTGCGACGGCGGCGCGGTGAACTCGCCGCTGCCGCCGTGTCGCGCCCGTTCGAAGGCCTTGGCCACGCCGAAGTCGGCCACGACCGCCGCATCGTTGGCGAGCAGCACGTTGTCGGGCTTGATGTCGCGGTGCACCACCCCGCGGCTGTGCGCGACGGCCAGTGCGCGGGCCACATCGCGCAGAATTCTCACGGTGTCGATGATCGACAGCCGACCGCGTCCGAGCCGCGTGCGGAGCGACTCCCCCTCGACGAAGGGCATGAGGAAGTACGGCAGGCCGTCAATTTCCCCGACATCGAGCACCGGCACGATGAGCGGGTGCTGGAGCGACGCGGCCATTTTGATTTCGCGCCGGAACCGCTCCAGACTCACGCCGGCAGCCAACTCGGGCCGGAGCACCTTGATAGCCACCCGCCGGTCGAGCCGCTTGTCGTGCGCCACATACACGCGCGACATGCCCCCACCCCCAAGCTCCCGCTCGAGGGTGAAATCGTCACCGAGGTGACGCTGGATGTCGGCGATGGCAGGCATGTGATGAAGAGTACTGCCCGTAAGACACCTGAGACACGGAAAACGTTTGGATCGGGGGGCATGGCCGGAGCGGCCGGCCTGTACCGGCTGGAGGAACCGCCGGGAGGGGGCTGCAGTTTAGTCCCCGGCGGCTGTACCTTCCGCCAGACCCTCAACCAGCCACGAGCCATGCCGTTTTTCGACTATCCGGCCAACGCCGATTTCCTGCTGCCGATCGTCAAGATCCCGCTGTTGCTGATCTCGACGATCTTCAAGGTGATTCTCGCCGTCGGCCCCATTGGCCAGATCGCGCTGTTCGTGCTGTTCGTGGCCGCGTTCACCAAGAACGTCATGGGTCCGGCGCGCCCGTAACTCGCGGGAGAGGTGAGAGCTGGACGCGGATAAAAACTGATCGAGCGGAGGAACACGGATTAGACCGACGTCTGGCCAATGTTCTCCGCTCGATCAGTTTTTGTGTGTGGCAGATCAGTTGCGAGGGTTGCCCATTACCGCATCCCGAGCAATGACCCCGAAGTCCTCGGCGCCGTATCCCTGCGCGATGACCTCGTCCATTCGCGCGGCAATACTGGGCAGCGCCGCCAGTGGGCGGGCCCCAGCGGTTTCGAGCATCAGGCGCAGGTCCTTGCGCGCCATGGTGAGCTCGAAGCTCGCGGCAAAGTCGCCCTCGCTCATTTTTTTGCCGCGGTTTTTCAGCATGCTGCCGGGGTTGAACAGGTCGAGCAGCTTGAGCGAATCGGCCGGCGCCACATCGCTCCCAGCCGCCAGCGTGAACACGTCGCTGACCAACGCGCCCAGCCCGATGATGAACGCGTTGCCCATGAGCTTGTAGGCCGCCGCGAGGTCGTAGCGCTCGCCCCAGTAGGTCACCGTTTGCGCCTGCTGCTCGAGGGCCGGCTTCACCTGGTCGAACAGCGCCGACGGGCCCGACACCATGATGACGCCCTGCGCCTGACGCGCTGCTGCGGGCCCGATGAACACGGGGCAGTGCAGATAGCGCACCCCCTCCGCATCGAGCCGCGCGGCGCGTTCGGCGGTGAGTGCCGGCTGCGTGGTGGTGTGGTCGCAAATGATGGCATCGGGCGAGAGGCCGGGACGCAGCGCGGCGATGATCTCCTCGACCACCGCGTCGTCCTTGAGCACCAGATGTACCCGCGCGGCGCCGCGCACAGCATCGGCGGGAGTGTCTGCGACCTTGGCGCCGAAGGCCGTGAGCGCCTGCGCCTTGTCGCGCGTGCGATTCCACACGGTCACCTGGTCGCCGCGCCCGAGCGCCGCTTCCACGAAGCCGCTGCCGAGCAGCCCCGTTCCGAGATAGGCAATAGCTGTCATGACACAAAGATAGCCAGCGGGCGCTCGGCGCTGCACGTTTGTGGGCGACGGACATTCTGGTCCGGTTCGGCTGCACTTCCCCTCCACCTCAGCCGTATTCCCATGCGTCGACTCGCGTTCGTTTCGCTCCTGTTCGTCGCGGCCGCCTGCCGCAGTGGTGGCGCCAGCGCCAAAGGCGCCGGCACCGCCGCCAAGATCGCCACCCCACCCGAAGTGACCCCAGCGGCGGTCGCGCTCGGCGATTCGCTCTTCAACAACGGCGGCTGCATGCGCTGCCACGGCGCCAAGGGCGTCGGTGCGGCCAACGGCCCCGTACTCGCTGACTCGCAGTGGGATCAGCTCACCACCGGCAGCTTTGCGGAAATCCGCGCGATCATCGTGAGCGGCGTGCCGAAGGAGAAGATCAAGGTCACCACGCGCCCCAACGCCATGGGCCCGCGCGGCGGTCGGATGAACCTCAACGACGCGCAGATCACGGCGGTCGCCGCGTACGTCTGGACGCTGTCGCACAAGTGAAGAGCCGCGGTTCGTCCGCTCCTGCCGTCTAGAACCCTGCTGTCTGCAGTCTCGGCGCGATGTCGCAAGTTCGCGCCGAGACGGCGGACGGCAGGGTTTTAGACGGCAGGGGCGGAGGAACGGCGCTGCCCGCTCTGCAGCAGCGCTGGCATGAAGAAGAGCACGCCTAGTGTGCCTGCCACGGTGCCGCCGGCGGTGGCGAGGGCGATGGCGCCGAAGAGCGTATCGCTTGCGGTCCCAATGCTGAGCGGGGCCAATGACGCGAGCGCGGCGAACGTGACGAGCACGATCATCCCCGAGCGGTCGAGTGCGGCCTGTACCACATCGTGTGCGCGAAGGGTGCCGGTGCGGCGACGCGTTTCGAGCGCCGCATCGACAAGCAGAATGGCCTGATTGACGGCGAGTCCCACGACGAGGATGACGCCGACCGCGGCTTCGCGGGTGAAGGCCGTACCGGTAAGCCAGAACGCGGCCACCACGCCGCAGAGGGCGAGCGGGAGGGACAGCAGCACCATCGCCGCGCCCCAGATGCTGTCGAATACCAGCGCGACACTAAGCACGACGAGCACCACTCCGAGCGCGAAGACGAGCCAGAGCCCCTGCTGGCTGCCGTCGTCCATACCGAAGCCGCCTTCGCTGAGATCGGTGAAGGTGTACCCCGCGGGCGCCGAGAGCGATTGCATGAACGCCTTGTGCGTACGCTGCGCGAGCTTGTTGGGGCCGCGGAAATCGTAACTCACCTGGCGGATGTACTGCTGGTCTTCGCGCACCACGCTGCCGAGGGCCTCGCGTTCGGCCACGCGCGCCACATCGCTGATGCGCACGGGCGTGCCCGACGTGGACGGCAACAGGGCGCGCTCGAGTTCGGTGAGCGACCGATCGCGAGCGCCACTCGCCTTGACAGTGATTGGCACTTCTTCACCGCCAATCTCGAGCCGCTGCTGGCCCACGGGGCCGCGCACTTCACGCGAGACGGCGGCGACAAAACTTTCTGCGGTGAGGCCAAAACGTGCGAGTGCCACGCGATCGGGCTCGAGCGTTACCTGTGACCCACGCTCGCCGCCAAACCAGCCGCCGCTGGTGACGCGCACCTCGCGCACCCGCGTGATGCGTTCGAGCCGCGCCTTGAGGTCACCGGCGAGTTTGTCGACGCCGTCGTACGAGAAGCCTTTGACCTGCACACGGAAGCTCGACATGCTGCCACCGCCGCCGCCATTCGAGAACGCGGGGCCTTCACCCGAGACGTAGATGCTGGCACCGCCCACGAGCACCGCGCGCTGCGTGAGCAGCTCCTGCAGTTCGAGTGGCACCATACTCATGCCGCCGTCGCGCGTGAAGCGCACCACCATCTGCGCACTCGCGCCGCCGCCACTCGTGCGCACCTGCTCCACTTGCGGGCGGTTGCTGACGATCTGCTCGAAGTCGCGCATCGCCGCGTCGAGCGTGGCCGGGTCGGAGCCACGCGGGAAGGTGACGCCCACCGACAGCGTACTGCGCCGCTCGCCCCAGTTGCCGAAGCTCGATTTGGGCACTTTGGCCACAAAGCCCCACGTCATTACCCCGAGCAGTGCCACGGCAACAAAGCGCGTGCTCCAGCGAAAGCGCAGCGTGAAGAGCACCAGCTTTGTGTACATGCGTGCACTGCGCGGCCAGGTATGCGCCGCGCGCACTGTCTGCTCCGCTGCGGTGTCCGTTGTGCCGAGTCCACGCGCCACCGCGGGTAGCATGACGAGCGCCGTGAACACGCTCCATAGCAAGGCAATTACGAAGGCCAACGCGAACGGGGCGAACGCCGCACGCGCATCGCCCTGCAGATAGAGAAACGGGTCCAGCACCACCGCCGTCGTGAGTGTGCCACCCACCACCGCCGGCGCCATTCGGTAGGTCACGTCGGCGCGCGACTCGGCGCTGTCCGGTTCGCGCAGCAGTCGCTCCACCACCACGATGGCGTTCTGCACGAGAATGCCTACACCCATCCCGAGCCCCGCGAGCGTGAGCAGATTGGCCGGAATGTCGAACAGGTAAAGCGTGAGCGCCGTGCCGCCAATGGCCACCAGCGTCGTCCCCATGACCACCGCCACGGCATGCACGCGGCGCATGAAGAGCAGCAGCACCAGCAGCACGGCCAGCGTCGCCAGCGCCCCTCGTTTGGCGAGGTCGTTCAGTTCACGCGCGAGCCCTTCGCTTTCGTCGGCGGCAATGACGAGGCGCACACCGGTGGGGAGTGTCCCCTGCAGCGCCGCGATCTCGGTGCGGAGCGCTGCAGCGGTCGCAATGGCATCAGCCCCCGGATGCCGTGTAATGTCGAGCGCCACGGCGGGACGGCCGTCAATACGGAAAAACTGACCGCGCGCATCTTCATCGGCACGTATCACGGCGAGTTCACTCAACCGGAACCGACGTCCCCCCGCGCCAACCACCGGCAGCGAATCGAGTGACGCGATGGCGGTTGGCGCATCGCGCATGACGACGGCTCGCACCCGCCCGCCTTGGGTAAGCGTGCCAAGCGATTGCACCACGCGCGATGCCCCCACGGCCTGCGCGAGGCGTTCGGGGGGAATGCCCAGTTGGCGCAATCGCGCCGCGTCGTAGCTCACCGAAACGCCGCGCTCGGTACCACCGCGGGCAAACACCCCCGCAACGCCCGGCACACTCGCGAGGCGCGGCTGCACGCGCTCTTCGAGCAGCCGTTGCAGCGTGCCCGGCGTGTACGGTCCGCCAATGGTGAGCGAGAGCAGCGGGGCTTCTTCGAGCCCTTCGGGCACGTAGTTGCTGACCTGCGGCTGGAAGGCGCCCGGTGGCAGCTCCAGCCGCAACAGTTCGAGGCGTTCGAGTATGGCAAGCCGCGTGAGCTGCACATCGGCACGCGGTTCGAGCTCCACAGTGAGCATGCATGCATCGTCGCGACTGGTGCTGTTCACGCGCTTCACGCCGCGTACCCCCTTCACCGCCGCCTCAATGGGCGACGTGAGATACGTCTCGATGACCTCCGGCGATGCGCCGGGCCAATAGCTGCTGACGGTGAGCCGAGGAAGCTCCACCGACGTGCGCGTGGCCAGCGGCAGTCGCGTGAACGCGATGCCGCCGGCCATGAGCAATGCCACCGCCAGCGCCCACATGACGGCGGGGCGGCGCGTGGCGGCGTTGATCAGCGACTTCACACGTCTCCCTTTCGCCGCTCCAGCACCGCATACGCGGTGGGGAGCAGAAAGAAGGTGACGAGCAACGCGGTAATGCTGCCGCCAATGATACCGGCCGCCAATGGCTGGTACAGCGACCCGCCACTCCCCCACCCGAACACCAGCGGCAGCACACCCGTTATGGTCGTAATGCTCGTCATGGCGATGGCCCGTAGTCGCTTGGCGCCACCCTGCAGAATGGCGTCGTGCAGCGGCACCCCTTCTTCGCGCAGCGCCCGAATGGCGTCGAGCTTCACCACGGCCTCGTTGTCGGCCATACCGATCATCACCACGATGCCAATGAGACTCACCGCGTTGAGCGACTGACCGGTGAGCCAAAGCAGAATGACCGCGCCTGCACCAGCCAACGGCACCGTGAGCATGACCACCAGCGGAATGGTAAAGCTCGCGAACTCGGCGGCGAGCACCAGAAACACCAGCGCCGCCGCGAGCACCGCCACGAGCACAAGTTCGTTGCTGGTACGTTCGCGTTCCGTGTCGGCACCACCCACCTGCCAGCTGATGCCGGGCGCAAAGGTCATGGCGCCCAGCACCCGCTGTACCTCACTGTTGGCACGCGCGGTGCCCCCGCTTTCCACCAGCGCTTCCACCAGGCTGACGGGGCGCTGATTCACGCGTACGACCTCCAGCGGTGCGCGCGTTTCGCGCACCTGCACCAGTTGCGACAACGGCACGCCGTTGAGCGGCGTGCGCAGCGCGGCGTCGAGACTCTCGTTGGCCACACCGGCGTAGCGTACGGCAATGGGAGTGCGCCGGTCGGTTTCGCGCAGTTCACTGGCCGGCACGCCGCCCAGCGCCCCTGCCAGCGCGCTCACGACCTGCTGCGGCGCAATCCCACGCTCCGCCAACCGATCACGCTGCAGCGACAGCTCCACCAGCGGCTGCGTGCTCGCGTACGCATCGCGCACATCGGCCAACTCGGGCAGCGCCTGCAGCGCCTTGCGCACGGAGTCGCTCCACTGCTGCGACAGCGCGGCCGATGCGGCCGACAGCTCCACGCGCACAAGGCGTCCTTCGCGACCAATGAGCGCGCCGAACTCCGACTGTCCCGCGAGGTCGATGGCCAGCGCGCCCTGCGCGAGGTCGGGGACGGCGGCGCGCAGCTGCTGCGCCATGCGCGCGGCGTCGCGGTTTTTGGGGACCGCCACGATGATTTGCGCTGACGCCGTCGAGCCCGGATCGGCACCGGCGAGGATCTCTTCGTCGGTGGCTTTGCCCACGCGCGCGTACACGTCGCGCGCGCCAAGGGTACGCGCGGCCCGTTCCACGCGTGCGACCTGGGTCGTGGTGGCATCGAGCGCGGTGCCTTGCGGGAGCGACAGCTGTGCGACGAGTACGCCTTCGTCGACGCGCGGCAGAATTTCCTTGGGGAGCCGAATGACGAGCACCACGGTGACCAGCAGCAGCACCCCGGCCATGCCGAACACGGCCGCCGGTCGCGCGAGCGCCCATCGCATGCCGAGCTCGTAGTATTCCGCGAGCTGCTTGCCGAGCGTATCGAGTCGGCCGCTCCGGGCGGGTAAGGGCGCGTGCGGTACCGTGTCGAGCTTGCGCCGTCGTCCCACGATCATGACCGGCATGAGTGTGAGTGCCAGCAGCAGACTCGCCGCGACCGTGGTGACGACACTCAGCGACAGGTCGCGAAAGAGCGCTGCTGCCAACCCCTGCACGAACACAATGGGGCCGAACACCAGCACCGTGGTGAGCGTGCCGGCAAAGAGCGGCGCGGCCACATCGTTGGTGCCGGTCACCGCCGCTTCGCGCAGCGGCATGCCTTCGTCGCGCCGGCGCGCCACGGCTTCGGCCACGACAATGGCGGTATCCACCAGCAGTCCGGTGCCGAGTGCGAGACCGCCGAGGGAGAGCACATTGATGCTCACGCCAAGCGCCTGCAGCGCGACGAGCGCCATTAGCACCGACAATGGCACCGTAAGGCCAATGGCGAGCGACGGGCGCCAGTCGCGCAGAAAGAGCAAAATGACGAGCAGCGACAGCAGTCCACCGGCGACGATTTCCTGACCGAGGTTGGAGAGCGCGTCGACGACGAAGTCAGCCTGTGCGGCGACTACGGTGAGCGCGAGCCCCGGATACTCCCGTTCGAGTTGCGCCACCTGCGTCATGAGGCGCGACGTGACCGATACCGTGTTGGCGCCGGCGTCCTTGTACACCACCAGCCCTACGGCATCGGTGCCATCGAGCCGCGTGCGGGTGTCCGGCTCGGCGAGGGCGAGTTGCACCGTGCCCACTTCGCGCAGCGGCAGCCCGCGTTGCGGCGGGCCAATGGGGTTGACGAGCAGTTCGTCGGCGCTGCGGAACTCGGTGAGCGCGCGCACGGCAAAGCGGAATTGTCCGCGACGAATGGTGCCGCCGGCCCCGGTCACGTTTTGCCGCTTGATGGCTTCGGCGACGTCGTCGGTGGTGACGCCCAGTGCACGGAGGCGATCGGGATCGAGACTCACGCGAATTTCGTCGCGCGGTGCGCCGGCCACGGCGACGCTGGCGACGCCTTCGATTTGCTCGAGCCGTCGTGCGTGTACCTCAGCGGCCGTGCGTGCGAGCGTGCGCAAGTCGGCACCGCCCTGTCCCTGCGCGGCAACCGGGCGTGACGTCATGGCCAGCACCGCGATAGGGCGTTCGCCCGGGTCGCTGGTGAGCAACGTGGGACGTTCCACCTTGTCGGGGAGCGCACTGCGTGATGCGTCGAGGCGTTCGCGCACCGTGAGCACGGTGGCGCGCATGTCGGTGCCCCAGGCAAAGCGCGCGGTGGTGGTGGCTTCGCCGTTGCGGCTCACGCTGCGCAGCTCCACCAACCCCGGCGTGGCGCCAATAGCCTGCTCGATGGGTTCGGCCACGAAGCGCGATACTTCGGGGGCGGCGGCGCCGGGGTACACCGTACGTACCGTGAGCACCGGCAGCGCGACATCGGGGAGCAACGAGACGGGCAAACGCGTGAGCGACACCGCGCCCAGCATGAGCACAGCGAGAATGGCCGCGACGGTAGCAACCGGGCGGCGAACGGCAGCGGCGGCGAGACTCATGCGTGGTCTCCCGCGTTATGGTATTCGTGCTGGCGCGGGCGTACGCGGTCGTGCGTCGGGCTTGGGCAGCAGCTTCACGGGCGCATCATGCGTGAGCGTGAGGTGCCCGTCCACGATGACCGGGTCACCGGCCTTGATGGGAATTTCGCCGCTGCTGCTGTCGGGGAGCACCTCGGTGTCGACGCCATTGCTGCGGCCGGGCACGATGTACGTCCACTGCGCGCGGCCGTCTTTCACGACGAACACCAAGGGGCGCCCATCGCGCTCGATGACCGCGCGTGTGGGTACGAGGCGCCGATTACGCAGGCGCGTGGCTTCGAGCTGCACGTCGGCATACATGCCCGGGCGCAGCGTTCCGTCGCTGTTTAGGCGCACGATGGCGCGTCCCGAGCGGGCCACGCTATCCACGAGCGGCAGCAGCGCGTCCACGCGTCCGCGCAGCGGCCGGTCTGGAGCGCCGGCACTGGAGACAATGGCTTCGCCGCCCACGCGAATGAGTGGAAGGTCGTGTTCGAGCACCTGCGCTTCGACGCGCAGGCGGCGGGTATCGACGACGGTCGAAATGGGCTGCCCCGCCGAGAGCTTTTCGCCGACGGCGACATCGATGCTCTGCACGACACCCGTCACCGGGCTCGTGATGAGGGCGCGCGCCTGTTCGAAGCGCGCGCGTTCGAGCAGCAGGCGCCCGCCGGCGAGGCCGGCCTTGTTCATCAGCGCTTTACGCTGCTCGGGGGTGGGCCCGCGCCCCGTGACGAGCGATTCGGGGACGTAGCTCTCGAGAAAGCGTTGTTCCGCTTCGTCGGCGCGCGCCTGCGCTTCGCGCACGGCGAGATCGAAGGGGTACGGATCGAGCTTCACGAGCGGTGTGCCTACGGCCACCTGGTCGCCGGCGCGCACGAGCAGTTGCGCCACCGTACCCGCCACCTCGGCGCGCAGCGGGACTACCGCCTCGGAGCGAACCTGGCCGGTGGTGGCGACGCGTAAAATGAGGTCGCCGTCGCGAGCTTCGAGGGCGGAGACGGGGAGCGAGACCGGAGGGGCGCCGTCATTGGTAACGTCGCCAGCAGTGGGCTCGCTGCCGGTCGCGGAGTCGATGGTGGCGACGTCGCTACGGGAGCATGCTACGACAAGGCCTGCGGCGACCGCGACCGCAAGGAGCGTCACGTGTGTTCGGAAACGCAGTAGAGTCATCAATCAAGAGCCAAATTCGCATGAATCGTTGCGGCCGTACTTCGATGAACGGAGGGAGCGCTGCGCTCCTAGCATACGATACAACACGCTTCAAAGATCCGCACACCGAAGATTCGCCCGAGCGATCATTTCGACGCAATGCGAAGGCCTTTCTCCGGCAGTGCGGCTTGCTCTCTGCTCACTCGCGTGTTCAGCGTGATGGCTTAATGCCCTACCGGACTACGCATTGAAAGCATCCGCAGTGAGCGAAGACGCAGAGACTCCCCAGCGCGTCATCGGTAATCCGGAAGCGAGCACTAGGACCGAAGGGCTCGAAGGCCGGAACGCGAGAATCCCAAGGCCCCTTTAGTACCGGTCCGAGTTCTAGAGACATGCGGAAGCTGGAGCTGCGCACGACGACGCAACATTGCCGAGCATCGACGACCAGGCGCCTGCTTGCTCTCGGCGAAGCAACGCTGCAAAAACCCAGCACGGCTTGAGCGCTGCCCTCTGGAAACCATCGATGCGGGCCGCGCCGGCCAAGACGCAACACCCCGCTGATTAGGGCGTTGCGGGCGCGGCTCTCAATTGTTGACCAACGGATGCCGCGGCCAACTGCCTTTGTGCGGCCGAGCCGTGTTGAGGTGCCGCTGACTGCTCCGTCGCGCTTGCTAGCAAGCGAATCATCGAACGAAGGGCGAGGATCACCGTTCTGTTCTTCACATCGTTGCGGTATGAGTCGCAAGCAGACTTTCCGAGGCGATAGCGCAACCAAACACCAATTGAACCGCCGAGGCTACGACATGACCCAAAGTGGCCACGTTCGCGGGACGTCAACGTAGACGCCACACCTCAATCCGCTCGGTATCGTCGTCCATTCTGCGGGCGAGAATGGCAAAGGGTTCCTGGACAGAAATCAATGTAGAGGCGCGATCGAGCATCATCAAACTCGGCTGAGCCTCGCCCAAGCGAAAGCCGTACCACGCAAGACTGTCGCCGCGTGCTGGAAGCGCCTGCACCCATACGCGGTCACTTGTTGAAACAACCAGGCTACCGGGAGTAAATGGCGGGAACTGCCGCTCAACTTCAGGTTGGAGTTCAAGTGGACGGATTCGTTCGCGCACCTGTTTGGGAATATCTTGGGCAATTCCTGGAAACGGCCGCCGTACCACTTGTGCGCCTGGCCTAGCCCACTCCACTACGCGGGACGTCGCGCGCACCGTGACACGCGTACCATCGGAAAGCGTAGCGACGGCGTCCGCGTGGGAAAAAGGCACGATACGCGCAATGCCCGCACCAACCTGTACGAGCTTCTCGCCCAAGATAGTGTCAACTGGAAACAGCTCTCCTCGGGGGAACTGCCACCGAAAAACGGGCACCTCGCGCGGACGAGCGCCAATCACCGGTGCACCGAAGTGCACGATGCCCTCATCGGATACGGAACGCGCTTCCTCGAGGGCGAAGGCCGCGACTCCGACAGGGTACGCTACGGAGCCAGTAATTCGCCCAGTGACGTCGAACGTGGTTAACCGGCGGAGCAAAGGATCGATCAACAGCGCCTGCTTACCTCGGAATGGGAGCAACCGTTGTGGCTCACGGTATTCGCCAGGTCCGCTGCCAGGACGGCCCACCACTCGGGATCGGCCGACTCGATCGACAAGTACCACTGCCGGTTCCGTTGGATCCGTCACAAGAATGCTGCCGTTGGGCAGCTGCACGGCGCCCGTAACGGCTGTGAAGGTCGACTCTGATCGCAATACCAGTTGCGCGAGCTGAACGCGGGGCTGTGCCTTTGCAGTTGTCGACGTGAAACCTGACAGGCATAGCACTGCGAACATCCATCTCAGAATGACTGCTAGCGAACACATGGGGTGTGATTCAGTCTGGGCCATTAGGATCAGTCTATGGATGTGTGACACTGAACTCGCGGAGGGAGACGCGCCGGAGGGAATCGCCAACAACCTCGAAAGCGACGGGGAGCGTCCGAAGTCTACGATGCGCTAGAAAGGCCAACGCAATCTCAGAATCGATTGGGTCGAGCGGTATGGAGATTCGTTGATTGTTGAGTAACTCCCGAACCTTTCCAATGCTCACATCAGATAGGACAAGCCCCCGAATGCTTGTCACCGCACCGTTCTTGGACGATGATGCTCCAGCCAATTGCTCGAGCACAGCCCCACATTCGCTCCCTCGAAAGAGTATGACGATTGTCCTTTCGGTTGTTTTCGCATCGCTTGAGGCTAGTCGAATACGCATTTCCACGTACCTGCTGGCCGCTATCGAAAGCGGCCAGCGGGAACGCTGGAACCATAGCGCTCCAAGAAAGCCCAAAAGAGCAACCAGACCGAGACAGATGCTCGATGCTGACATCCGCTGGGTTGGCCTCTTTTCTTGAGCCATGTGACTTGCCCACGTTCAACCTTCAGGTGAGACACCTCCCCATGGGTCGTTCGGACCCTTCTTGATGTAGTAGGTCGAGTATAGGCACTCCCCGGCCGAATTGAATCGTTCGCAAGTCCAGACATATGAGCACTTGTACTTTCCAGTACTGCAGCCATGCAGATCGCCGTCACTTCTGGCGCGGGCCGACGCCTCACTTGACGCAAATGAGGTCGCCGCGAGCAACATGCTCATGACCGCAACTGCCTTGACCGTGATGCTTGAGATTGTCACTGGCCTACTCCTTGACATGGTTTCGGGAGCGATCCGGTCGCGGTTGTGCAACCATCCGCTATTGCGCCGGAGAATGCATGTAACGGCGTTGGCAAACGCCGGCGCCGTCAGTATTCGCGGTCATGCCCCTTGTTGCAATTACCCAATTCCGGGGGGGGGGGCAGCTGACCGCAGTCCCGTAGTTTGATCGCCAGCAACATGAGTCGGGCCCGGTCACCAACCCCGACCTCGCGGTACATCAACTTCAAGTGCGCGTCGATTGTGTGCTGTGAGCGCTTCAACTCCAGCGCGATCTGCTTGCGGGTGCAACCGTCTAGCAGGAGATGCACAATCGCTCGGCGGGCTGAGCTTCGGCGGAGCAACCCGCCGAGACGGTGCAGAGGCTCGGACGACTCGTCCTGAGAATTCATGTCATTTCCGGCAACGCGCAACATCGCGCTTGTGTCATGGGAGAAACGGCAAACCGCCGCGTCACTTTCCAAGTACAACCACAGGGCCAGCATTGATCCTCAATCGCTAGATACACAGCAGGAGCAGAGGCGTCAAGATCGCGCCACAACAGTGTCACCGAACGTTGCTGGTGCTGTTAGCGCTGCGTATCGAGTCGCTGCAAAAGAGACACCGTCCGCCGCGTCCACTGTCGGTAGTCGTCCTCGGCGAGCACCAGCGCTTCACCATTGCGTACTGACAACAGCTCCCAGCCACCGGGCAACTGAATCTGGCCTCGTGCATTTCCGCTGGCCGAGAGCACGGTAACCTCCAAACGCGTCCGCCCTGCTGGTGATGTCACCACCCACGCGTCGCCGGTCACGGCATCCACGCGCACGGTGCGATATGCGGGGAGCGTTTTTCGCATGGGCGCGCGCTGCAGTTCAAGATGGCGATTCGGCAAGCAGCAGGACTACTGAGCACTCCAGCGCCAAGGCGCGTTGTCGACAGGTGGCACTGTGTCGACGGGTAGACCTTCGTCAAGTTTTACCCCGCGACCACATCACCGCTTGCAGCACACCCGCATTGCGCTCGGCCCGCCGGAGCCGGAACCGCAACGTCTCCGACGAACAGCCGATCTTGTCGTCAAGCGACCGGATCACGGCTCAGGGAGCGTCCTCCAATCCGCGGGCGGTGTATTGGAGTCTCCTGTAACCCCGCGCGATTCACCCCAACGCCACCCAGTCAAGTTTCAAATTGTGCGCTTGACCGGGGGATCTACTGCTTGAGCAGAATCTCTTTGAGCAACGAGCTACCCTCATGATCCGTGAGGACAAGTGCGGTGGTGTCAGAGAACGCAACGACCTGCTGCCCATCCGGGAAAAGATGTCGTTGCCACATCCCACCGGGGACGAGTCTCCACCATTCCTCTGACTTGCCACCAGTGAACCGACGCAAGAATATCGAACCATCTAGCGAGGCAACTATCGGCGGAACGATGCTCGGCCCGCCGGCACCCCATGCGGGCGGAGCTTTCGGAGGGGGAATCTCGCGGTATAACGCGGAGAACCGGGAGGCCAATGCCCCGGAGCTTTCGATTTGCCCTTCGCCCCACCGACGGATTTCGTCTGTCATTGGCGCCTCGTCTACGCCAGGTGGGAGACCCACCGTTTCGCGTGCAGGGCGATCTGACCGCGATGCGAATCGGAAAAGTGAATCGCCGTCGAAAACAAATACGGCCGCGTTCGTAATCGCTATTCCAGCGTGTTTTCCGAGGGGCCGCACCAGCTCTACGCTTCCTTGTTCCTGCACACCCCGCAGGATTTCAGACTCACGAAAGCTTCCAAGAAGTGCGCCTTTGCCCGTAGAATCGCTCAGCCAGATCTGCACCGAGGGGCGCACAGCACCAGTCAAGGAACGGTAGTCCACAGGTAAACCTCTAAGAAGCCAACGACCGTCTCGCAGAAATCCGACGACACTCTGACCAGCACTGCCTATGGCTGATGGTAGCGGGGTCTGACCGATCAGGCGTCCATCAGTTCTGCGAATGCGAACGATCCTGCGCTGTCGACCGTCGTACACGCTGACAGCGCTGTCATCCAACGCAATAGCACGAATTGAAAGCAACTCACCTGGTCCACGCCCTTTTCCAGGTGTCCGCCAAACGACGGAATCGGACTTGTCAACGAGGAAGACCGCTCCGTCGGGTTCAGAAGAAACGACCCAACCGCTACTCGTACTAATCGCCGCAGAAACGTCGAGCTGGGCGACAGAGCTGTACGACCGGACAACACGTTCCGAACCACCGCTCGTTACGACCCTCGGTTCGCCCTTCGTTCCACAGGCGCACAACAGGAGTACCGCAATCCAACCTCGATGGACTTTCATCTTTGCCATCCGTACACGAGAACCTGGGGAAAGGGCTCGTTGGTTATGGCCAAAAACCCGGTTCGACGTGATGATGTGATTCTCGGCAGCGAGCCCGATACGAAGACCCCCCGCCCATTTCCGGTATCCAAGAGATATGTGTCTAGCTTCTCGAACTCCCGGCGGTCAAGCAGGGACTTCATCGTGTGGTGGGCAACCTGAAGGATCATGAACGACTCTTCGAATGGAATGAGCGAGAACACGGTTGAAAACGCCTTCGTCTCACTTCGAAGGCCAATGGAATGCCGCCCGCCTTCAACAGTTTCTTCCTGTATTCCAACTGTGAAATCCTGAATACGACTCACCCACGTTCGAGCACCGCGACCGTCGTAGCCATGGACAAATGGAAGGCTCGACATGGCCAGCGCATAGGTGCCATTCCTGACGCAACCAATGATGCCTTCAGACATTATCACCCGTGCCAGCGGTGTCGTCGTTTTGTACGGCTGTCCGAAGGATGTCCGGATTTTCCCATCCTGAGATTGGACTTCTACCAGCGGGGCATCCGCTCGTGACACGCGGTACGCGGCCACATCAGCACCTGTAGCACAAGCCCCGGTGATATCTCCGCTTACCCGTGTCGTACCTACCAAACGTGCTGTCTTCGGTGACCCGATTGCGATGCGCTTCACTCCCAGGACCGCATCAGCCACCGATAGAGTGCCATCACCAGAAAGCCACATGGACATAGGTGCCCGGAACTCCAGAGGACCGCTCCCCCTTCGCCCGATCACGAACGATTTCGCCGGATCGCGGTCAATGATTCTCACACTTTGAAATGCTCGGTCGAGTGCAATGATCCGACCTCTGGCGTCCTCTGCCGCAGCAGAAATGGCGCCAACGACGTCGGCACCATTGCCATCTTCAGTACCTACCTTTCCTTCAAGTCGTGCGGCGCTGATCCGTGTCGCCGCGCGCGCGAGACGATCAGTTGCGCCGAAACCGATTCCCCGACTTATGACTTGGGATGCGGGGATATCGATGTTTTCACGGGTGGGATGCAGCAACTGCGCATATACGATCGAAAATGGTGCGATCAATAAAGCAATGATGCCCGCGAACTGGGCAAGGACTCCCTGCGGTTCCTGCCGCATATCGAATCTCCGGAATGCGTGTTTAATGGAATCATCACTTCATCAAGCAATCTCATGCTTTACTTCGGCGGACAACGGCCCCACGGCACTCAACGCCCCGCCGCAAACCCCTCCAGCCGATACACCGTCAGCCGAGTCCCCCGTCCGTTGTCATCCTCGGCGAGCACCAGCGCCTCACCATTGCGCACCGACAACAGCTCCCAGCCACCGGGCAACTGAATTTGCCCACGCGCGTTTCCGCTGGCCGAGAGCACGGTAACCTCTAAACGCGTCCGTCCCACTGGGGATGTCACCACCCACGCGTCGCCGGTCACGGCATCCACGCGCACGGCGCGATAGGCGGGGAGCGTCTTGCGCATGGGCGCGCGCTGCAATTCAATACGAAGTTGCTGCTGCATGAGGCGCGTGGCGGGCGCTTCGGCGAGGATGACATCGATGGCGGACGTGCGCTGCACTTGCAGGACCGGTCGGCCAGCAACTCCAACGGAGTCGACGCGCAGTTCGCCGCGTGGCCATGGCTGAAAGTTGATCTCGGGGGTGTTGCCTGTGCCGTACCACACGCCACGCGTCGACGCCCCAATCTGCAGGCGCGCCCCAAGCAACAGCGCTTCCCCCGCGTCAGTGCTGAGCAATGGCACGGGTGGCACGTCAAGGGTATCGAGCGGCCAGACGTTGGCGCGCAGCGCACCCAGCGAGTCGGCGCGGACGAAGACGGCGACGGCGTCGCCCGTTGGCCAGCAGGCAATGGTCTGCGGTGGTGCCACGAGCGGCATGGAAAAACGCAGAACACCATCGCGCGAAAACTCGACCACCGCGCGGTTCTCGATATCGAGCACCGTGACATTACCGTTGCCACACGAAACGACCTGATGCGGCGCCGACAGTTCGCCAATGGCACGACCCTTCCTGCCGATCTCGCCTTTGCCCTCGCCGGTGTAGGCAAACAGCTGCACCCGCGGTTGGCCCCAGTCGATCAGCGCGATCGTTTCGTTGCCGATCAACGTCGCGTCGCGCAGCCCCCGAAGCCCCATTCCGTCGCCGAACTCATTGAGGATTGTCGAACTGACGCGCTTGGCCGAGAGTGTCCGGGGGGCAACCACCTTGAACGCCGCGAGGGTGTCGACGGTGGTTTGCGCCGCCGTCTCCGAAGGCAGGAGCAAACTCCCGACGACCGACAGCAAAAGCGCGCAGCGGCTGGCGCATCGGCCTGTGATCATTGAAACAGAGTACTGGCGTGGACGGGCATTGAGGTTTCGGCTCCTCTACGATGGATTCGACACACGAGGGGCGTCAAGCGATGCCTGCAGACAGGGCTCCCCCGTCATGTCCCAATCACGCTGCCGCGATCGGCTTGATGCGCGCCAGTTCGCCCTTAATTGCCTCTTGCGCCTCCCACAGCTCGACGGCGCGCTGGGCGTTCAGCCAAAAGTCAGCCGAATTGCCGAAGTAGCGCGAGAGACGGAGTGCCATTTCGGCGGAACACGCTCGGCGCTCGCTAACCAACTGGTGAATAGACTGGCGCGAAACGCCAAGGGCGACGGCGAGTTGCGCCACCGTCAATCCATACTCCGGCAGGAAGAGCTCCCTCAGGAACTCGCCAGGATGAGTCGGTCGCCGCTTGAGCGGTCGATTATTGGGGATGCTCACCTGAGTCTTCCAGTCGCCAAAGTGATAGTCGCAGAACTCGACAGCGCGCCGGTGCGCAGTATCCGAATGTACGGATCATCAAGCACCTTGTCACGCGTCACGTTACGCGCGACTGCCTGCCGAGCGCAGGGTGGCCCGCGTGATATCGACGATAGCCGCGGTCCGCGACGTGATTTTCATCCGTTTTGCTAGCGGCACGAGCATTCGAACGCATTCTCGCGGGCTCTCGCCCCGCTTCCTTGCCGCCCCGCCCCCCGCCCGGTTACCTTCCTCGTCTGATCGCGGGCGGGGCCACCGGGGCTCTGTTCGCCAGGCGGACCGCCGCGGGCTCACCTTGCCAGCGCTGAAAGCCGCATTGCGCGCGTAGCTCAGTTGGATAGAGCGTCTGCCTCCGGAGCAGAAGGTCGCAGGTTCGAGTCCTGCCGCGCGCATGGCTTGCCTCCCATGGCAGGCCCCGCGCTCCCCTCGTTTTCTTTGCCTAGTGCACGTCGCCGAGCTGAAGCGGAAGTCGATTCCTGAACTCCTGGCGCTGGCCGAGTCATTGCAACTCACCAGTGTCACGGGGCTCCGTAAGCAGGAATTGATCTTCCGCATCGAGCAAGCCCTGCTCGAAACCGAGACGACGCTCTACGGCGAAGGGGTGCTCGAAGTCCTCCCAGAAGGCTACGGCTTTCTGCGTGCCCAGGACTTCAACTACCTGCACGGCCCCGACGACATCTACGTCTCCCCCTCTCAGGTGACGCGCTTCGACCTCCGCACCGGTGATACGGTCATGGGGGAAGTGCGCCCGCCCAAGGAATGGGAACGGTACCTCGCGCTCCTCAAGGTGGAGCGCATCAACGGTGGTGACCCCGAGCAGTCCAAATTGCGCAGCGCATTCGATAACCTCACGGCCAAGTACCCCGACGAGCGCCTCCGCCTCGAACGGAAAAACGGTGAAGTCGCCACCCGCATCTGCGACATCATCGCCCCGCTCGGCAAGGGACAACGCGCCCTCATCGTGGCCCCGCCCAAGGGCGGCAAGACGATTCTCCTCCAGCAGCTCGCCAACGCGATCTCGGAGAATCACCCGGAAGTCACGCTCATCGTGCTGCTCATCGACGAGCGCCCCGAAGAAGTCACCGACATGCAGGCCAACTGCCCGGGCGCCGAAGTCATCTGCAGCACGTTCGACGAAACGGCCGAACGGCATGTGCAGGTGTCGGGGATGGTACTCGAAAAGGCCAAGCGACTGGTGGAAAGCGGCAAGGATGTGGTGATCCTGCTCGATTCCATCACGCGTCTCGCCCGCGCACACAATGCCGTCGCCCCGCAGGGCGGCAAGCTGATGTCGGGCGGTATGGAAGCCACCGCGATGCAGAAGCCCAAGGCATTCTTCGGCGCGGCGCGCAACCTCACCGAAGGCGGCTCGCTCACGATTGTGGCTACGGCGCTCATCGAGACCAACTCGCGCATGGACGAGCTGATCTTCGAAGAGTTCAAGGGCACGGGCAACATGGAGCTCGTGCTCGACCGCAAGCTCGCCGAGAAGCGCATCTTCCCCGCTATCGACATCAACAAGTCGGGGACGCGCCGCGAAGAGCTGTTGCTGACGCCCAAGGAACAGCAGCGCACGTTCCTGCTGCGCACGTTTTTGGCGGACATGCCGAGCGACGAATCGATGCTCTTTCTGCTCAAGCGCATGGAGCGCGCGCAGAGCAATCAGGAGTTCTTCGAGCAGATGGCGGAGGCGTAATGGCGAGCACCGGTCGGCTGTTCGCCGTGGACTGGGGCGACAAGCGGATCGGCCTCGCCATCAGTGACGAACTGGGGATGCTCGCCTCGCCGGTGGGTATTCTCACGCGCCGCGCCGGCAAGCGACCGCCGTTGGCGGAGCTCATGCGCCAGGCCGAGGAACTCGGCGCGACCGGCTACATCTTTGGGCTGCCGCTCGACCCTGCGGGCGCAGAGACGGATCGCACGCGCGAAGTGCGCGAGATCGCGGCCAAGCTGGCTGGTCGCCAGGCGCTTCCCATTCGTTTGGTAGACGAACGGTTCACGACGTCGTCGGCGCTGCGCAGCATTCGCGAACAAGGCGGGAGCACGCGTGGCCGCAAAGGCGACGTGGACGCGATGGCGGCGTGTGTGCTGCTGGAGAGTGTGCTGCGCGCGGGGGCTCAAGGGGTGGAGCTGGGTGAGCTCGTCGAGCCTGTAGCGGGGGAAGCGGGCGATGGCGCGTAAGCGCTCGAAGAATTCGCGCATTCTCCGCCTCGGCGCGCTCGCCGTGGCGGTGGTCATTGGCGCGTGGATGTGGCGCGAGATTGGCGGGTCGGCGAGCGCCACGGGGGAGCCGGCGCGCGTGGTGGTGCCCAAGGGGGCGAGTGTGCGCGTGGCGGCGGAGTCGCTCGCTGCCAACGGCGTGATTGGCTCGACGCGCCTGTTCCGGCTGTTTGCGCGAGTGACCGGTGCGGCCACAGACATCAAGCCGGGTACGTATCGCTTTGCGGCCGACGCGGGTTATCGCGATGTGCTCGATGCGCTGGTGACGGGGCGCGGACTCATGCGCACGGTCGTGATTCCGGAAGGGTTCGACTTGCGTGACATCACGCCGGTGCTGGTGAAGGCGCTGCGTGTGCCGGAAGACTCGGTGCGTGCGGCCGTGACCGATACGGCGTGGCTGCGCGAGCTCGACATTCCTGTGCCGTCGCTCGAGGGGTATCTGTTTCCGGCCACGTACAGTTTTCCCGACGGGACGAGCGCGCGCGAGGCGGTGAACGCCATGATCGAGCGCTTCCTGGACGTGTGGAAGCCGGAGTGGGATGCGCGCCTCAAGGCGATGGCCATTTCGCGTCATGACGCGATGGCGATGGCCAGCATCATCGAGAAAGAAGCGCGCAAGGCGGAAGAACGACCGATCATCAGCGCCGTCTACTGGAACCGCGTGAAGAAGCGCATGCTACTGCAGGCCGACCCCACGGTGCAGTACGCGTTGCCGCAGCATGTGGGGCGCGTGCTGTACAAGGATCTCGAGGTGGAGTCGAAGTACAACACCTACAAGTATCCGGGACTCCCGCCGGGACCGATTGCCAACCCTGGCGAAGCGAGCATCGCCGCGGCGCTGGCGCCGGCCGACGTGCCCTATCTGTTCTTCGTGGCACGTCCAGATGGCAGCCATCAGTTCACGGAAACGTTTGCGCAGCATACGCGCGCCATTGCCGAGATCAAGGCGGAGAAGCGTGCGGCGGCCAAGGCGAGCGGGACCACGCGGTGACGGCAGGCGGGGGCGGGCCGCGCATTTCCCTGATTGTGGCCACGTACAACTGGCCGAGTGCGCTGCAGCTAGTGCTCGCAAGCATCGCGGCGCAGCGCGTGATGCCGTTCGAGGTGCTCGTTGCCGATGATGGCTCGCGCCCGGATACGCGCGAACTGATCGAGCGGACACAGCAGACCTTTCCGGTGCCGCTGGTGCACGTGTGGCACGAGGACACCGGATTCCGACTGGCGGCGATCCGGAACAAGGCCATTGCGGCAGCGCGTGGCGACTACGTGGTACAGATCGACGGCGACATCGTGCTGCACCCGGGGTTCATTGCGGCGCATGCGGCCTTTGCGCAGCGCGGCAGTTGGGTGCAGGGGTCGCGGGCCCTGCTGAGTGAGGCGCTCACCGCCCGATTGCTGTCGGGTGAACGGGTGTCACTGACGCCGTTTACCGGGGGCATCAACAACCGCGCGAACGCGCTCTATGCACCAGTGCTCGATCCGCTCTTTCGCGGCGAGAAGGGCGGTATGAAGCGCGTGCGCGGCTGTCACATGGCGTTCTGGCGCGACGATCTGCTGCGCGCGAACGGCTACGACGAAGCCATCGAGGGGTGGGGCCGCGAAGACAGCGAACTCGCCACGCGCCTCTGCAATGCGGGGCTCGCGCGCCGCAATCTCAAGTTTTCAGCGGTGTGCTATCACCTGTGGCACAAGCAGGCGAGCTTCGATGCCGTCGATCGCAACCACGAGGTGTTCATGCGCACGGTGCGCGAACAGCGCACGCGGTGTGAGCGTGGCGTCGATCAGTATCTGTCGGGGACCACTCCCCCGCTTTCTTTGGTGAGGTAGCTGTGAACCGTCCCGACCGTCGCTCCTCCAATCGTGGGCGCCCGCGTGATGCGAATTCGCGCGGTGCCGCGCCGCGCCGGGCGACGAGCACGCCGGAGGGTGGCGGCGACGTCGCGGTGGTCTCGCGTCGTGGCGCCGACCGACTACGCGGTGGTCATCCGTGG